>NZ_DASVWK010000802.1:0-1666 GCF_036389735.1 Archangium sp. | reverse complement strand
TCCAACTCCATGCCGGAGGAGACCTTCCGGGACTTCGCCGTGCCCGACAGCGGCGGCGTCCTCTACTCCGTCCGCACGCCCGAGGGCACGACGCTGCAGCGCTACACCTGCCGCTGAGCCGCCGCCCGCGCGGGGCCCAGGCTCCGCCCCGCCTGGGCGCCCGGCGCCATCTTCAATCCACGTACGACCCACCCCCACGAAGGATATGTTCATGAGACGTTCACCGATTCCGTTTCTGATGCTCTCTGCCGCGCTGGCGTCTTCGTGCGGGCTGCCCGACGAAGAGACCTCGCCGGCTCTGTCGACCACGGCCCAGGCCGTGACGCCGGTCCAACTCTCGTACGTGGTGTTCCCGCACCCCGACGATGAGTACGAAGGCTGGGCGCTGGTCGACAACTCCACGTCGAACTACAAAGTGTTCGTGATGATGACGCGGGGCGAGGAGACCAGTGGGTGCCTTCCGGCCTCGGCGGCGGTGGGCGGACCCCACTGGTATGAAGGCCCCAACAGCCCGGTCGGTAGACCTGACTACAACGAGCGCATGCCCGTCCCGAATCCGTGGTCCGGCAAATGGACGAGCGCGTGCAAGCAGGCGCGGGTGGAGTCGTTCCGGACGTTCCTCGAGACAATGGCCGCGTCGGACGTGTCGCTGCCGCGGGCGCCCACGTCGCGCGGGAGATTCTGTTTCGGCGGCATGCCGAGCGACGGGCTGGCGCCGACGGTGGTCGACTACACCGACGCGAACGGCAACGGCGGTGTGGCGAGTGAATCCCGCTGCGCGGACGTGTGGTCCAACAGCGTGGGGGCCATCGTCATGTTCGATCTCGGCGACGGAGACTTGCGGCCGGCCGAGGTCATCTGGGCCCTGCAGCAGGTGCGCGCCAACAAGGCCCAACTGGGCATTCCGGCGCTGCCGGAGTTGAACGTCATTGGCGCGAGCTACTACAACACGCAATACACGAACTGCGCCACCTACGGCCATACCGACCACCGCGCCATCCACACGGCGCTGTGGAACACCAACCTCGGCGCCGGCCCACAGTATGTCCGCACCTGCACGAGCGATCCGGACATCACCAATACCGGCGGGCGTATCAGCTCCGTTTCGGACGCCACGCACGCGCGGACCTTCCAGATGAGCGGCAACACCCGCCTCGGTCCCAACCCTCGGATCTACGGCTGGCTCAACGTGCCCAATGTCATACCGACCACCTCGGACTCCCTCTACGGGCAGAGGCAGGGTTTCTGGAAGCGCTGAGGATCTCCCGGCGCGCGTGAGATGAAGGTGGCCCCTGTACAGGGGCCACCTCAGGCCCAGGAAGGCTCAGCGAGCGACGCCGATGGTGGTCGTGCGGTCGCCGTTCCAGTCGCCCACCACGGGAGTGTCGGTGGTATAGGCGCCGTAGGCGAAGCTGGGGATGGTGTGAGCGCCAGCGGTGTTGGAGTTGCGCAGGTACCAGACGCCATTCTTGACCACGCCGACGGTGTCGATGCCATCACCATCCCAATCGCCGACGACGGGGATGTCATCCGGGCCGCCGTAGGCGAAGCTGGGAACGGAGTGGGCACCGGCGGTGTTGGAGTTGCGCAGGTACCAGACGCCACCGCGGTACACGCCGACAGTGTCCGTGCCATTGCCATCCCAGTCACCGACGACGGGGATGTC
>NZ_DASVWK010000801.1:0-19553 GCF_036389735.1 Archangium sp. | reverse complement strand
GCGCCCCGGTGGCGGAGGGGTTCGTAGGGAGCGAGTGGGGTGTTCTCAAGGCCATCACCTATATCTTTGGAGGTTTGGCCATTTGGCCACCGAGACGGAGACCCATCGATGAGAGCACCCGAAAACACCGAGTCCTACATGACGAGCTTCTCGCTTCCGCTCGAACTGCGCGGGCGTGTGGACGCCCTGCGGCTGGCGCGAGCCCAACGCCAGGGCGGCCTGCCTCTGCCGTTGCGGTTCATCATCCTGGAGGCACTGGAGGCGCTCGTCGAGCGCGAGCTGGGCGTGGTGCCGCAATGATGCCCGACACCTACGGCTCCGCCCTGGTTCTGATTGGGGCTGGCCTCCACGGGTTTGTGGTCCTCTGTTCCCTTGTCGCACTCGCCCGGGCCATCATGAGCCGCAAGCCGCACGTGGTGTACATCATTGAGGACCAACTCCCAGAGGGGGAGGGGGGCACGGGGGCGCAGGGGGCGAGTGAGAGCGTGAGTCGCGCGCTGGTGCTCGTCGAACACGTTCCGCGGGCTCGCTACACGGTGCTGAGCATCATCCACGCGGCCACCACCGAGCTGGGGCCCGAAGCGCTGGCCGCCATCGCCGAGTCCAATGACCTCGTGGTCCTGCACGATTTCTGCCGCCGGAATTGAAGCTTCAGCCTCCCGTTCCTTCGGTCGCCCTTCCGCCAATCATGTCGAAACGCCCAGGTCCAACTTGTTAAGATCAATGGCCCCAGCGGATTGGGACCGCCAGGGCCAATCAACCCCGCAGTGACCAACTACAGGAGTTACAAGATGCAACTCAATTGTAATACAGAGCTGCCGGCCGCGCCAGGGCGCCCCGGCTTTGATGAAGGCGACGTGCAGCCCATCGAGTACGACGGCCTAGATGGGGCGGAGGCGTACGAGACGATGTACGTGGAGCCGCCGTTTATTCCGCAGGAGAAGGGCAAGCGCGGGCGCATCGTGGGCGAGTCCAGCGAGCTCCAACTGGCCGTACTCTTCGAGGCGAGTGGTGATACCGACTTCGCGCGTGAGCTGCGGCAGAAACACCGGCAGCGGGAGCGGGAGGTGCGCACGCGTCGCATCGCCCTGGCTCGTTCGCGAGCTCGCACGTGTCGCCCCATGCGGCGCGGCTGTCGGCGTATGGCACGGCGGTCCACGCCGTCCACCGCAGCCGGAGGCGGCGATCCGGACCCGGACCCTGAACGGCGAGCGGTAGGCGTCCAGGGCAAGCGGGAGGGGGTGCGCTATGTCCGCGCCTGAGCTCTCCCCCGTGGTGGCGCCCGAGCCCACCGCTCAGTACGCAGAAGAGCTCCAAGAGCGCATTGACCCGCAGGACGTCACTCGCCCGGTGCCTCTCGCCCCTTCCCCGGCGGTGACGCTGGAATTGCTGTCCACGCCGCCCTCCGCCGAGAAGCTCGCGCAGGTGGTGGCCGGACTCGCCAAGCGATTCTTCCACCGGCAGGACGTCCTCAACCTCCGCACCTTCCAGGGCAAGCCCCATCCCGGCGTTCTCGATGACGAGGACACGCTCCTGGATGCGGTTCGGGCGCATGTGCTGGGGCCCAGCCGCAACACGCGTCAGGTGCGCATCTACCTCCGGAATCGGGACGGGTCGCTCGGGAAGACCCTGGATGGCCACTTCCGCCTCGGCGCGTACCAACTCGCTCAGGACAGCACGGTGGCCTGGCTGTGCATCGACTTCGATGCCGGCCATCACCACCACGCGCTGGTGGACCCGCTGGCCGCGGCGCTCCAAGCGCACGACAAGGCGCAGCGCGCGGGGCTCCCCTGCTATCTGGAGCGCTCCGGCGGCGGTTATGGCTGGCACCTCTGGGTCTTCTTCGCCGATCCCGTGGCGGCCCAGGTGGCGCGCTCGCTGGGCCTCCTCCTCGCTCCGGACGACGCACCGTGCGTCAAGGGGGGAGTGGCGGACCCGGTGAAAGGGCACGGCATCGAAGTCTTCCCGAAGCAGGCGCAGCTGCCCCCCGGGGGCCTGGGCAACATGGTGTGGTTGCCCTTGTGGTCCGAGGCGGCGGAGGGCGCGAACCACTTCTACCGGCCGGGGAGTGAGGGGCGGCTGGTGCAGTACCTGCCGGAGGACTTCGACTGCGCCACCATGGAGCAGCTGGAGCGCGCGCTCGCGGAGGTGGTGCCCTCGTTCAAGACCCAGGCCACTCTGCGCAAGGAAAGCCCACGAGGGGGTGTGCTGCCCGCAGCCGTGGTGACGGGGACGCAGGTGCTCCAGCCCACGCAGGGCATGCACCTCGCGGCGGAGCCGGCCTCGCCCCTCCAACGGGCTGTGGATCGCTATCTCGCCGACCACCCGCGCTTCTACCCGAACTCGGGCGGCCAGTGCCCCGCGTGCGGCCACAAGGGCTGCTTCGGCCAGCTCGCCGACAACCCGCGGCGCTGGTCCTGCTTCTCCGCCTCGCATGACGAATGCCGCGTAGGACGTAAGGGGAGCACCTGCTGGTTCGGCGATGCCCTGGACCTCGATGCCGCTGCGGCTGGCGTCGACCGGATGGATCTGCTGCGCCAGGAGGGCTACCTCGACGACGAGGGGGACGAGCCCGAGGACGGCACCACCCACAGCTCGGCGCCTCGCCTGCGCCTGGCCAGCAACAACACCGGGCTGGCCTCCAGTGGCTCCCCGTCGCCCGCCCGAATCCGGCCCGGGACGGGGCGACCGAAGGTCTACAAGGCCAAGACGTACGCCACGTGCTGCGACATCATTCGCAACAACGCGGCCAACGTCCTGGAGGGCGAGCTCGAGTACAACGAAATGCTGCTGACGCCCACCATCGACCGGAAGGTGCCGCCCACCTCCATCGTCGGCATCTTGCGCGAGCGCATCGAGCTGCGGCTCACCCCGCCGAAGAAGAAGGGGAAGAAGCCGCCTAAGAAGCTCACCTTCAGCGAGGCGCAGGTGACGAGCGCCCTCTTGCAGGTGGCCGAGGAGCAGAGCTACCACCCGGTGCGCGACTACCTGGAGGGGCTCGTCTGGGACGGCGTGGAGCGCATCAAGGACGTGGCGCCGGTGCTGTTGGGCATCGCTGATCCGGACTTGCTGACGCAGGCCATCCTCAGGCGCTTCTTCATCTCCGCCGTGGCGCGTCCCCTCGAGCCGGGCTGCAAGGTCGACACCGTGCTGGTGCTCGTGGGGGCGCAGGGTGCGCGCAAGTCCAGCTTCTTCAAGGCGCTCGCGGGACCCGAGTGGTTCAGCGACTCCGCCGTGGACCTGAAGAACAAGGACTCGCTCATGCTGATGCGGCGCATCTGGTTCCACGAGTGGGCGGAACTGGAGACGATGCGCAAGAGCGAGGCGACGCAGGTGAAGGCGCACCTGTCCTCCGCCGTGGACATGCTGCGGCCGGCGTACGGGCGGCGCATCGAGGAGTTCCCGCGCACCTCCATCATCGTCGCCTCCACCAACATCCCGGCCTTCC
This sequence comes from Archangium sp., assembly GCF_036389735.1. GTDB lineage: Bacteria > Myxococcota > Myxococcia > Myxococcales > Myxococcaceae > Archangium. Next base: position 16,105 of record NZ_DASVWK010000801.1, on the reverse strand, counting down.
TCAACGACGAGACGGGCAGCCGTCGCTTCTGGGTTGTCTCCGGGTGCACCCGCATCGACGTGGAGAAGACGCGACAGTGGCGCGATCAGCTCTGGGCCGAGGCCGTGGTGCTCTACCGGGCGGGCGAGCAGTGGTGGCTCACGCCGGAAGAGGACGCACTGCGCGCCGCGCGCAACGCCGAGCACGAGCAGGAGGACATCTGGGCGGACAAGGTGTTGGAGGCCGTGGTGCATCGGCTGGCCAACCACCCGGAGGCTCCCATCACCACGCAGCTACTGCTGGAGGAGCACCTGGGCAAGCAGACCAAGGACTGGACGCAGGCCGACCAGAAGCGCGTAGCCGGCATTCTCCAACGCCTGGGCTTCACCGAGAAGCGCAAGAGGGTGGATGGCCAGCGCCTCAGCACCTGGACTCCTCCGTCGGCCATTTTGGACATGGCCGCGGAGCGGCGTGAGCGGAACGCCAAGGCGATGCGCGAGGTGGAGGAGGCTGTGCGGCATCAGCAGGAGGCCCTGAAGGCCAAGAAGAACGTAGACGACGCCGACTTCTCTTGATGCGGCCTTGGCGGGCGTGCCGTTCCCAGGGCGCCCCCCCCCCCACTCCCAGACGTGTGGACAGAGCATCGTGCACGGCCAACATGGCCACCGTGGCCACCCTCGCAGAGCAGGAGGGTGGCCGGAGGGCGAGGGGGAAAGAGCTTCTGATTTCAAAGGCTTAGGAGGGCTGTCCACCTGTCCACCTGTCCACCGTAGCCACCCTCCTCCTGGAGGAGGAGAGCGAAAAGAAAAGCGCGAATCTTTAGTGGAGCACGGCATGGTGGATGGCCAGGGTGGCCAAGGGGCCTCTCCCCCTCCAGGGGCGTGTGGCCACCATGCCGCTGCCGCAAGGGTGGCCGTCCACCCTCGCGAGTGGACAGGGCGCACCACGTTCCTTCCGTTACCGGGGCCTGTGAATGCGCCGCACCTACTGCCACACGCGCGAGAGGTTCCTGACGGGAGTCCACAGCGGCGATCATCTCCGCGAGATGCGGTGCCCTCCGGGGCCGATTCCAACGGATGTACTAAACTTCGTAGGTGACGATTCCCACGGCTCCTCGCCATCTTTCCCTTGCCCCATGTGTGCCCGACGCCGAGAAGCCGGAGACCCTCGCGCGCGTGGAGCCGCCGCATCAGCCCCGGCTGGGTCTTCCGGCGCTGGACCAGCTCGCGCTCACCAGCTTCACCTCCGGTGGCAAGGTGGAACTCGTGGAGCACGCCCGCGACTTGGCCGGGGCTCTGTCTTCGCCGGATGGCGATACCACCCGGCGGCGCACCATCGCCCGAGCGCTGGCCGTTACCCGGAGCCAGATGGATTTGATCGACGCTGCGGTTGGTGAGGCGATGGGGCGACGCGACTTCGAGGCGGTGAAGGTGCTCACCAAGCTCGTGGACAGCATGACCCGACGATTCAAGGCTTTGTTGGAGGAGCATCGCGTCGAACTGGGGCGTGATCGCCCTGTACAGGTACTCGTTGCTCATGCTGATTCTGTGACCGTCCGCGGGGGAGGGTGATTGCGCCATGGCGTTCTACCGGGATCAATGCGCAAGGGTTTCTCTGCCTCTTGTACGTACGCTGCTGAAACCGGCGCGGTTCCGAGAGGCGAAGTCCGTTCGGCTGGAGAAGTTCGGCTTCATAGCTGAGGTAAACCTCGCTCGTGTACCGAGTCCCACCAGCTACGGAGGAGAGCGCGTGTTTTTTCAGTGCCCTCGTTTGAGCTGCGGCTCCCTCGTCAATGTATTGGGCTGCGCGAGCGGAGTCGGCTGGGGCTGTACCAAGTGCCTGCGTTGGCGCGGGCGGAACCGGCGGCGCATCGTGACGTCGCCACCGTTGCCTTGGCCCACGGCCACGGGCGAGCGCTCTACCGGGAAGGTAGATGCTCCCTGATGGGAGATACTCATGGCTGGAAATTTCATCGAAACCATTGACGGAGCTGGGCGCTGCCGTATCTGCGATTTCTTCTACTCACGGGAGCGGCTCGAAGAGGTACGCGAGCACAGTGCACACCATCGTCGTTACCTCGCGGCCTGTGATGGGGTCGGGGCGCCGGTCAATCGTTTCGAGCGCGCGTGGATGATGGAGGAAGGGACTGAACTGCTGGCTCACGGTGAAACGCTCGCCGAGCGGGTGAGGGGCGCGGAGCGGCAGCTGGCGTCGCTCTTCCACGACCACCTTGCCGCGGTGCTACTCGGGCACGTCTCCCGGCGTCTCGACTTCCGGGACTTCGTTACGCGCATGGACGTGATCGGCACGCTGGACGGCAGGTTCGAGAAGAACGTGGCCGACGAGCTGCGGCATCTCTACTCCGACCGCACGTGAAGTTGACCGGTACTCCGCGAGCCCCTCCCCCTTCGCCCGTGCGCCGGCTTGCCCACCTGGCCCGGATGCTCGCATTGGCCGAACATTTCCCAGGGAACCACCAACAAGGGGCTGCTGCCGGGCTAGGCCATGGTGGCTCGGAGGCCGGGCAGCTTCCGGCATGAGTGGCGCAGCGCCCGGACCTGCCGTTGCTCATCCGGACCTACAGGAGCGGCGCAGCGAGCGGGCGGCAGATATTGGGCGGAGCCTCTGGGCTGGTTCGTTACCAGCGGGCGACGAAGCTCCCCGCCAGAGGCATTGCTGGCTCAAGCGCACCTAGTGTACCTTGGCGCGGCTCGTCCCGGTGAGTGAGGAGCCGGGCTTAAAGCCGATTCTTCTCTCCCCCGAGGACGAGGAGACGACCACCCATTTCGCCCGATTCATCGAGGTCCTCGACGACGTAGGCGAGAGGCGAAGCCATGACGACGCCGATCCCGCCGCCAGTTCGGATCCCCGCGCCTCCGGCACCGCCGCCCGGACTGGCTGCGGACGTAGTGGCGTCGGGCCAGCCGATTCATCCTGAAGATCGAATCAAGCTCTTCAGCGCCGCGCAGTGGGAGGTCTTCGTCCACGAGTGGGTCGACTCGCTTCGCGATGAGTACGAGCTCGTCGAGCGGTGTGGCGGCGCCGGTGATATGGGCCGCGACGTCATTGCGACCGTGAAGGGTGGGAACGGGGCGTGGGACAACTACCAGTGCAAGCACTACAAGGAGTCGCTCAAGCCCACGGACATTTGGGTCGAGCTGGGGAAGCTCGCTTATTACACGAAGCGAGGCGACTACACCTATCCGCGCCGATACCGCTTCGTTGCGCCGCAGGGGGCTGGCACGAAGTTGTCGAACCTGCTGAAGAAGGCTGACGACCTTCGCGATGGGCTCCTGAAGAATTGGGATGAATACTGTCGCGAGGGGATCACCAAGACTGAGGAGGTCGACTGCGACGCCGCGATGAAGGCGCACATTGCGAGCCTCGACTTCTCCATCTTCGAAGCCACGCCGGTACTGCGGATCATCGACGGGCACGCGAAGACCCGGTGGCACGCGGCTCGGTTTGGCGGCGGACTTCCGCTTCGCTCCGCCCCCCTCTCGCCTCCGCTCGTGCCTGGGGCGGCCGAGACAGTCTTCGTGCGCGAACTCCTGCGGGCGTACGGCGACCATCTGAAGCAGGACGTGAACGACGTCGCGGACCTCGCTGCGCGAGATGATCTTCGGGAGCACTTCGCCGATTCCCGAGTCGAGTTCTACAGCGCCGAGTCCTTGCGCACGTTCTCGCGCGACACGTTGCCTCCGGGCGAGTTCGAGAAGCTTCAAGACGAGGTTCACGCAGGCATCAAGGACGACGTGCGCGATGACCACGTCGATGGCTACCGGCGTGTCGTGGCTGTGGTGAAGACGGCGCGCAGTCTGCCGCTGGCAGCCCACCCCCTTCACACTCGAATTTACGTCCGGGATCGTGGCGGCATCTGCCACCAACTCGCGAACGACGGAAAGGTTCGGTGGGTGAAGTGACGTCGGAGAAGCCGATCAAGGTCGTCGCGCCGTTCAACGGGCCGGTGGAACTCGGGCTCCGTGCGCTGTGCATTCTCACCGCCGCGTACCCGGCCTCGTACTCGCTCGAACGCCTCGTGGTGTTTGACTACTTGAGCGTGCACTCGGATGATATGCCCGGCGGCCCTGCAGGCCTTCACCCGCAGACCCCTCATCGCGGCGGCGAGATCTTCGTGCGGCGCGGCGTGCTCCAAGAGGGGCTACTCCTCTACCAGAGCCGAGGCCTCATCGAGCGCGTCTACCAGGATGGCGGCATCTTCTTCACGGCCACGGACAAGTCCGCAGGCTTCCTCGACGCCCTCAGCACCGAGTACGTCACGGGCCTGCGGGCAAGGGCTGACTGGATCGTCGACAGCTACGGACTGCTCGACGACGCCGAGCTCGACGCAATGGTTCGTGAACGCATCGGCACGTGGGGCGCCGAGTTCACGATGGAGTCCGTGCTCTGGGAAGAGGAGGCGTCGTGAAGTTCGGCTTTGCCCTTCGACGACTTGTTCTCACCGGGCCCGGTCTGCCGGCCGCCGAGGTGGCGTTCACGCGCGGGCTGAACGTGATCGCGGGGCCTTCAGACTCCGGGAAGAGTTTCATCGTCCAATGCATCGACTATGCGTTGGGCAGCGGTGAGCCGCCCAAGGAAATCCCCGAGGCCGAGCGCTACACGACCGTCATCCTCGAGATCGAGTCGAACCGCGACAAGCGCATCTTCACGCTTGAGCGAAGCATTCGCGGAGGAGACATCCGCCTCACGACGCAGGGCGAGCCGGATCGCATCCTCGCTGCCAAGCACCAAGGAGGAAAGGAGGACACCGTCTCGCAGTTCCTCCTCGACCTGTCGGGGCTGGGCACCAAGAAGGTTCGTACTAACGAGCAAGGCAAGACCCGCCCGCTCAGCTTTCGCGACATCACGCAGTTCGTCATCATCGACGAAGAGACGGTCATCAAGGAGACCTCGCCCGTCCTGAGCGGGCAGTTCACGTCCAAGACCGTCGAGAGCGGCGTCTTCCGGCTGCTCCTGACGGGCACCGACGATTCGTCCGTAATCGCGAAGGAGGACCCGAAGGTTGCAAAGGGGCGCCAAGCTGGGAAAGCCGAGGTCCTCAAGGTGCTGCTGCAGAAGGCCCGCGAGGGGTTGGCCGATGTAGGCGAGGTGAGAAGCCTCCTCGACGAGCGGGATCGGCTCGCCCGACTTGAGGCGACCCTCCAGCAGGCAATGGCGGAACGGGATGCGGAACAGAAGAACGCTTCCCCGTTGGAGGCGAAGCGCCGTGGTGCATGGCAGCGGCTGCGAGCATCCGAATCGAAGCTCAACGTGCTCTCGGAGCTGCAGAAGCGATTCGACCTCCTCCATGAGCAGTACGCGTCCGACTTGCGACGTCTGGAGGCGATCTCCGAGGCCGGCGTGAGGCTCGACCAGCTTAAGGAGGAGCGGTGCCCGATGTGCGGTGCGCAGGCGGAACACCACGACAATTCACATCGGAGGGAGCGCCTCACACCTGCGGACGTTTCCCAGGCGTGTAAGGCCGAAGCTGCCAAAACCATCAGGCTCCTCCAGGACCTCCAGTCGACGCGCGCGACCACCGCCGCAGAGGTGGAGCAACTGACGAGCGAGCGGGATGTGCTCCAAGGCGAGTTCGATGCGGTTGCGGCGGAACTGAAGACCGTACTCGAGCAGCGCGTGGACGTCGCCGCCAAGAAGGTCGACGACATCCGAGCACGCCGTGACGCGTGCAAGAAGGCCCTGGAGCTTCTTGAACGTGTGCAGGAACTGGAAAGCCTCCTGGCAGAGGCCAACACCCCGCAGAAGAAGGAGCGCGCCGACGGCCCGGCATCCACCGTCAGCACCGGTCAAGCCGAGCCGTTCAGCAAGGAGGTGGAGTCGCTTCTTCGTGCGTGGCGCTACCCGAACCTCGATCGCGTCACCTTCAGCGAGAAGGACCAGGACGTCGTCATCTCCGGTCGAGCGCGGCGAACGCATGGAAAGGGTGTCCGAGCGATCTTCCGCGCGGCATTCAACCTCGCGCTGCTTCGGCACTGCGTTCGAGAGGAGAGGCCGTTCCCCAACCTCGTGCTCATCGACTCGCCGCTGATCGTGTACGAGAAGCCGGATGCCGGTGAGACCGAGTTCCCGCAGGACATCAAGAAACACTTCTGGGACAGTGTGAAGTCGTCCTTCGGAGATGCGCAGGTCATCATCATCGAGAACCGCAGGCAGCTCCCCAGCGACGGCGCCATCGGCGACGTGAACGTCGTGCTGTTCACCGGGAACGATCAGGGGCGGCGGGGCTTCATCCCATCGCCAAGCGGCTCAGCATGACCTCGCGAGCTACCAGGGCTTGAACGCCCGCCAGGCGGTTCTGCGGGCGGGACTTCACTGCGTGATCCAGCACGGCCCCCAAAAGAAAGCGGGCGCCGTGAACGACGCCTGCCTCTTGGCACAAGGGGCGCTCACGTCACCCCAGGGCACTGTGCTCGCAGGGCGGTAGCCGCCGCCTTATGTCGCGAGCCGGATGCGAGCGGCGTCAGCGATGGCCGCCAGCGCCTGGCGCTTCATAGCGGCGGCCTTGCCCATCCAGATGGACTCGAGGCGCAACGTGTCCACGCTCTTGCCCTTGGGAACCCGAGTATGTCGGTGGTGATCTGCGTACTCGCTGAACGCCTGGAGCGCGCCCCAGGCCGTGCCGCGGATGGAGCCTTCGAGGCCCCGGCCAGCGTGGAACAGCTCGATGACCTTGTTTCGCCCCTTCATCAATCGTGGGTGCTCAGCCTCGTCCTGGGGCAGCGGCATCACCACATCGATGACGTTTCGCAGCTGGTGCTCGCTAAAGCGCGTCATGGCGAGATGGTCGGAAAGCGCGTCGAAGCGCTCGTAGCCCTGCACCATGCGCCGGAAGGCCCGAGCGGCCTCGACGAGTCGCACCTTCGCGCTCGTGGTGTGGAGGATGTGCCACTCGGCCCCCTCCCGTTCCCCGAGTGCGACGCCGATGGTGTTCTGACAGACCACCCTCGTGGCCACGTTCTTGAACGTGATGGCGGTGGTGCCGTCGTGTCCCGTGTAGCCGAGCACGTAGCGCTTGATGATGCTCTTGTCTCCCCGGACGCGCATGGGTTCGGGCAGCTCGCCCAGGAGCCACCCACGCTCCCCGTGGCGGCCAAGCGTTCCCGCCGTGTGGAAGATACAGCGCACGCCACCAGCCGCCTCCACGAGCGTGCGGGCCACCTCTTCGAATTGCACCACCTCGTAGCCCCGGTTGACGGTGGCCAGGTACTCGCCCGTGTCCTGTCGGAAGAGGGCCTTCTTGTCCGGAATGGGCTCATCCCTGCCCGGCGCGAAGAGGGGCCGCTCCTCCGCCATGTAGAAGCCGGCCGCCTGGACGAGGGTGTCGTAGTCGGCGTTGGCCGGGAGCGCGGTGCCCAACCCGTGCCATGGCTCCTGGCCCACGTAGGCCATCTGGTTGATGTCATGCGGCATGGTGCGCCTCCTTTTGATGAGTGAGGGCGCGTCTCGAGCTCTCGGAACGCGGGCTGGATGAGCCCGGGTCCCGCTCGTTCGCGGTGCGCTCCTCTGGATAGGTTGGAGGACTGCGGCGATCGGTTGGCCGACGCCAGCAGGGGGAGTCCCTGCCACCGGCTTATACCGAGGTGTGGACTTCCGATTCGGCAGCTCGGACCATGGCTACTACTGCGTTACATCGCCGGTTGCCGAGCTCGCGATTCGATGTGAAGGGTCGTGATGGTGCTCGTCCCTGGTAGGGCCGTGCTGCGTGAGCAGCTCCGTCACTACCCCGGCCAGCCGAGCACCCGACAGCCGGAGCCGGACACGTCCTCGGGCACGGGAGGCCCTTGATTCTGGTAGCTTCCCCACTCCCGAGGTTGAGCGCGTGACCGAACTTCCACCGTTACTGGCCGATGCAGCCGCTGGAGAGGCACCATGAAGCCCACGCTGGAGGACGTGGTTCGGCCGGACATGGTGGTGGGCGGCTATCGCATCGAGAAGAAGCTGGGAGCCGGGGGCTTCGGCAAGGTGTTCCTCGCGTGGCGCGACGGCAGCCCGTGCGCCCTCAAGTTCATCCACTTGGAGAGCGTCGGGGAGTGGGGCTGGCGCGAGCTGTTCATCATGCTCCGCCACCAGTTCTCCGGCGTCGTGAAGTTACTGAGCCATTTCAAGTGGCTGGAGGAGAAGCCCGAGTACCTGGTGCTCGTCATGGAGTACGTGCCGGGTGTGACGCTCTACCAGTGGGCGCGGGACAACAACCCGTGTGCTCGCGAGTTGGTGGAGATGCTGCTGCCGATCGCTCGGGCGTTGAAGGAGGTCCACGCGGAGAATGTGCTGCACCGCGATTTGAAGGGTGACAATGTGCTGGTGCACGAGGCGGACGGAGCGCCGGTGGTGGTGGACTTCGGCGCGGGCACCATGCCGGGCGTGCCTCGCGTTACCGGAGCCCTGGCCCCGGCCAACCTCCGCTACCGCAGCCCCGAGGCGGTGGCCTTCTTCCTGCGCGAGGACCGCAAGCGGGGGGAGAGCTACGACTACTCGGTGAGGGACGAGCTGTACTCCCTGGGCGTCATCCTCTACGTGCTCGCCACCGACGTTTACCCTTTCAACGGCCCGGACGACGAGCTGATGGGGGAGATTCTCGCGGGCAACCCCAAGCCGCCGCACGTGCGCAACTCCCGCGTACCCCGGCCTTTGAGCGAGCTGTGTCTGCGCCTGCTCGCCCGGGAGCCGCACGCCCGCGTGCCGAATGCCGAGGCGTTGTGCGTGGCGCTGGAGAAGCTGCTGGAGGTGGCGAAGGCGGACCCCCGGTGGGAAATTGCCCTGTGCTACGGCTGGACGGTGGACGGACGCACCACCGAGGACGAGCCAGAGCGCGTGGGCCACGACAGCCAGGCGTGGCTGCGCAGGTGGATCCGGCAAAAGCCCAAGCGGGGCAGGCCGCCTGCTCCTCCCGCTCCCGCGGAACCCCTCGCTCCCGTTGAACCCGCCGCGCCTCCAGCCGTACCTCCCGAAGTCGTCTATCCCGCTCCCGTTGAACCCGCCGCGCCGCCAGCCGTACCTTCCGCCGCACCGGGGCTGTCCACTGCGTCACCCATCCCCACGCTTCGCGACCGGGTGCGGCAGGTCGCTCCGGTCCTGGTTGTCGTGGTGGTGGGACTCGTGGTGGCGGTGGGGCTGGGCCATGTCTTTGGCCAGTTCCAGCCGCCGCCTTCCATACCGACTCCAGTCCAGCCGGTGTTGACGCCTCCTGTACCTGCGGAATTCTCCTTCGATGGCCCGACGCCATGGGCCATGCACGTCCATGAAGTAGCGCCACCCTGGAAGCCGCCCGAAGCTGACACAGGCGCAGCGCCCTCGAAGGCGGACACCTCTGCGCCCGTCACCACCATGACGCTCAGTTCGGGAACAACTCGCATGAAGAAGAAGAAGGCCCCCGGCTCTCAGGCGGCGAAGAAGGGCAACGGCTCCAACGTGCTGCTCGCCGTGGCCGCCGCCACTGCCAGCATGGCCTGTCCCGGTGTCCAGGTTCGCAAGGAGCCCGCGCCCCAGGCGTGCCCGGCCGGTGCCGTCGAGACAATGACCCATCAGCTCGGCCTCCGCCTCGGAGAGAGACACGGGGCCCACATGCCCGGTGCGCAATTCCACAGCAGCGAGCCTGTCCCCGTGAAGGAAGGCCCCGTCTCACTGGAGCTGGTGGGCGCCTGGGAAGTGGGACCCCAAGCTGAGTTCCGGGGCGGGCGAGTCGTGCTGCCCCATGGCACCCGCCTCTCTGGGCTGCTCTGCATCGGGGAGAAGCGCGTCTACGGACGCATCACCCAGGCCGTCGCGCCCAACGGGGACACGTTCACTGTCTGCATGGAGTTGATCGGCCAGTTCGACGATGAGCGCGGTGTCGAGATCAAATCTGACGGTGGAGCCATCAAGGTCCACCCCCGCGTGGAGGTGAAGACGGTGGACCGGTTTGAGTAGCGCCATCCCGGGGCTTGGCGGGCCGGAAGCCCAGGCGGCTCGCGCATTACCGGGCAGGAAGGTGTGTTAGAGGCCAACGTCTCCGGTCTCTTCCTCGTCTTCTTGGAGGTTCCCGCTCCGTGTTCACCTTGTCCTCCACCGCTCTGCTCGGGCTGGCCCTGCTCGCTGCACCCGCCGAGGCCACCGAGCGGGCGCCGCTCCCCACCTGCGAGACGGGCACACGCTACGTCGAGCTGACGGCGGACACCCCCAGCAAGACGCCGGAGGTGTGCATCCGGCCGGAGTTATCCCTCACCCTGCTCTTCGACGCGAAGATCGCGAGCGTGGAGGTCGAGGGGCGGGAGCGATTCCGCCGGGTGAAGGTGGTGGACGATACGTTGGTGCTCGTGGCCTCGGAGGCGCTGCACGACGGAGAGCGCGTGCCGGTGACGGTCTACTTCGAGGACGGCGCGGCGCCAACGAGCGCCATCTTCGTGCTGGTGGTCCATCCGTCCCAGGCGGAGCGCCAGGTAGAGGTGTCCCGCCGCGAGCGCTCCGTTGCCTCCCTCAGGGCGGGCGAGCGGCAGGCGCGAGCTGAGGCCCAGCAATGCCGGGAGGAGAAGGCGCGTCTCCAGGCCGAGTGCAGGGGGCAGGACGGGCTCACGGGGCTCATCGTCAACGGATGGCTCGGCAAGACGGGCGTCGTCGCCCGGGAGCTCGAGGCCGCCGCCTCGCGCCCAGGGGACCTCCTCGCCGTGCAGAAGGTCATCAGCTACCGGGCCGTTGGGCCCCAAGGGCGGAGCCGGTTGGCCGTGGAAGTGGAGCTGTTCAACCCGGGAGCGGTGGCCTGGATGCCCTCGGGGGCGGCGTTGGTGGGGTCCAAGCGCGAGGAGCTGACGGGGCTGCCGGTGTGGCTCCTGGGGCCTATTCCGCCAGGGAGGTCACGGCGCGTCGTGGTGGAACTGGACGCGACGGAGAGCGAGGCCCGAGGCACCTACACGCTCAAGTTGTGGGCGGGAGAGGCTGGAGCCGGGAGCGTGAACCTCGATGGTGTGACGTTCCCATGAGTGTTTGCCAGGACGCGTAAGTGGTAGGCGTCTGTTCCGGGCCCGTTGTCCGTTACTTGCCTAATCCTTCATCGAGACGGCACGCCTACGCGGTCAGGACTCTCGGGACCGTACCTATCGTGTGCCGCGGTCCCTATGAACATTGGGGGCATCTTCGTCCCTTCTAGCACTACTGCGTCAGGGCCCCGAAGGATGAACGGGGAGGACTGCCGGGTGGCGTGAGCGGTGTCGGGTGTTGGAGCGGTGGCAGGTGGGGCAGCGAGGCAGCCAGGTGGCAATCACCCGAGCCATGGCAAGCCGTGCGGTGATGAAGCTGTCATGGAAGTGGCGCTCAGGCCTGGAGGTGCTGCGCGTGGGCTTCATCCGCCCCTCGGGTCGAGGGGGGAAAACGCCGCACGCGTTCCGCGACGATGAACGCGTAACAGCAAAGGGCTACGGAGACGTGGTGGTGCCACCCAGGAAAGCGCCGGCCCTCGTAGTGGTCAAGCCCGAGCTCCCCTTTCAAGTCCTCGTAGACACGCTCGGTTCTCCAGCGCTGCAGGACGAGGCGAATGAGTTGCTTCTTTGTCATGCGGTCCGGCACGGAGACGAGAAAGTAGTTGGCCGGCTCTGGCTCGCCCTCGCGCCACTCGATGAGAAGCCAGAGGGGCTCTTGTTGCTCCTTGGGCACTCCTGCGGCGACAACGCGACGCAGGGCGAAGCGCGCCCAGAGGTCCTCACGAGTGCCGCTGCGCCAGGTGCAACGTCGAAAGCCCCCGCGCTCGTTGATGCTCAACGCCATGTCCTTGACGCTCACCGCCTCGCCGCGAGGGCGCCCCTGGTCGTCGAGGAGGGAAATGGTCGTCTGAGGGTCTACCCCCACCGCATAGTGCAGCCCCAGGGAGCGCACCTGGGCGCGGAAGTCGCCGGAGGTACCGTATGCGGAGTCGGCCAGGACGACTCCCTTGGGAACGCCGTCCGCCACGGCCCGGCCAATCATTCGCATGGCCAGCTGGGGTTTGGTCTTGAAGGTAACGTCCTCGGGGATTCGGGCCTCCTGGCGGCGAGCCGAGTCATTGGCCCAGGACTCAGGCAGGTACAGCTCGAAGTCGATGGGGAGGTGCTCGGCACGAGTGGCGATGCTCAGGCTGACGCCAATCTGGCAGTTGGTGATTTTTCCCGCCGAGCCGGTGTATTGCCGCTGCACTCCCACTGAATGCTTGCCCTGTTTGAGGAAGCCCGTGTCGTCGACAATCCAGGCTTCCACCGGCTCACGTTGCGTCATGGCATCCAGGGCATACCGGGCCGCCTCCCGGCGTACCTCCCGGTCGCTCCAGCGAGAGTCGACAGCGAAGTGCAGCAGTCGCTGGTGCATCGCATCGGTCCTGCTGGGGTCAGGGCAGGCACGGGCCGCAATGGGCTCGACGCTCTTGCGCTCCCCGTCTCCCAGCAGCCCCATGGCGTAGATGGCAAAGGAGGCCCGGCGGCTCTCCTCTCCCAAGACGTCGCCAATCCTTCGGAAGTACTCCTCGAGTCGTTGAACCCCACTGGCGCCCATGAAGGTGTCCATGGCCTGGCTCGCTCAATCCGGCTCCACCTCCCAAGCAATACGCACGGGTCGACTTTTCCGGTAGGGGCTGCCGCGCTACTTCTAAGGGCGGGTGAACAGGCAGGCCACTGCTTTACTGCCAGCCCAGCTTTGACGCAGTAGTGCTAGACGGGATAGTGAACTGTACGGTTTCTTTCCCCACATAGCACCATCTGCCGTGGTGCCATTTGACGCACCGCCGACAGTTGTTGGGGGTTTTGTCGAAAGAAGTGAACAGTACCTATGACGGACTGCTTGGTAGGAGGTAATGCCCTCTACTGCCGTATAAGAATGCGCTGAACGTGTACCTACCAGGAGTTGCTACGTGTGGCAGTTGGGTGCCAAAACTTCCATGTCTAGCTCATTCCCCCGCTTGTTGCAGGCTTTGGAGTTGGATGGCGCTGGTGGCACTACGCTCAAGTTGCTTTTTATTATGTGTGCCATGGGGGGCTGGAGCGCGTGGTTTTTTCTCGCTGAGGTAACGCTCTATGCAGTCACCGACAGAGCATGGGTCGAAGCCTATCCTTCGGTCTCGCCGCTTGTTGCGCCTGTTAGCGGACAGCTCTCGAAGTTGCACGTGGTACTGGGGGAGCAGGTGGAGGTGGGGCAAATTGTCGCAGAAGTTGATGCTAAACGGGAAGGGTTCGCCTTGCAGGAAGCCCGTGTCCGCGAGGCTGCGTTGGAGGCTCAGATGCTCCCACTCAGTGGAGAAATCGCGGCCCGAACTCGTGCACTTACCCACAGCCGACAAGGTGCCTGGGCCAGTCAGGAGGAGGCTCGTGCTCTCTTCCGGCGGGCGGAAGCAGTGTACAGTGCTAGCGAGGAGGAAGTGACCCGTATAGCAACCCTTCAGGCTCGAGGCTTCGTATCAGTAGCGGATGTGTCACGGTTACAGTCTCAGGCACATGAGCACCAAGAGTCGGTGGAAGCGCTTCGGCTCGCTGTCGATCGTACTGCTGCAGAGCAGCGAGCAAAGGAGGAGCAGCAAGCCGCCGAGATCGCCCGCCTACAGCGGGAACTCGCGCTATTACAGGGGCAGCGGGCTGCAGAGGCGCAGGCTATCCAGCGACTTGAGCATGAGTTAGAACTGCGGCGTATCCGGGCTCCCATAGCTGGCAAGCTTGGAGAATTGGCCACGCTGCAAAAGGGGGCTCATATTTCCGAAGGTTTCCGGCTTGGCGCGGTCGTGCGCGAAGGACCGCTACGACTCGTCGCTGACTTCACCGCTCCCGAGGCTCTGGGTCGTATCCGTACCGGGCAACGAGCACGCTTGCGGCTGAATGGATTCCCCTGGACTCGGTTCGGAAGTGTCTCCGCACGGGTAGCGCGTGTAGCTAGCGAAACTCGCGAGGGTCGGATTCGGGTGGAACTAGAATTGGAGCCCGAACCGGGAACCTCTATCCCCTTGCAACATGGGCTAGATGGTGTGGTGGAAATTGCAGTGGAGAAGCTTTCCCCAGCCGCGCTTGTGCTACAGGCCGTGGGCGGTTGGCCACGCTCGCCTTCGGATCGCCCATGAGCAAGGCTTGCACTAGTCGCGGGCGGCGCTTTTTCGCGCCAGAGGTTATCCAGACGTCGGCCATGGACTGCGGGCCTGCTGCTCTCAAGTCCCTTCTTGAGGGCTTCGGCGTCTCCGTTAGCTATGGACGTCTCCGGGAGGCATGCCAGACGGACGTGGATGGCACTTCCATTGATACTTTGGAAGAGGTGGCTGCGCAACTCGGCCTCGATGCCCAGCAGACCATGCTCCCGCCGGACTACCTGTTACATGAGGCGGCCAAGGCGCTGCCCGCCATCGTCGTGGTGCGCAAGCCCAATGGCGCCACGCACTTCGTCGTCGTCTGGCGCCGCCTTGGCCCCTTCGTGCAGGTAATGGATCCTGCTTCCGGCACGAACTGGCAAACCTGTGAGCAATTCCTTGGTAACCTGTACGTGCATACCTTGCCGGTGTCGGTCGAGCTTTGGAGGGAGTGGGCTGCATCTGACGGGTTGATTCCGGTGCTTCGTCATCGTCTGCGGGCCCTTGGCGCATCGGATGCTGACTCTTCGTACATCAAAACCACATTCGCTCAGTCTGATTGGCAGCCGCTCGCAGCGCTTGATTCCGCAACCAGGTTGGTGTCCTCCCTGGTGACGGCGGGGGGACTCAAGAGGGGCAGCGAATCCCTTCGTCTGCTTGATAAGCTTTTTGAATCGGCCCAGCAGCGGCGGGAGATTATTCCAGAGGACTACTGGTGCGCGCTTCCATGCCCTCCGACGGAAGGAGGAGAGCACGTGCTCCTGCGTGGTGCGGTGCTGATCCGCGTGGGAGGCCTTCTTGAGACAGAGGAAACCCCCAAGCCAATAGAAGCGACGCTAGAAGAAGGACAACAGACGCTCTCCCCGGAACTGGCAGCTGCGCTTCAAGAGCGCCCGAGACGGCCCGGCCGGGAGCTGTTAAGCTTCCTGCTAGCCGGGGGCTGGGTCACTCCAACACTGCTTGTAGCCGGGGCCATATTGCTAGGGGTCATGAGTGCTGTTGATGCTGTACTCCTGCGCTCGTTACTTGAGATGGGCCGATTTCTTCGAGGCGCTGAACAGCACCTACTCGCTCTGAGTGTGCTCCTTGTTTTCTTTGGGGGAGTATTGGGGTTGGAGGGGTTCCTTACCTCGGGTTTCCTCCGGTTGGGACGTCACTTAGAAGCGCGGCTGCGAAAGGCTTTGCAGGAAAAAATCCCACGTCTGGGAGATCGCTATTTTCACAGCCGCCCCACATCGGACATGGCGGAGCGCAGCCATAGCCTGCACTTGATCCGGGTGCTGCCGCATATGGGGGGCCGGTTCATTCAATGCCTATGTGAACTGTTGATCACCACAGCCGCCCTGATCTGGATAAGTCCTTCTCAAGGGCTCGTAGTGCTAGTCAGCGCTGCCTTTGCAATTGGGTTTCTCCTTGCCATGCAAGCGCCTATGATGGAGCGCGACATGCGGTTGCGGAGCCACGCGGGCGCTCTGAGCCGGAACTACTTGGAGGCGTTGCTTGGCCTCACTGCTGTGCGAACACATGGTGCAGAGCGCGCACTGCGGCGTGAGCATGATGCGATGCTCTCAGAGTGGGTACATGCCGGCCGCTCGCTGTTGCAGCTAAGCGTTGGAACGGAGGCTTTGCAACTTCTACTGGGCTTCGGGTTCGCAGCCTGGCTGGTGCTAGGCTATGTGGGCTCCTCCAAGGACACGGCCGGAACCCTCCTCTTGGCCTACTGGGCGCTCAATGTTCCACTACTCGCGCAGCAACTCGGACAGATGCTTCGTGAGTACCCTCCGCAGCGGAACGTAACACTTCGGCTGATAGAACCGATGGGGGCATTAGAGGAACCCCTGCCTTCGTTGTCCTCTTCGGCTTCCGACATTGTGGAGCAGTCAGCATGTAATCCGGTTTCCATCGAGTTCAAGGGGGTGAGCGTACGTGCCTCCGGGCACCTCATCCTGGAGGAACTAGATCTACGGATCGAGGCGGGGAGCCATGTGGCACTGGTCGGCCCTTCAGGGGCAGGTAAGTCGTCTTTAGTGGGGTTGCTGCTGGGCTGGCATCGGGCAGCCTGCGGTA
>NZ_DASVWK010000800.1:0-12331 GCF_036389735.1 Archangium sp. | reverse complement strand
CACCTCCACCAGCTCGTCGTCGGCGATCCACTCCAGCGCCTTCTCCAGCCCCATCTCGCGCGGCGGGGTGAGGATGACGTTCTCGTCGCGGCCCGCGGCGCGGATGTTCGTCAGCTTCTTCTCGCGGCACGCGTTGACGTTGAGCTCCGAGGGGTGCGCGTTCTCGCCGATGATCATCCCCTCGTAGATGGTCACACCCGCGCCCACGAAGAGCTGGCCGCGCTCCTGGATGCTGAACAGCGCGTAGGGCACCGTCTCGCCCATGCGGTCCGACACGATGGCGCCGTTGGCCCGCTTCGGGATGTAGCCGAACCACGGCTCGTACCCGTCGAACTGGGTGCTCATGATGCCCTCACCGCGCGTGATGGTGAGGAACTCCGAGCGGAAGCCGATGAGGCCACGCGCGGGAATCCGGAACACCAGGCGCGTACGCCCGCCGCCCAGCTGCGTCATGTCCGACATGCGGCCCTTGCGGGGCCCCAGGCGCTCCGTCACCGCGCCCACGCTCGTCTCGGGCACGTCGCAGAACATCAGCTCCATGGGCTCGTGCAGCACGCCGTCGATCGTCTTCGTGACCGGCTCCGGGTTGGAGGCCGTCAGCTCGTAGCCCTCGCGGCGCATCGTCTCGATGATGACCGCCAGCTGGAGCTCGCCACGACCCACCACGCGGAAGGCGTCCGGCGTCTCCGTGTCCTCCACGCGGATGGACACGTTGCGGTAGGCCTCGCGGTAGAGGCGCTCGCGCAGGTTGCGGCTGGTGACGTACTTGCCCTCCTTGCCCGCGAGCGGCCCGTCGTTGACCTTGAAGATCATCATCATCGTGGGCTCATCCACGGTGATGCGCGGCAGGGCCACCGGCTTCTCCACGTCGGCGATGGTGTCACCGATGGAGATGGCCTCGATGCCCGCGATGGAGACGATCTCCCCGGGGCCAGCGTCCGCGATCTCCGTGCGCTTGAGGCCCTGGAAGCCGTAGAGCTTGACGATCTTGCCCTGCTCGATCTTCCCACCATCCCGCATCACCGCCACGGGCATGTTGGCCGTGAGGCGACCGGCCTGGACGCGGCCCACCGAGAGGCGGCCCACGTAGTCGTCGTAGTCCAGGATGGCCACCAGCAGCTGGAGCGGCTCCTGGGTCGGCGCCGGCGGGGGCGAGATGTGCGAGAGGATGGCCTCGAAGAGCGGCTCCAGGGTCTTGCCCGGCTGCTCCAGCGAGGACGAGGCCTGGCCCTGGCGGGCGACCGTGTAGAGGACGGGGAACTCCAGCTGCGTATCGTCCGCGCCCAGGTCGATGTAGAGCGAGTAGACCTGATCCAGGATCTCCTTGGGACGGGCGTCCTGGCGGTCGATCTTGTTGATGACGAGCACCGTCTTCAGGCCCATGCCCAGCGCCTTGCTGAGCACGAAGCGCGTCTGGGGCAGGGGACCTTCGGCCGCGTCCACCAGGAGGATGACGCCGTCCACCAGGCGCAGACCCCGCTCCACCTCACCGCCGAAGTCCGCGTGACCCGGGGTGTCGATGATGTTGATCTGCTTGCCCTTGTAGGTGACAGCCGTGTTCTTCGCGAGAATGGTGATGCCCTTCTCGCGCTCGAGGTCGTTCGAGTCCATCACGCGCTCGGTCAGGGCTTCGTTGCTGCGGAAGATGCCCGCCTGACGGAGCATGTGGTCGACGAGGGTGGTTTTGCCGTGGTCGACGTGGGCGACGATGGCGACGTTACGAATGTTCTCTCGAGCAATCATGAGCGAGGCTGCCGGCGACACAGCCGGCGAGGAAGATCTGTGAAGGGCAAGACGCCCAGGCCCCGCGGGGGACCCTGTGTTGTGAACTTCACAGGAACGCGGAGGGCGGGCGCTTATATGCCGTGAGTCCCGCTCCTGCAACGTGGCTGGACAAAAGGATGCCAGCCGAGCAGGCGGAGCCTCCACGAAATCTCCGAGGGAGCGGGCCCCTCCGTCCCGGAGGACGAGGGAATCTCCGAGGGAAAGCCAGCCCGCTAGGTCAGCGAGGCGGCCACCACCTCGGGTTCCAGGTGGCTCCCCCGGAGGGAGGCCGTGGGCGCCGGAGGCGAGGCGGGCAGGTGCTCGCGCAGGAAGCGCTCCACCCGGAGCTCGATCAGCTCGCGGTGCTCCAGGGGGGCGGCGTGGGTGCCCTGGGGCACCATCATGAACTCGGCGTCGGGGATGTGGGCGGCCATCCGACGTGAGAGCCAGGCCGGGGTGAACTTGTCGCGCTCGCCCGCGATGATGAGGGTGGGCACGTCCACGTGGGGCAGGTGGTCCCAGGCGCTGTGGTGGGCGGCGGACTCCAGGGTGCGCACGAAGACGACCGGGTCCATGTTCGCCAGGTGGGTGAAGTAGGGGACGAGGTCGTTCTTGGCCAGCAGGGAGCGGTTGAGCTCCACGGAGAGGGCCACCTGCATGGCCAGCTCGGTACTGAGCAGGGCGCGGGTGAGGCGGGCCACGGGCTGGGGGAAGCTCTCCACGACGTGGCGGATGAGGGGGAAGAGCCGCTTGAGCCAGTTGCCGTCGTGGAAGGTGTCCAGCGGGGTGCCGTAGCTGCCGCAGATGAGGACGAGCCCCAGCACCCGGTCCGCGTAGCGGCGGTGGAACTCCAGCGCCACCTGGACGCCCATGGAGTGGGCGAAGAGCACGGACTTCTCGATGCCCGCGGCGTCCATGACCCGGTTCAGGTCGTCGCAGGTGTAGAGCATGCCGATGCGCTCGCGCTGCTGGGGCAGGCCCGAGCGGCCATGGCCCCGGTAGTGCCAGCGCATCACCCGGTAGCGCTGCTCCAGGTAGGGCGCGAGGTACTTCCAGACGAAGCCGTCGCAGCCCAGGCCGTCACACAACACCATGCCCGGCTGACCCTCGCCCTGCACCTGGTAGTACAGCGAGGCCCCATCGGGGACGGTGAGGTAATCCTGCCGGAAATAGTGGCTCATGGGCTCATGCATCCGCCTCGATGTCGGGAGGGAGTCCCTTCTCGAGGCCGTACTTCGCGATCTTCAAGATAAGGTTGGAGCGGCTGATGCCAAGCTCGCGCGCCAGCCGGCTCTTGTTATTGCCAGTGCGCAACAGTCCCTGGTGGATCATCTCCCGCTCCAGTGTCTCCACGGCCTCGTTCAACTTGCCGCTGGCGCGCGCGGAGGTGAGCAGCGAGCCGCCGCTGGGGGTGACGGCGTCGCGGATTCGGCTGGAGATGAGGTCGGCGGGCAGCAGCTCCAGGTCTCCGCCGAGCACCAGCAGGCGCTCCATCTCGTTCTCCAGCTCACGCACGTTGCCCGGCCACGCGTAGGCGCTGAGCAGGGCCATGGCGTCGGGGGCGAGGCCGCGGGCGTGCTGGCCCTCGCGGTGGTGCTTGCGCAGGAAGTGGTCCACCAGCAGGGGCAGGTCGTCCGGGCGCTCGCGCAGGGCCGGCAGCATCACGCGGATGACGTTGATGCGGTAGTAGAGGTCCTCGCGGAACTCGCCGCGCTTGACCATCTCGCCCAGGTCCTTGTGGGTGGCGGCGATGACGCGCACGTCCACCTCCTTGGACTGGGTGCCGCCCACGGGCAGGAAGGTGCCCTCCTGGAGGACGCGCAGGAGCTTCACCTGGAGTGAGGGGGACATGTCGCCCACCTCGTCCAGGAAGAAGGTGCCGCCGTCGGCCACCTCGAAGAGGCCCTTCTTGTCGCGCATGGCGCCGGTGAAGGAGCCGCGCACGTGGCCGAAGAGGGCGCTCTCCAGCAGGTTGTCGTTGAAGGCCGAGCAGTTCTGCACCACGAAGGGCCCCTGGCGCCGAGGGCCGTTGTAGTGGATGGCCCGCGCCACCAGCTCCTTGCCCGTACCGGACTCCCCGTTGATGAGGATGGTGGCCTCCGAGTTGGAAACCTTCTGGAGCAACTTGAAGATCTCCTGCATCGGTCCGGAGCGGCCGATGATGTCCTCGAAGCGGTAGCGCGCGTCCGAGGCCTGGGTGAGCGCCTGGCGGGCACTCTCTTCCTTCCGGACGCGCTCGGCGGTCTCGGCGGCGGTGATCTCGTTGGCGGCGTACTCCAGCAGATCCGTCAGCTTCCCCAGGTCCCAGTCATTCAGCACGGGCACGCGCTCCACGGCGCGCGCCACGTCCGTCGCGGCACCCGGTTGCAGCTCGCGCACCCGCGTCTTGAGCACCTCCTGCTCCCGCTCCGAGAGCGGCTCGCGCACGTAGCCCTCCACGAAGAGGCACCCCTCGTATTCGTCCTGGATATAGAGGGGAGCGCCCACCAGGCTGAACTGGAGGTGGCAGGGGTGCACGAGCCCGCGGCGCAGCCGCCGGTTGGCCCGGAACTGCTCATGCAACTGACGCACGGACTGGTTGCAGCGCCGCATGCCCTCCCGCGAGGTGAGCGAGAGCCGGCAGCAGTCGTTGGGCGTCGGGGGAATATCTCCGCCACGCTGCCAATCCAGCACGGTGCCGTTGCGATCCACGAGGTGCAGCTCCGCACGCCACCACTTGCGAATGACTTCTCGCAGCATGATGATGGTGTGCAGGTTCTGGTGCCTCTCGAGGTCCATCTGCCGTGTCTTGGGGATGTTCAACAGGGGGGGAAACCTTCAACCTGCGAGGTTTTTGGACTCTAGCCGCTCGGCACGTCTCCGTGGAGGAGCGTTCGCACCTCATCCGCCCGTGACTACTTCTCCCCACACCCATGGCGCGGCAGGGCATGACCATGATCACGATCATGATCACCATGGGCACGGTCACGGGAAACACGCGAAGCGTCCGCCCGCTTCCCTGAAGGAGGAACGGCGCAAGGACCGCAACCGGCTCTTCTTCGCCCTGGTGCTCACGGGCACCATCGCGGTGGCCGAGGCGGTGGGCGGGTACCTCACCAACTCGCTGGCCCTCATGTCCGACGCGGGCCACATGCTCACGGACATCAGCGCGCTGGGGTTGAGCCTGCTGGCGCTGTGGTTCTCGGGCAAGCCGGCGGACGTGAAGAAGACGTACGGCTACTACCGGATGGAGATCCTCAGCGCCCTGCTCAACGGGGTGCTGCTGCTGGGGATCACCGGGTTCATCCTGGTGGAGGCGTGGGAGCGCTTCCGCACGCCGGCCGAGGTGCGCCTGGGGCCCATGGCGATGGTGGCGACGGTGGGCCTGCTGGCGAACCTGGGGGCGCTGGGCTTCCTGCACCGTTCGCACTCGATGAACGTGCGCGGGGCCTTCCTCCACGTGCTGGGCGACACGCTCTCCAGCGTGGGCGTGCTGGTGGGCGCCGGGGTGATGTACCTGACGGGCTGGTACGTGGTGGATCCGATCATCTCCGTGCTCATCTCGGTGGTGATCGTGGTGGGGGCGCTGAAGCTGGTGCGTGACGCGGTGGACGTGCTGCTGGAGGCGGTGCCCTCGCACGTGGACCTGTCGGTGGTGAAGGAGCTGCTGACCAAGGTGGAGGGCGTGCGTGACGTGCATGACCTGCACGTGTGGACGATCGCCAGCGGCATGTACGCGCTGTCGGCGCACCTGGTGGTGAAGGATCCCATGGTGTGCAACAACGACGACATCCTCTCGGCGGTGAAGCACCAGCTCTTCGACCGCTTCGGGATCGACCACACCACCATCCAGATCGAGAGCGAGACCTACGCCCACCTGGGCGAGGTGCACTGAGTCGCTCAGCGCCTCGGAGCGGGGCGCCTGCCGGACGGCGTGGGCAGCCGGAGGAACTTCAACGTCTCGGTGTAGCCGTGGTAGCCGCGCTTCTGGCCCAGCTCCTTGCCGTCCGGCATCACCAGGACGAGCGTGGGGAAGGCACCCACCTTGTACTTGTCGATGAGGGCCTGCACGGCGGGAGGGTTCTCGCCCTCCTCCTCCCTGCGATCCTTCACCCGGACGGCGACGTAACGCGCGTTGAGGCGGCGGGCGTCCGCGTCGCTGTCGAAGACGTCGCGCTCCAGCATGTGGCACGGCCCGCACCAGTCGGCGGAGAACTCGTAGAGGATGGGCACGCCGCGCTCGCGCGAGAGGGCCTCGGCCTGCTCCAGGGGGACCCAGGCCACGAGGCTCGAGGGGACGGGCGGGTGGTCCTTCTCGTAGAGGCCGCTGGCCACGCGGGCGGCGAGCAGCAGGGGGACGACCACCAGCAACCAGCGGGGCAGGGCGTGGGTGGCGCCAGGGTTAGCGGGACGCATAAGACACCTCGCGCTGATTGAAGACGTGGATGCCAAGCAGCAGCAGCAGCGAGACGTTGGAGAGGTAGGTGGTGAGCCGGAACCAGGAGATGGGGCTCGAGGCGAACGTCTGGCGGATGTCCAGATGGGGCATGATCACCCCCAGGAGGTACTGGCGCACGGTGAAGGCGTACCGGGCCGACTCGTCCTTGCCCAGTCCGGGCAGCACCCGCTCCGCCAGGTAGTACAGCACGCCCCAGAGGAGGAGGTTGCCCCAGGCGGGCAGCCGCGTGGAGAAGCACACCAGGGCCGCGGCCATGCCGAAGCACAGCGAGACGCGGCCGAGCGCGTTGTACACCAGCTCCTCGAGGCGGGGCGGGTGAGGGGAGGTGTTCTGGATGAGGCCCCACTGCACCAGCGCGTGGGCCAGGGCCCAGAAGGAGGCCACGGTGCCCAGGGCCGCCCAGTGGCTGAGCACGTAGGAGGAGCGCCGCAGGGGGCGGGTGAGCAGCACGGGCAGCAGGCCCTCGGAGATGTCCCGGCCGATGGAGGCCAGTCCCAGGCTCAAGGGAATGAGGAAGAGCGTCTCCTTGGGGGGACTCAGCTCGGGGATGATCTGGAAGTCCGTGTACAGCAACATCGCCACCTGCCAGGACAGCGTCACGAAGAGGTAGGCGAGCGGCAGTCCCAGCGTGGGCAGTCGGTGGAAGCTCCGCAGGACACGGGACTGGTAGAAGGTCAGGTTCATGGGGTCCGGGCTCCGTGCTGCTGCTGGAAGAAGCGCTCCAGCCGTCCCTCCTCGCGGGCGGCGCTGGCCACGGGGAGGCCCGCTTGGAGCAGGGCCCCCAGCAGGCGCGAGGCGCTCCAGTCATCCTCCACCGAGAAGCGCAGGGAGTCCTCCGTGGTGTCCAACACCGTGGCGCCCGCTTCCTGGGCCACGGTGGCGAGCTGCTCGGACGAGAGGGGGTTGGTACCGGCCCAGCGCACCACCAGGGCATGGCGGGTGATGGCGGAGGTGGGCGAACTCAAGTCCTCGATGGCCTCCACGCGGCCGGCACGGAAGAAGGCCACCCGGTCGCACACCCGCTCGAGCTGCGCCAGGTCGTGCGAGTTGATGATGATGGTGACGCCGCGGGCCTTGATGTCGCGCAGCAGGGCGCGCAGGTGCAGCATGCCCTCGGGGTCGATGCCCAGCGTGGGCTCGTCGAGGAAGAGGAAGCGCGGCTGGGCGAGGAGCGCCTGGGCCAGACCGAGCCGCTGGAGCATGCCGCGGGAGAACTTGCGCGTGTCGCGGTCCCACACCGCCTTGTCCAGCCCCACCTGGGTGAGCAGGGCCTCCACCTCCTGGGCGCGCTGCTGCTTGGGGCGCTCGGCCAGGGCGTGGTGGAAGGCGAGGAACCGACGCGCGGTGAGTTCGCGGTCGAAGGTGAGGCGCTCGGGGAGGTAGCCGGTGACGCGGCGCACCTCCAAGTCATCCGGCGGCAGGCCCGCGACATGCACGGTGCCCGAGTCCGGCCACAGCAGGCCGAGCATGCACCCGAACAGGGTCGTCTTCCCGGCCCCGTTGGGGCCGATGATGCCGAAGGTCTCTCCGGTGCGGATCTGGAGGTCCACGTCCGACAGCACGCGCTGGCCCCGGCGGTAGGACTTGCTGACGCCCCGCACCTCGACTCCGAGTGTGGCCGGGGCGGGAGCGGGAAGGTCGGGGGCGGCCGTGGGGGTCTCGGGCCGCAGGGGTCGCGCGGTGGACATGGTGGGCTGGACTCCTGGAAGCGGGCCCAGCCTACCAGCTCCCTCGCGCTCGTCAGGAGACGTCTTGCCCGAGACAGCCTTGACGCCCCGCGTCCTGATCCTTAGATGCGGCGGGTGGATTCACTGCGTGCATGGAGTTGGCCCGGCCTTCTGGCGGTGTGGGTCGCCGCCTCGACGGGGCTTGCCCATGCGACGGAGACGGACCAGTACTTCGCGATCGACAAGGGGCCGCGGGACTCGCTGAGCGTCCTCAACGAGAAGGTCAACCGCGACATCCTGGGCGCCTTGGAGCTGGTGAACCGGCGAGGCTCCTGGGAGCAGTCCTCCTGTGAGGACGTCGCCCAGCGCATCTACCAGCGGTTCCGCATCTCGGGGCTCCACAAGATCGAGCTCTGGGCGGAGAACACCCCTCGGGTCGAGCGGGTGCCGACGCAGGAGGACTACGAGTACTTCCGGGAGAACGACTCCGTCTACCGCAACGAGCGCCTCTGGGACTGGGGCCTCTTCTTCGGAGTGAAGGCGACGTTCAACGTCGCGGGCGTCCACATGGGCGCGGACAAGCTGTCCCACTTCTTCCAGACGGGCTGGAAGTACCACAAGCGTTTCCGCGAGGAGCTGAAGCAGGGGGTCTCCGAACGCGAGGCGCTCGAGCGGATGATCCGCTACGGGGTGCGGACGGAGTCCATCAACCTGGGCCTCGCGACGACGGGCGTGTTCTCGTTCGGAGATCTCGAGGCCAACTACCAGGGGTTTCTCTTCTACCGGAGCCTGTGCCGGGACGAGAACCCTCGCATCCAGAAGACGGCCGAGGGCTGGCGGCTGAACCTCCCCTTCGACTGGCGCGAGTACGTCTCTCCCCGGTTCGACGAGACCTACAACAACTCCGCCTTCACCCCGAAGCGCTGGCGCGAGGTCCAGGCCAATCTGCGGCGGGACTACTGCCCGAGGCTCGAGAGCGAGGCGCTGGTGGAGCACTACCGGAGGTACGCGCGGTTCGCGTACGCGCCCGATGACTTCAGCCTCCGCTACGTCCGGGAGTTGAGCGCGAGCGGGCAAGCCCCACGTCAGGAGGAGTTCTCCCTCTGGGCGGCCTGCGGCCGGAGCCGGCCGGACTTCGACTCGGAGGAATGGGCTGCTCCGGAGGGGACCGCGACGGGTGGCGCTGGAGCCGTGCCGGGGATCGGGCTGGGACCCTCCAGTCCTGTGCCTCGGTACGAGGCCCCGCGTTTCGACGAGGCGCTCTTCCGGCCGAGCGGCGAGGTGGGTGGAGGCGGGCGCTCGGGCACGGGCCCGGATTGGAGCGCGCTGCTTCGAGTGCGCTTCATGCTCCGCGAGACCGTGGTGCCGGAAGATCCGTGGGATGTCGTGCGGACACCGGAGTACCTGCACTGGGCCACCCTCGATGGGACGCTCGTGACGGATCCCATCGCTCTGCCGCATGCCGACGTTCGCTTCACCCCGGTGGAGCGGCGCTTCGAGTTGAACGATGCTGCCACCGGCCGCACCCTGGCGGTGGGGGTGGCGCTGGGCTCGACGCGCCTCACGCGGTTCCTCGAAATGGACCGGGGAGTGGGCGTGGAGGCGTCCGTGATTGGCCTTCGCGGAAGGGTGGGGACGAGCCTCGGCGAACGGCAGCGGGTGAGGGTATTCGCCTCGGTGGCGGTGGACGGGGTCGGGTACAAGGGGGCGCTCCACGTCTCGGAGCTGGCCGCGTTCCATGGGGTGCACGTCGCCACGCTGGCGCCCGAAGCCGGAGCGGAGCTGCTGCTCGGAGAGCAACTCCGGCTCGGCCTCGTCGTGGGAGGAAGCGCGGGGCTCGGCCTGGGGTGGACCCGGGGCGAGCCTGGGCTGTCCGCCCAGTCGGATCTCAAGGCCTACGTCGAAGGGCAGGTGGATGTGAGGAGGTTCGTCCGCCTGTTCGCCCGGGGCCAGCAGGACGCCATCCGAGAGCCCGGACGTGACCGGCTGCTCTCCACGCCGACCTTCCTCGGCGGCGCCGCGTTCCTGTTCTGAGCATCAGCCAGCGGCACCGTACTTCTGGGGCCTCACGGCACCAGTCGGAGGTCATCGATATAGAGAGTGCCCTGGTCTTTTCCGGAGGTGTCCTGGATGTAGAGGTCGCGCAGCGTGCCGGCGCTCAAGCCCAGGGAGCTGAAGGGAATGGAGACGCGCTGCCAGGTGCCTGCCTGGATGGGGTGTCCCAACGCCGTGTTCAGCTGCACCACGCCGAGCACCGTGTCGCCATCGCGCAGCTGCACCCGCACCTGCTGTCCGCCGCTGGTGCCACCGTGGACCCACAGCTCGAGGGACGTGTAGCGGCTCAAGTCGATGCCCGTGCCATGGTGGAAGTAGAGGGCCTTCCAGGCGTCGGGCTCGAAGGAGATGGCCGAGGTCCCCGCATACACGGTGGTGCGTTCGTTGAGGTTGCGCGTCGCCCAGCTCCAGTCCGAGAAGCCGATCCCCAGCGCGTCCGCGTAGAGGGAAAGGGGCCTGGGCGCGGCGCGGATCAGCCGGACCTCATCGAGGTAGACGGCGCCCTGGTCCCCGCCCGAGCCGTCCTGGATGTAGAGGTCGCGCAGGGTGCCCGAGGACATGCCCACCGCGGCGAACGGGATGGAGACCTTCTGCCAGGTACCCGCCTGGAGGGGATGGCCCAGCGCCGCGTCCAGGCTCGCCGAGCCGAGGATCGTGTTGCCGTCACGGAACTCCACCCGCACGCGCTGCCCGCCCGTGGTACCGCCGTGCACCATCAGCTCCAGCGACTCGTACTGGCGCGCATCGAGCCCCGAGGCGTGATGGAAGTAGAGGGACTTCCAGGCGTCGGGCTCGAACGACATGGAGGACAGGCCGCTGTACACGGTGGTGCGCTCGTTGAGGTTGCGCGTCGCCCAGCTCCAGTCCGCGAAGCCATCACCGAGCATGTCGTCGTAGACGAACGTGTACCCGGTCGGGTCCACCGTCCGTCCCTCCGACAGGGCCACGCCCTCCGAGACGGTGACGTTGCGCACGTTGCTCGCCTTCACATAGTCGAGGATGGCCGTGAAGTCGCTCACGGAGCACTCCGTCGAGCGGGTGGGCGTGCCGTTCACGAACTCGTGGAAGACGAGGATGAGCCAGCTGCCGTCGGCGGCGGCCCTGTCGATCCATTCGCGCACCGTGGCCACGCTCACGCTGCTCGTCACGTCGTAGGCCCGGAGCTGGAGGATGTTGGAGTCGCGGAAGTTGTGGCCGCCGTTCACCGTGCGGTGGCTGCCGTAGTACTTCTGGGCGGTGGTGAGGACGTCCGCGGTGTACCGGCCATAGGGCGAGGCGAAGGCGGGCACCGAGGCCAGGCCGAACTGGGACTTCAGCCACGCCTGCGAGTCACGCAGCTCGGCCTCCACCTGCGCGGCGGAGAGCGTGGTGAGGTCCGGGTGCGTCAGCGTGTGGCCGCCGAGCTCGTTGCCCTCGGCGAGGATCGTCTGCACCTGCGGCGCCGTCAGGTAGCTGGCCCACCCGTTCCGGACGCCCTCGGTGACGAGGTAGTAGGTGGACCGGAGGCCGCGCTGCTGGAGGGCCGGGCGCGCCCACGTGTACTGCGAGGACCACCCGTCATCCATGGTGATGGTCACCATGCCCTGGGCGAAGGGTTGGGCGGCCCAGGCGGGAACCGCTCCCGACAGCAGCAGGACCAGCGCGAGGCCCCGCAGAATCCGATGTACGACAACCGAACCGGCCATGGTGTGTTTCCCTCGTGATGAAAGCGCGCCCCGCGCCAGATACTTTCATCACAAGGAAAACAGAGAAAAGCCTAGAATGCCAGCAATCCAGGATTTTACGCGTGGGGTCAGAAGCGCCCCTCGCGGGCCTCCTCGAAGTTCACCCGGTGCTGGAGGTAGGTGCTGTACAGCAGGTGCGCCTTGCCGAACTCGAGGCGACCGCCCTCCGAGAAGTGGTGGATGACCGCGTCACGGCCTCCGTCGCGGAACGGATCCCAGTCGTTCCCCAGGCCGAAGAAGCCGGGGACGATGTCCCGGTCATTGACGTAGTGCACGTACTTGGGCCCGTCCGGGAAGATGGCGCCGGCCCCGCCGAAGGTCTCCACGTTGATGCGGCTCATCAGGGCCTCCGTCTGCTCCCGGGACAGCCCGTTCTCGATGCGCAGCCGGTTGGCCACGTCCTTGAGCGCCCGCGCGGTGATGAGGCCACCCTGGCTGTAGCCCATGAGGTGCACCGAGCGGCCCGCCATCAGCTCCGAGTAGACGGTGTCCGCCAGGGTGTCCACCGCCGGGTTGCGCCCCTTGTCGAGCTTATCCTGGATGGACTGGCCGATGTCCCCGGCCACGCCCTCGGTGGAGTTGTGGATGCCCACCACCTTGGCGCCCGAGGTCTCCGCGATGGACTGCATCTCCTTCATCTGGCCATCCAGCGGCGTCATGATGCCGTTGACGTAGAGGATGGT
>NZ_DASVWK010000799.1:0-3908 GCF_036389735.1 Archangium sp. | reverse complement strand
TCGAATTCGAGCACCTGGGCACCGCCACCCCCTTCGAGCTGCCCGAGGGCATCCACCTGCTGGGCGGAGGCACCGAGGATCAGATCCGCCTCGAGGGGCTCCCCTCGGGCTTGCTGACGCTGCGCATCGAGAGCCAACGCCTCATGGTGGAGGCGGCCCGCACCTTCATGGTGCAGGGGGTGATGGTGCCGCCGGGCGTGCCGCGCCTCGTGCTGCCCGGAGAGGTGGTGGGGCTGCCCGAGGGGATGAGCCTCAAGGTGCTGGAGCCCGCTGGAGACGCCGAGCGGCAGGTGGGCACCATGGCCGTCCTCAAGCACCTCCTCACGGACACGGAGGAACCGCCGCCCTCGCGGGCCGCCACCCTCACCTGCCTCATCGGAGCGGAGGTGGGCCGCACCTTCGCCCTCGCCGAGGCGAGCACCGAGTTGGGCCGGGGCAGGGAGGTGGCCGTGCGTCTGCGGGACATCGCCGTGTCGCGCCGGCATGCGCGCGTCCGCCACCACGAGGGCGCCTTCCTCCTGGAGGACCTCGGCGGCCCCAACGGCGTCTATCTCAATGGGAAGCGGGTGGAAGACTCCTGCCCGCTCCACGAAGGCGATGTCATCGAGCTGGGCCGGACGCTGCTGCGCTTCCAGGCCCCCATGGCCGAGCCTCCTCCCCCGCGGGGCGAGAAGGATCCATCCAAGGAGCCGGAAACCGCCTCCACGCCGACCCCCGAGAAGCCCCCGCGTCCCCCAGCCCCCTCGGACGAGGACTCCGCGGAGCCCCCGCGGGTGCGGTGGGAGTGGTGGCTCATCGGCCTCGGGGCGACAACCGCCCTCGTGGGGCTGCTCGTCACCTATGCCCTGGTGACCTGAACGTCAGGCGCTCAGCGGCGAGAGGCCCGCGCGCTCCACGAGGAGTCGTGCCAGGTCACGGTGGTGCGAGAAGAAGCTGGTGAAGTGCACGAGCCCCCGGCGACCACGCACGGCATACACCGTCACCGGGCCCTGCAGCACCTCCACCTTGCTGATGTCCGCGAACGTGAAGCGCCGCGTGCGCACCAGACCCCGGTAGGTGATGCCTCCCGCGTCCACGACGATCCGCGTGCGGCCGTAGTACGTCACCGACACGCCGAAGAAGAGGACGAAGAAAAGCGCCGAGAGGAACGTCTGTACCGGGACTCCGTCGAAGCGGAGCAAGTACAGCAGCACCCCCAACCACAGCAGCGTCGCGGCTCCCATGATCGCCGCGAGCACCCCGTGGGGGCGAAATACCTCCTGCCTGCCTGCCTTCGGTTCGCGCCCGTTCATGCCAGAAAGCTAAGTTCCGGGCCTGACATGCGCCACCCGAGCCCCCAGCAAGCAAGCAGGGGAGTTCGGGGCCTGACTTCCTGGGAGCTCCGAATGTTCGGAGCTATTCAGCTTCGGGAGGCTGTCCGGAACGGATTCTGGATGAGCACCGTCTCGCCGCGGTCCGCGCCCACGGAGATGCAGTTGACGGGCACGCCGCAGATCTCCTCCACCCGGCGCACGTAGCGCTTGGCGTTCTCCGGCAGCTCATCGAAGGTGCGAACCCCGGCGAGCTTCTCGTCCCAGCCCGCCATCGTCTCGTAGAGGGGTTTGACGCGCGCCAGGTCCTCGTAGTCCCCGGGCAGCTCGGTGATGCGCTTGCCGTCCAGTTCGTAGGCGGTGCAGATCTGCACCGTCTTCAGGCCGGAGAGCACGTCCATCTTCGTGAGCGCCATGCCCCACAGCCCGTTGACGCGCACCGCGTAGCGCAGCACCACGCCATCCAGCCAGCCGCAGCGGCGCGGGCGGCCCGTGGTGGCGCCGAACTCGTCGCCCACCTTGCGCAGCCGGTCACCCGTCTCGTCCGTCAGCTCCGTGGGGAACGGACCGCCACCCACGCGCGTGGTGTAGGCCTTGCTGATGCCCATCACCTTGTCGATCGCCGTGGGGCCCAGGCCCGAGCCCACCGCCGCGTTGCCCGCCACGCAGTTGGAGCTGGTGACGAAGGGATAGGTGCCATGGTCCACGTCCAGCAGCGTGCCCTGGGCGCCCTCGAAGAGGATGCGCGCCCCGCGCTGCACCTGGCCCGCCAGGAAGAGCGACACGTCGCTCACGTGGGGTCGCAGCCGCTCGCCCAGCGCGGCGAACTCCTCCTGGAGCTTCTGCGCGTCCAGCTCGGGGGGCTGCTCGTTCGCGGCGCGGCACAGCTCGCGCAGCTCGTCGCGCACGCCCGGGAGTCGCTCGTCGATGCGCTTGCGGAGCCGCTCGGGGTGGAGCAGGTCGCGCACGCGGATGCCGCGGCGGGCCACCTTGTCCTCGTAGGCCGGGCCGATACCACGTCCCGTGGTGCCGATGGCACTCACGCCCCGGGCCTTCTCGCGGTACGTGTCCAGCAGCTTGTGCCACGGGAAGATGACGTGCGCGTTGTCCGAGATGAGCAACTGCCCGTCATCCTTCAGGAAGCCGCGATCCTTGAGGGTGTCGACTTCCTTCATCAGCACCGCGGGGTCGATCACCACCCCGTTGCCGATGACGCAGGTCTTCCCCTGATGGAGGATGCCCGAGGGAATGAGGTGCAGGACCGTCTTCTGTCCGCCCACCACCAGGGTGTGGCCCGCGTTGTTGCCCCCCTGGAAGCGCACGACCACCTGGGCGTGCTCGGTGAGCAGGTCCACGACCTTCCCCTTCCCCTCGTCTCCCCACTGCGCTCCGATGACGACGACATTCGGCATAGTGGGGCCCGCTTAGCACGCACGGGGGCCGGCGTGACAGTGTTCCGCGAAGCCACATCCCAGTGATTCACAAGTCGACCGCTCCCTGCCCGGCCAACTCCCCCCCACATCCGCTTCCACCAGGGCCCGGGCCGCGTCCCGCAGGCGCTCGGCGATGGAGTCCAGATCGTTGGACACCGAGGGGAACTCCGGCTCCGGTACGTCCTCGCCCAGGAAGGCCAGGCCCACCTGCACCGGGACGCCCTCGCGCACCATTCGCCGCGAGGCCAGCAGCAGGGCCGCGAGCGACTCGGCATGCGCCCGCGCCCCCCTCGGGTGCCGCTTGCCCGGCTTGAAGACCACCACGCGGGCCTCGCCCGTTGGCGTCTCCCAGAGGAGGTCCACCTCGCCCTCGAGGGCCGCCGCGTCGCTCCCCGGCAGGTTCAGCACGAAGGGCAGCGCGCGGTGCACGCTCGCCGTGGGCGCGGTGGCCAGCCGGCGGGCGAAGGCGGTGCCCAGGAAGCGCTCCACCGTGGCGAGGGCCTCCCCCACTCCGTCCTCGGACTCGTCCCAGCCCGCCTCGCGCACGAGGGTCTCCAGGTGCGCGCGGCGCTCCGAGGCGGACGCCGCGGCCATGCGGAAGTCCACCGTCCGCAACAGGGTCAGCGCCCGACGGGCGGGGCTCGGGGCCACGCCACCCCACGCGTCCCGCTCGATGTACAGCGGCGACTCGCGCGGCGGCGACTCCCAGGCAGAGCCCACCGCGCGCAGCCCGAGCCCGTGCACGTAGCGGTAGCGGCGCGGACAGGTGAGGAAGTCCTGCACGGCCTCGGTGGCCACCACCGCCACCTCGGGCGAGGCCAGGGCGGCGCGCCCATGCGCCCGCTGCACCGCCGCCTCGATGCGGGCCTCCTGCTCCAACGGATCCACGGCCTCGGGCTCGAACGACTCCGGGGGCGGAGGCAGCGTCTCCACGTCGAGATCCTCGACGAGCCCACGCAGCCGGACGTCTTCCTTCAGCCGCTCATCGAGCAGGCACCACCACGAGTCGGACGCGCCGCGCTCCTCGCCACCCGAGAGGATGAGCCTGTCCCGGGCACGGGTGAGCGCGACGTACAGCACGCGCCGGTACTCGGCCGTCTCGCGCCGCTTCAGCTCGTCCTTCACCTGGTCGTATCGGGGGGAGCGGTACTTCTCGAGGCTGTCC
>NZ_DASVWK010000798.1:0-3151 GCF_036389735.1 Archangium sp. | reverse complement strand
GCCGTGTAGCGGTACAGCATCGCGTGCACCTGCCGGTCCTGCTCGTTCCGGTTCTCACAGTGCTTCGAGTACTCCTCGAACGCCTGCAGGCTGCTCACCAGCTGCGACAGGTGGTTGGGGCACTCGCACTGCACCACGCTGGAGACCTCCAGCAGCTTGCCCAGCGCCTCCGGCGTGTAGCGCGGCGGATTGGGAATCGCCGGCACCGGCACCGATGCCATCACCCCCGCGCTCGGCCCCACCTTCGGGGTCGCCGTGCTCGCCGGGGCCGCCTTCGCCTGCGGCTGGAGCATGTCGTCCAGCACCGCCAGGTGCACGTGCGCCCGCAGCAGCGACAGCGAGATGGGCCCCTGCAACAGCCGCACCTTGCCCGCCGGGTATTCCTGGAGCACCCCGCGCTTCGCGAAGCGGTACGTCACGATGGCGTGCCGGGCCCCCGAGTCCTCCAGCAGCGCCGGCACCACCCCCGTCTCCACCGAGTTCAGCTCCAGGAAGTCCAGCGCCAGCACGTCCGGCCGCCTCACCTTCACCTCCGCCTGGAACGCCTCCAGCGACGTGCCCGACCACACCACCTCCACGTCCCGGAGCGCCTGCGGATTCTCTCTCAGCTGCGCGGGGTACGACTCTCCCAACAGGGCCAGCTTCACCATGACTCACCTCGTGACACCGCACAGCGTCATCCGACCCTCCATCCCCACTCAATCCGACTGGTGCACCAACCCCGGACCGTGCTCCGGGGCATCCACTTCCCGACTCACCGGCGCCAGCGGAAGTTCGACGGTGAACGTCGCCCCCTCTCCCGCCGCGCTCTCCACGCGGATGGTGCCCCCGTGCGCCTCGACGAGCTGCCGGACGATGTACAGCCCCAGCCCGAAGCCCTCCTTCTTCCCCCGGCCGGAGGCCGCCTTCTTGAAGCGCTCGAAGATGGAGGCCTGCTCCTCCGGCGGAATCCCCGGCCCGTGGTCTCGCACCCGCAGCCGCGCGTGGTCCGCTACCCGCTCCGCCCGCACGTGGATGGGTTGCCCCTTGCCGTACTTGAGGGCGTTGGACAGCAGGTTCGTCAGCACCCGCTCCAGCCGCAGCCGGTCCCACCGCCCCACCACCCCCGGCTCCACCTCTACCTCCACCCGACTGCCCGCCTCCGCCGCCTGGTCCACGTGCCGCGCCACCCCCTCGTGCACCAGCTCCGCCAGGTCCACCTCCACCGCCTCCAGCTCCAGCCTCCCCGAGGACAGCCGCGACAAGTCCAACAGGTTGTGCAGCAGCCTCGCCAGTCGCTGTGTCTGGCGCAGCGCCGTGCCGAGGCCCTCGCACAGCTTCTCCTGCTCCGTCGGCGGCGAGCGCCTCAACTTGCCCAGCAGCAGTTGCAGGTTGTTGAGCGGGTTGCCCAGGTCGTGCGCCGCCACGCCGATGAGCTCCAGCGCCGCCTGCGCCTCGCGCAGCAGCCGCGCGTTGTCCAGCGCCAGCGCCGCGTGGCCCGCCAGCTCCTCGATGAACACCTGGTCCGACTCCGTGAAGCGCAGCTCCGGCCTCCCCGACAGCAGGATGAGCACGCCCAGCCCTCGCCCCCCCACGCGCAGCGGCACCGACAGGTACGAGCGGATGTCCAGCTCCCGAAAGAGCCTCAGGTGCTCGGCGTCGAGCGCCGCGGCCTCCAGCATCTCCGGCGTCACCTCGGCGACACGCTCCGTGCGGCCCGTGCGCAGCACCTCCGAGGCGCTACCCCGCCACTCCCGCCCGGGTTGGTAGCGGATGATGTCCCAGACGAGGCGCTCCTTCTCCGGAGCGGCGTGCGCCACGGCGCGAGGCTGCAACTCGCCCGAGGCGTCGAGCAGGAAGAGCAGGCAGCCATCGGCCAGCTCCGGCACCATCCGCCGCGCCAGGGCCACCACCGCCCGGTCCGGATCCTCCTCCGTGTGGAAGAGGCGCTCGGCCACGGCCAGCAGGCGCTGGGCATGCTCCATGCGGTTGCGGTCGGTGATGTCGCGCGTGAGCACGGCATAGCCCTTGAGCCGACCGTCCGCGTTGCGCAGCGCGGTGAGCAGCGTCTCGGCCCAGAAGCGCGTGCCGTCCTCGCGCATCCGCCAGCCCTTCGTCACCCGTCGCCCCTCCCGCGCCGCCCGCTCCAGCTCCTGCTGGGGCTCGCCCCGCGCCACCGCCTCCGGGGGATAGAGACGCGCGTCCGGGTGGCCGATGATGTCGTCCGCGCGCCAGCCCTGGATGCGCTCGGCCCCCAGGTTCCAGCTCGCCACCCGGCCGTCGGGGTCCAACAGGTAGATGGCGTAGTCCTTCACCCCCTCCACCAGCAGCCGGAAGCGCTCCTCCGTGGCCTGGGCCGCGTGGTGCAGCGGCCACAGGGCCCGGGTGAGCACCCACGCCAGCCCCATCGCCACCATCACGCCCAGTGTGGCCACCACCAGGATGAGCCCGCGCACCCGCTGATCCGTCTTGTTGGCGAACCGCCGCCCCTCCTCCATCCGTTGTGCGGTGAGGCTCGCGAGTCGTTCCAGCGCCTGCTCCGTCCGCTCGCTCGTCTCGGCCACGCCCAGGAAGAGCGCGTGCGGCACCAATGGGGGGTCGCCCCGCCGCCGGGCCTCCTCCAGCCGCGCATGGGCCTCCTGGTGCAGGTGCTCGGCCCTGGCGACCGCCTCCAGCGCATGGGCCTCCTCGCCCTCCGCGTGCGAGCGCAGCTCCTCCAACACCTCCAGGAAGTGCGCCCGGGCGTTGGCGGCACTCCCCTGGAAGAGGTCGTCACCCGTCATGCCCTGTGCACGCAGGGCGGCGAGCTTCTCGCCGAAGAAGCGGCGCAGCTGCTCCACCGCCACCAGGTGCTCGACGCGTTCCGTGTTGAGCGCCTCGTTGCTGGCGAACACCGAGCGCACGGCGAGCGCGGTGATGCCGGCAATGGCCAGCGCCACCGCCAGCGAGGCAATGAGCCCCACCGCGATGCGCGTCGCGAACGTCCAGGGGCGCCTCATCCGCTTCCCCTCCCCCCACCACGAGCCGGCGGCCCGTGCACGTCAAGGTGAGGCCCTGACGCCCATGTAGGAATCGGTGCCCCCGGGCAATCCACCGTCGGGAAACCGTCGTTCCCTTGACCCCGGGTCCAAGCCGCTCCGTTCACCACCCGGCGCCGGGGAGGGCCGGGCCC
>NZ_DASVWK010000797.1:0-5901 GCF_036389735.1 Archangium sp. | reverse complement strand
GCGTCCGTGTCAGACGGACAGGCTCTGCTAAGGGGTGGCGGCCCGCGCGGGGACAGCCGTTCCCGAGCGCGCGGGGCCCAGGGGGCAATCCCCTGTGACGAGGACTTGTCCGGACGCGAGCGCGAGGACAGTCCGTGGTGCCGTGGCTTCAAGGAGCCTGGGATATGCGCATCGATTTCGACACCGTGAGACGTTGGAGGCGACTGGGTCTGCTGTTGGCGGGAGCCGGCGCGGGATTGCTGGCCCTGCCGGGCCACTCCGGCAGTGTGCCGGTGCCCGAGCTGGCCGCGTGCTGCTCGGGCGCCGCCGCGCTGGGTGACACGATGATCAACGCCTCGGGAGGAGGCGACAAGGACTTCTTCGAGGTGCCGTCCAGCCCGCCCAGCGCCATCTTCCTGATTGGCGACAGCGAGTCCATGCTGGACTTCCCCGAGTACCTGCCTGGCGAGGCGGGCGATCCCAACGCGCTGGGCTGCTCGGATCCCGCCCTCGTGGCGGCGATGGACAGCTGGTTCGACAAGAGCAGCCCGGACCCGCTGAAGAACGGCTCCGTCGTCTATGACGCGGACGCGGACTTCGGCGCGACGCCCCAGTTCTTCGACCCGACCATGTTCTATGCGTCGCGCAGCCGGCGCATCGCCTGGAACGGCCTCACGCCCGACTACCCGTACGCGCTCAACTGGGATGCGCGCAGCATGGACGGCGGCACGGACACGCACATGGCCTGCTACCGCGGCCTGGGCTACTCCTCGTGGAGCGATCCGCGCATCGCGGTGTGCAAGGCGTGTCTGGCCTCCAAGGGCTGGTACCGCGGTCCGCTGGCCACCAACCCTTCCTACAAGTGGCACGAGCCCAAGCCGCCCGCGGGCGCTCCGGCGGGGTGGGACAACGCGCGCTTCCGCACCTGGGTCCTCAGCGGCCGGGTGCTCAACGTGCGTCCGCCCAAGTTCGTGGTGGCTCGCAAGGTGCTCAAGGACGTCATCAACAACACGACCGACGTACGCATGGGCGTGGCCACCTTCGGTCCGGACAAGGGCTGGTACGACCCGCCCGTGCTCGTCGAGCCGCTGCGGCCCAGCTGCGACAAGTCCTTCCCCACCATCGACCTGGACGCGCTCGATCGGCCCAAGCTGATGAAGGCCGTCAACAAGACGCTGTTCCGCAATGACGAGCGCTCCATCGGCGAGGCCCTCTTCGGCCTGGGCGGCTACTTCTCCTCGCACAAGGTGGATCAGCGCTGGCTGAAGTGGTTCCAGCAGCCCATCCACCCGGGCTGGGGCTGGCCGGGCTCCAACGGCGGCACCAACTACGGCACCATCGACAACCCCTTCACGGGCCAGACCGGCAAGACGTGGGCCGTCCAGTCCGACGAGTGGGTCAAGTTCGAGCAGCCCTTCGAGGTGGGCGGCAACGAGCGCTCCGTGTGCTTCTCCTGCCAGGTCAGCTCCGTCATCGTTCTGGCCGACGGTCCGCCCGTCTACGACAACTCGGTGCCCATCACCAAGTTCATGCAGATCCTCAAGGACAAGGGCGCCAAGCACCCGGACGGCACGCCGCTCACCTTCGATCCGAGCACCCCCGAGACCAACACCAACCCGGGTGGCGTGAACTACTGCGACCAGTTCGAGCACTCCCCGGGCGTCAAGGCCAAGAAGGAGGACTGCGACTACTCCGCCCCCACCAGCTGGAACTGGCCGACGGGTCTGGCCAAGACGAACAAGAACTTCATGGACGACGTGGCCTTCTTCCTGGCCAACGCGGACCTTCGCGACGACATGCCCGGGGCGCAGGCGGTGCGCACGTACACCATCGGCTACGGCAACAACAACCCCATGCTCCAGAGCATCGCGCTGGCCGGCAAGGGCAGCTTCTACCGCGCCAACAACGCCACCGAGCTGCGTGAGTCCATCATGGCCGCGCTGGGAGACCTGAAGCAGACGTCCACCTCGTTCGCCTCCGCCAACATCTCCGGCGTGCAGGCCAGCGGGATGAACTCCTCCGTCTACATCCCGCGCTTCGTGCCGCGGAAGAACCGGCCGTACGAGGGGCACCTCTACCGCTACTTCTTCTTCAACGAGTTCGCCCAGGGCTGCGAGGAGGCCAAGGCCAAGAGCGCGACGACCCTGTACAAGCCCGACCTCAACGGCGACAAGGACTGCAACGACAGCTTCTTCGTGGACAAGCCGGCCAGCATGACCGGGGAGATCCCGTTCACCATCAACAACATCGTCCAGGAGAACGTGGAGGGCAACTGGGTGAAGGTGGTGACCGCCACCGTCAACTCCGACGGCAAGCTGGAGGGCGGCAATCCCGCCGTGCCCTTCTGGGACGCGGGCGACACGGTCGGCGCGCGCTCGGCCCTGGCGCCGTGCGATCGCGCCAACCCCCTCACCAGCGCCGGTCGCTGCATCTTCACGATGATCGACCGCAACAATGACGGGAAGTTCACCGACGTGGACAACCCGCCCGTCGAGTTCACCACGGCCAACCTCGCCGACCTCAAGCAGTACCTGCTGGCGGCGGGTGACACCTTCTGCAACAAGCTCTTCGCCCGCCAGAAGAAGGCGTGGACGGGCTCCACGGCGCAGCAGGACGAGTGCACGACCGACCTCATCAAGTTCATCCGCGGTGTGGACGTGCTCGACTTCGACGGTGACTCCATCCTCGAGGAGGAGCGGCCGTGCGCGGACAACAAGAAGCCCACGAACACGAAGTCCTGCAAGCTCGCGGACATCTTCCACTCCACGCCGGTGACGGTGGAGCCGCCCGTGGATCCCTTCCTGTGCTCGCTGGGCCTGAGCCCGCAGTGTCTGTCCACCCTCTACCAGGACTTCTCCGCCTCGGTGACCTCGCTGCCGCTGTGCGGCTCGGGAGCCGCGCCCTGCTACAAGCCCACGCCGATGAATCCGGCGCGCACGGCCAAGGGGTACGGCGCGTACGACGACTACCGCAAGCAGACGCCGAAGCGCGATCGCGTGGTGCTGGTGGGCTCCAACGGCGGCATGCTGCATGCCTTCCACGCGGGCTCGCCGCTGCCGACCACTCCGAATCCGACGGATGACTTCCGGGCCGATCCCTATGACCAGGGCACCGGCCAGGAGCTGTGGGCCTTCATCCCGCCGGACCTGCTGCCCAAGCTGGGTCAGGTGTTCTTCATGCACCAGTACTTCGTGGACGGCACGCCCATGGTGCGTGACATCTGGGTGGACGGCGCCGTGGCGGGCACGACGCCCAACGGCATCAAGGAGGCGGCCGAGTTCCGCACCCTCGCCGTCATCACCGAGCGTGGCGGCGGCCAGCGCTACATCGCGCTGGACATGACCAACCCGTACGAGATGCTGAACAAGGAGGGCAAGCCCTTCCGCTGGATGTTCCCCAACTCGTGCGACCCCGAGTCGGCCACCATGGGCCAGACCTGGTCCAACTACACGCCCAAGCCGCCTCCCATCGGAGCGGTGCGCCTCAAGCCGCTCGTGAGCACTCCCTCCAGCACCGAGCGTGGCTGGGAGGAGCGGTGGGTCACCGTGCTCAACGGCGGGTTCAGCGCGGACCTGTCGCGTGGCCGCGGGCTGTACATGGTGGATGCCTGGTCGGGCCAGAAGCTGTGGTCCGCGGAGGCCAGGCCCGCCGCCACCTCGTCGGGTAATGCCTACCAGGACACGCTCAACCACATGATGCCCATCGTGGCCTCGGCGGCCATGATGGACATCGGCAAGGCGGAGAACGTGCAGCGTGACCTGGACGGCTTCTTCGACACCCTGACCGTTGGTGACCTGGGCGGCCAGATGTGGACGTTCCGCTTCTTCGAGCCGGGTGAGCGCGCCAGCGCGGACGCCCCCGTCACCAACTGGTTCGGCGCGCGCTCGCTGGAGATGGCGCGTCAGGACACCGACAAGAACGGGCCCGTGAACCTCTGGGAGAAGGCGCCCTTCACCAACATCGCCTCCAACGTCCTCCAGCCGGAGACGGGCTGGCTGCGCACCTTCGTGGGCACCGGCGACCGGCAGCACCTGCGCACCTCGCCGGGCAGCGACTGCGGCCCGGACGATCTGCTGGCCTGCGTGCGGCTCAAGTGCGACGTGAAGGCCACCTTCCTGGCCGACATCAATGGCATCAAGCGCACCAGCGTCATCGAGTACGTGCAGGGCGCGCTGAAGACCAACAGCGAGGAGTGGTCGGGCAGCCTGGCCGAGACGTGCTCGGCCTCGAAGCTGGAGCTGACGGACCTGACCATCGCCTGCCCGGATGGGACGACGATGGGCTCGGGCTCCTACATGCCGACGACGGCCGTCACCCATGCCAACTGCGAGAAGGCGGGTGGCGCCTGGTCGTGCAAGCAGACCCAGCTCTCCACGGGCACGCGCAGCTACGTGACCCTGAGTGACGCTGACAAGGCGGTCATTCCGCACCACCGCTACTTCGGCTACCACGCGTACGGTGGCTCGCTGCGCAAGTTCAAGGACAGCGACGGCGCGGTCGCCTTCGACAAGCTGCGCATGACGGACAAGGCGGGCTTCAACTGCGGCAAGGATGGCGCCGGCAAGCCCATTGCGTGCTCGCTGGTGGACGTCACCATCCCGAGCGCCGCGTACAGCACGTACACGGTGGCGGGCAAGTCGGTGCGCTACGTGCCCACCACCAAGATGGGCGGGCTGGCTCGCGGTACGACGGAGGGTCCGGGTTGGTTCCTCAGCTACGAGGGACTCCAGGAACGGACGGCGGCGGGCTCCACGGTCATCGCCGGCGTCGTGTCCTGGCCCTCCTTCGCGCCGCTCGCGGGCAGTGGCGCCTCGGCCTGCGTGCTGTCGGGCGTGGGTGACGTCTCCAACCTGTGGCAGGCGGACGCCATCACCGGTCTGCCGGACCAGTCCGAGGGCTACCAGATGCGCAACGACAAGGGCGAGCTCATCGGCTACTCGTCCTACAAGAGCCGTCCGTCGGGTGGCACGCCTCCGGGCGACGTGGGCTCGGTCGTCGCGATTTCGAAGTCGGGTGGCATCAAGTACGGGTGGATGGCTCCTCCCGGACCGGGCGATGCGCCGACGATGGAGACGAACCGCACGGAGAAGAACGTGACGCCGGACATCTACTGGCTGGAGGTGCCTCGCAACCTCCACGTCTGCCGCCACGAGAACGCCGCGCTCTGCAGTCAGTAGTCGCGGTGGAGCCGGGCCTCTCCTCGAGGCCCGGCGCTCCTCATCCCCTCTCCCTCACCCGGGAGAGGGGATTTTCTTTTGCGGGCTCACGGGCCGACGATGGCGAGCGCGGCGCGGTCGAAGTCGATGAGCTGGCGGGCCACGGCGCGCACGTCCTCGGCCGTCACCGCCGCCACGCGCTCGGCGTAGTGGAGGAAGTTCTCCTGGCCCAGCCCGTAGCAGGCGTCCAGCGCGAGCAGCGCGGCGCGCGAGCCGTT
Organism: Archangium sp.; assembly: GCF_036389735.1. GTDB lineage: Bacteria > Myxococcota > Myxococcia > Myxococcales > Myxococcaceae > Archangium. The sequence continues at coordinate 488 of NZ_DASVWK010000797.1, read as the reverse complement.
GCGCTGAAGGCCAATCTCATGGGTCCCGATGAGGTTCTGCTTCGCGCGGGCGAGCTCGGCCTCGGGGATGGGCTCGTCGCGCACGCGGGTGAGCTCCGCGCGGATGCCCTCGAGCGCGGCCTCCACCTTCTCGGGGCTGGTGCCCATGTAGACGGCGAAGTAGCCCGGATCCACGCCCTCGATGGAGAAGCTGCTGATGCTGTAGGCCATGGAGCGCTTGTCGCGCAGCTCCACGAAGAGCCGCCCGCCCTGGCCGCTCAGCAGCGTGGAGAGGACCTCCAGTGGATGGCGCCGCGGATCGCTGATCCGCACGCCGTGGAAGCCCAGCACGAGGTGCGTCTGCGCGCGCGCCAGCACCCGCTTGTCGGTGCGCGGGGACTCGGGGGGCGGCTCGGGCCGCACCTCGGGCGGAGGCGCCGCGCGGCCACGGGAGGCGCCGAAGGCCTCGTGCGCGAGCGCCAGCACCTCGTCCACCTTCACGTCGCCCA
>NZ_DASVWK010000796.1:0-1768 GCF_036389735.1 Archangium sp. | reverse complement strand
AGGACCTGAGCTCGATCGCCCACAAGCTGGAGGATGCCCTGGCGCCGCTGCGCAAGGACATCCAGCCCATGCCGCGGTCCCTGGTGGACATGCTGCTACACGGGTTGGATCTGTTCCTCCTGCGGGCCCAGGCGCACGCGGACGGCCGCGGGGACTCGCTGCCGGATCCGACGGCCGCGCTGGCCCAGCTGGTGGCGGACGCGCCTCCCCCGGAGGCGGCCGCTGGCGGCGCTCCGGTCATCGAGGCCCCCACGGCCCACGCCCCGGCGAAGGCCGCTCCCGCCCCCTCGCAGGCCTCCGCGGCCTCCGTGACCATCGCGGATGACGACGCGGACGCTGGCTGGCGCGTGGCCGCCCCCCAGGTGACGGCGCTGATGCGCGAGGTGGAGCGCCTGCGCGAGTTCCGCATGCGCCTGGAGGACCGGCTCCGTGACGTCTCCAAGGCGGTGGAGCTGCTGACGGCGCGCGAGCTGCTGGCGCCCACGGCCCGGGCCCGCGCGGTGCTGGCGAGCGTGACGGCCGGCGTGCGCGCCGACGGTCACGAGGCCTCGGACATCGTGGACAGCCTGGAGGAGGGCCTCAAGTCCATCACCACGCGTCCGGTGCGCACCATCCTCGAGCCGCTCCAACGCATGGTGCGCGACCTGTCGCGCCAGCTGGGCAAGCAGGCCCGGCTCTCGGTGGTGGGCGCCGAGGTGTCGCTGGACCGCCGCCTGCTGGAGAAGCTCAAGGGCGCCATGGTGCACCTGCTGCGCAACGCGGTGGACCACGGCATTGAAATGCCGGACGAGCGCGAGCGCGCCGGCAAGCACCACGAGGGTGCCCTCACCCTGCGCGTGGAGCAGCAGGGCAACATCCTCTTCCTGGAGCTGAGCGACGACGGGCGGGGCATCGACCCGCAGCAGGTGCGCGCCTCGGCCGAGCGCAAGGGCCTCATCACCTCGGAGGAGGGCGCGCGCATGCACGAGACGCAGCTGCGCGACCTCATCTTCCGCCCTGGTTTCAGCACCCGCACGGACGTCACCGACACCTCGGGCCGCGGCGTCGGCCTGGACGCGGTGCGTGCCGCGGCGGAGTCCATGCAGGGTCGCATCGAGGTGGTGAGCACCAAGGGCTCCGGGACGCGCTTCATCCTCACCGTGCCCATGGAGCTGGGCAGCTCGCCGGTGCTCACGGTGCGCGCCATCGACACCGCGGTGGGCCTGCCCATGCTGGCGGTGGAGTCCACCCAGCTGGCCTCCCAGGAGAACCTGCGCATCGGCCGCCTGAAGACGCAGCTGGACTACAACGGCCAGCTGGTGCCGGTGGTGGACCTGGGCGCCCGCCTGGGCCTGCGTGCCTCGGCGCCTCCGTCCGAGGGCCAGCCGCTCATCATCGTGCAGAGCGGTGGCAAGCGCATGGCGCTCGCGGTGGACGCGGTGGTGGGTGACCGTGACCTCGTCATCCGCCCGCTGCCCGCCGAGGTGCGGGACGTGCCCGCCTACCAGGGCGCGGCCATCCTCAGCCGTGGCGAGCTGCTGCTCATCCTTCGCCCTGGCTGGGTGGTGACCGAGGCCGCTCCGGCCGCCGTCGCCATGCCGCAGAGCCGCCGGGCCCTGGTGGTGGACGACTCGCTCACCGCCCGCGCGCTGCACCGCGCCATGCTGGAGGCCGGTGGCTTCACCGTGCACCTGGCCGCCAGCGGCGCCCGCGCCCTGGAGCGGTTGCAGACGGAGACCTACGACGTGATCATCTGCGACCTGGAGATGGAGGAGATGAACGGAACCGA
>NZ_DASVWK010000795.1:0-6126 GCF_036389735.1 Archangium sp. | reverse complement strand
TCCCGGAGGAGGGGGATGCCGGAGAGGTCCAGCATGGAGAAGAGCCCGGTCAGTTCCAGCTCATAGGCCACCGAGAAGGCCAGCATGTGGAAGCTGGAGACGGGGGCCTGCGACTCGAAGGAGAAGAGGGACGTCCGCGTGCGGCGGTACGCCTCCACATCATCGGGGAGGAAGGCGCGCTCGGCGGTGGCCCCGGGGTGCGAGTGGATCTCCCGGTACATGGCCTGGTAGCCGAGCGAGCTCATGCCCACGTTGTAGGGGCTCGGGTAGCAGAGGGCCACACGGTAGGGCGCCTCCTTGCGGAGCGTGCCCTGCTCGTCCGCCAGCAGCGCGGCGACGCGTTCGATGAGTGAGTAGCGACCCTCCATGCACCTTCCTGGGTAAGTCCGAGAACGACAACCAACCGTGCATAAACACCGCGGCCCCGTGCTGCCACTCCCTCGTGGGGGAGAGGCAACCGGGGCCGCGATCCACTTCAGCCTGCCAGGCCGTCTAAACGGCCTTTCCCTACTCCTTGAAGGAGGGGATTTCCTTGGCCGGCACGCAGATGTGCAGGACAGGGTCGCAGGTGACGGCCATGTCCGGGTTGATGAACGAGCCCGGGCCGCAGTTGTGCGCCGGATCCTCATCCTCCGGGTCGCATGCGATGGCCGGCCACATGGCACGAACCGCGTACTCCGCGGTGCAACCATCGCGGGTGTAGGTGAGGTCCGCCTTCAGCTGGGTGCCAGGAGCGCGCGGGTTCGTGTAGACCTTCACGTCCTTGAACTTGTAGCTGATCCGGGTCTCGTCCTCGACCGGCGCCGTCGTCTTGGGAGCCGCGGTCACCGTGGCCTCCCCAAGCTCCGTAGCCGTGCAGAAGTCGTTCTCGTCCGGCTGCTCGCCCAGGCTGCCAACCGCCGTCTGGTTCCGCTGATCGCCGGGATCCCGGCTACCACGGGAGGCCAGGCCGTTGGGCCGGAGGGCGATGATGGTGGAGTTCGCCTGCATCGGATCGGTGTACTTGAAGACGCCGACCGTCTCACCCGCGGCCAGCGGCTTGGCGCACGCCGGCTGCCCTTCCTTCAGGTCGTACTTGGCGATCCAGCTCGCCGAGTCCTGCACGACGCACCCAGCCGAGGGCTGCTGGACATCGCAACCCGACAGCAGGCTGCCAAGCCCGAGCACGGCTACAACAGTGGAAATGTGCTTCATGGTCATGTGCTTGAATTCCAATGTTCGCGGAGCGGACTAGAAGGTGTACCGGATGCCGAAGCGAACCTGCCGCGGCGCCTGGTACTGGGTCGGCTGCATGAAGTTCGGGTTCTCGTCTTCCTCGGTCATCGCACGCTCGCCGTCGTCGGTCACGACCTTGACCGCATTCGGCAGGTCGCTGATCGAGCCGTTCTTGACGGGCAGCACGGACGCGTACGTGTAGTTCTCATCCACCTGCGTCGCAGTCTGGAAGTTGAACATGTTGAACACGTCCAGGGTGAAGGACACCGTCCCCGTCTTGCCGAGCCGGTAGTTCAACCCGACGTTGGAGTCGATGTTGTTCACCCAGGCCGTACGACCGCCGGCGCCGCGAGGCAGCACGAAGCCCTCACCCTCGCCGTAGTCCACGTGGGCGCCCAGGTAGTTGATGGGCGTACCAGAGTAGCCGCGGTAGGACAGACCGATGCTGGCCGACAGGTCCTTGGAGAAGGTGAACTCCTTGGCGCCGAAGGCCTTGACCGAGTGCGTACGGTCGTACGGGAGCAGACCGGTCCGGTTCTCCAGGAGGCTGATCAGGTCGAAGTCCGACAGGATGTTCGGATCGAGCTGACCGGTCTCCGGGCGGAACAGACCGGGGTAGTTACCGTACAGCCGCGACCAGGTGTAGCTGGCCTGGGCCAGCCACCCGTCGGCGAAGGCGCGGGTCAGCGCCACCGTCACCGCGTCGTAGGTACGCTCCGGCACCGGGAACTCCTTGGCGAAGCCCCCACCCGGGTTGCCCAGGAAGTACGTCGCGCCGTCGTCACGGCTCATGTCCTCGATCACGGCGCCCATGGCCCGGTGCGTGTAGGTCGCACTCACGCGGGTGTTGGACAGGAGCTCGTACTCGGTGCCCACCAGGAACTCGGTGGACGACTGGGGCTCGATGTTGGGATCGACCGAGAGGCTCTCGAGCTTGCCACCGGTGTAGAGGCGGCTCGGGTTGCGGTTGCTCTCCGCGGCCCGGGCGATGACGCTCTCATCGGCGCAGGCGCCGCGCTGGCCCTCGAGGGTGCTGGGATCGCAGCCCACCGGGACGCCGGCGCGCGCCTCGGCGTAGCGGTTGGCGCGGTAGCGCGTCTCACCGGGGAACTGACGGTCCACCAGGTTGAGCGGAACCTGCTCGTAGTACCGGGCGAAGTTGGCGAACAGCTTGAGCTGGCCGTTGGCCATCGGGTCCACGATCAGGCCCACGCGCGGCGACCACTGGTTGTCCAGCACGAACGCCAGCTTCTCGCCGTTGCCGTACAGCGACTGCACGTCGTAGCGCAGACCGGCGTTCACCGTCACCCGGTTGGCGACCGTCCAGCTGTCCTGAACGAAGCCACCGACCGTGGTGCTGCTGTTCTTGGAACGCAGCTGCCACAGCGTCACCTCGTCGTCCGGGCCCCGCTGGTAGCCGTAGCGGCGGGAGTCCTGCCACACGAGGGTGCCGTCCGCCAGCTGCGACTCGGCGAAGAGCACGCCGCCCGAGATGGCCTTCGTCTGGTCATAGACGAGCGTCTCGACGTCCGCGCCGGCCTTCAGGACGTGCTGGCCGAAGAGGCTCAGCAGGTAGGTGGCCTTGGCGTTGGCCTGGTAGCGATCGAGCAGGCTCTTGGAGAAGCCGCCGAAGCCGCCGACATCGTAGTTCTGCACGGGGCAGCGCAGGAGCTGCTCGTCCGGCGTGGTGCCGCAGTACTCGGCCGTGGCCGCACCCGGCACGTCCTCCACGTCCATCAGGGCGCGCGGGTAGACGTACGTCACGCGGGACAGGCCCGCCAGGCCCGTGCCCTCGCGGATCTGCCGCTCACCCTCGGGGGTGCCCAACTGATCGCCGCTGCCGTCATTGGGCAGGTTGGAGGCCGTCTGGTGGAACCAGCCAACGTTGGCGTCCACCAGCACCTTCTTGTCCATGAACGAGCCGGCGTACTTGAAGCCGGTCGCCGTGCTGTTGGCGTTCACCGAGGCCAGGCCGGCCGCGGCCGGGTTCGAGTCGATGCGGCTCGCCACGCCACCGGTCAGCCGGCTGATGGTCAGGCGGCCGTTGCCACCGCTCGTCGTCGGAGAGGTGTTGAACGACAGCGAGACGTTGTGGTCCTGGTTGACGAGGTAGGTCAACTTGCCCATCAGCTGGATGCTGCGCTGGTCGGCGAAGTAGTTCCGCTCGGAGCCGGGGATCCGGGTCGTCTGGTGGAAGCCGGTCTCCTCATCGAGGGCCAGCTCTCCGTTCTCGTCCACGTTGAACGAGTTGAGCGCGCGCACGTGCTTCCAGCGCGTCATGGACGGAGCCACGCCGGCGAAGAACCACAGCTTGTCCTTGAGGATCGGACCACCGAGGGTGGCGCCGATGTCGCCCAGGTTCAGCAGCGAGCTCTGGCCGCTGATGACCGAGCCGTCGCTCAGGATGGGGTTGCGGGTACCCTCGAGGGCGCCCGGGGTCCAGTTGCCGAACACGGAGCCGTGGAACTCGTTGGAGCCCGACTTGGTGATCGCGTTGACCACGCCACCCGTGGCCCGGCCGTACTCAGGCAGGTAGCCACCGGTGATGATGTTCACGTCCTGGACGAACTCGACGCTCAGCGGGCTGGCGTTGATGCCGAAGGCCGCGTCGTTCGTGGACAGACCATCCACCACGTAGCCGTTCTCAGGCGAGGTGGCGCCGTTGATGGACACGCCGTACGTGTCGCTCTGGGCACCCGGGGCCAGCTCGGCGAGGCTCTCGAAGGAGCGCGCCGCGCCACCCTTGCCCGTCGGACGGTTCACCGCGATGCGCTTGATGAAGTCCTGATCGACGTTGACGCCCGTGTTCGTCGAGCCGACGTCGATGGTGGGGGCACGGGCCACGACCGAGATCTCCTCGGTGAAGGCCTCGGGCAGGATCTCCACGTTCACGCGGATGGTGCGATCCAGACGCAGCTGGATGTCCGAACGCGAGAACGGCTTGAACGACTCCTTATCGAACCGCAGGGTGTAGACACCGGGCGGCAGCTGGGGAATGCGGTACTGGCCCTGGGCGTCCGTCACCACGACCTGCTCGCCCTGAAGATTGGGCGAGGTAGCCGTGACGACCACATCCGAGACCGCCTTCTTGTTGTCCGCGCTGAGAACCTGACCAACGATGACGCTATCGGCGTATGCCGCGGTCCCGTACGACAGGCTCGCGACCACGACCACTCCGGTTGCCCGGAGCATCCGTCTTACTTGCATGCTGAGAACCCCTCCAAGGTGGGCTTGCACCGCAACTAAAATGGTCCGGGAAAATATCTGAGGTCCACCAGTTGTCAATATGCCGTTGATTTTTGGTGACTACTGGGGCATTGCGCGATCAAGCAGGTAGGCTTCCAGGGTGGGGTCACTTGCACCCGTCCACGGTTTTTGTAATGTAGCTCGCCTTTTGCGATCCGGACGGGATGTGGTGGGTGTCCACCGGAGTACAGGAGCGTTAGCGCATGTTCGACTCTGTCCTTGACCGTGGACAAGGCCCCAAGTCCCGAGTTGGTCTGGGTGCCGTGATCTCGGTCGTCCTCCACGTCGGTCTGTTCGCGTTCGCGATCTGGATCTCCACCCGTCCTCCGAAGGAGGAGGAGAAGGAGGTGGAGGTGACGTTCAAGCAGGCCATGGCGCCGCCGATGCAGGCCGCCCCGCCGCCTCCTCCTCCGCCCCCGCCGGCGAAGAAGAAGTCCACCACCAAGAAGACGGTGGTGAAGAAGCCGGACGTCATCGTCCAGCCCAAGGAGATCCCCCAGGAGAAGCCGCCCGAGGTGGAGCCGGACCCGAACGCCGTCGAGGAAGAGACCACCGAGGAGGACGTCGAGGGTGGCGTCGAAGGCGGTGTCGAGGGCGGCGTGATCGGCGGCGTCGTGGGTGGCGTGGTCGGCGGAGTGCTGGGCGGCCAGCTAGGCGGCACCGGCACGGACGTGCTGCCGTTCGGCGCGGGAATGACGCGCCCGGAGAAGCTTTCTGGTCCCTCGCCGCAGTATACCCGTGAGGCCATGGAGGCCCGCGTTCAGGGCCTGATGATCGTCAAGTGCGTCATCACCACCGAGGGCAAGGTCGAGCGATGCCGCATCATCAAGCCGCTGCCGCACATGGAGCAGGCCGTGCTGGACTCGCTCTACGCCCAGCGCTACCAGCCCGTGACGTTCCAGGGCCGCGCTGTCCAGGTCGACTACACCTTCAACATCCGTCTGAGCCTGCCCCGCTGATCCAGGACCGGCTCCACCCCCTGTCGTACCCGTTGTAACCCAACCGCGCTCGAGGAGGAGCGCTACCCCCATCATGCAATTCACGCTTGCCGACATCTGGGCGCACACGGGTCTCTTTGCCCGTTGCATCATTTTCTCTCTGGCGATCATGTCCATCGCGTCTCTGGTGGTCATGGCCGAGCGGATCATCGTCTACCGCAAGACGCGCAAGGACTCCCGTAACTTCGCCGCCAAGATGGGCGCGATCCTGGCCAAGGGGGACCTGCAGCAGGCCGCCAACACCAACATGGGCAAGGACGTGGGCCACCTGGGCCGCGTCATCAACTCCGGCCTGACCGCCTACCGCATCAGCCCGTCCGACAAGGACGTGGCGGTGGAGTCGGTGGCTCGCGCCCTGGAGCGTCAGGCTCAGCGCGAGGTGCAGAGCTTCAAGCGCGGCCTGGGCGTGCTGGCCACGGTGGGCTCCACGGCCCCGTTCGTGGGTCTGCTGGGCACCACGATGGGTATCGTGAACGCCTTCCAACTCATGGCGGCCGCGGGCTCCGGTGGTCTGGGCACCATCTCCGCCGGTATCGCCGAGGCGCTCATCACCACCGCCTTCGGTCTGCTGGTGGCCATCCCCGCCGTCATGGCCTACAACTTCCTGTCCGGCTGGGTGGACGCTCGCTCGGTGGACATCTCCGAGTCCTCCAACGAGTTCCTGGAT
>NZ_DASVWK010000794.1:0-5299 GCF_036389735.1 Archangium sp. | reverse complement strand
GGAGCGGTTGCTGAGGGGGGTGCGTCACCGGGTGCTGCGCCTGCTGGAGAAAAGAGGGGCCCTGCCCGCGCAAGGGCCTGAGGACGCGCGGCAGGCGTACCAGGAGCACTCGCTGCAGCAGCGGCTACGCTGGACGGAGGTGGACGTGCGGCCCCCTCCCCGAAAGCAACCCCGGTGCGCCGTCCTGGAGGGCTTCTCCCCGCATGCCAACACGCACCTTCACGCCAACGACAGGCAGGGGCTGGAGCGGCCAGGCCGCTACGGGGCGCGTGGCGCGCTGGCGCTGGAGCGTTTGTCACGAGCGGAGGATGGCCGCATTGCCTACCGCATGAAGCGCCCGCTGCCGGACGGCACGACGCACCTGCTCTTCACCGGGCTGGAGCTGCTCCGCCGGCCGGCCAGCCTGGTGCTTCCACCGAGGACGAACCTCACCCGCTTCCATGGCGTGTTTGCCCCGGGGGCGAGAGTCCGGCCATTTCTGTTCTCCGCAGCGGCGGACCCGGGCGAGGAGGAGGCACCCGCTTCAGATGCGGCAGCTCGGGCCATGTGCCGGAAGCGTCAGCGCGCCCGGAGGCTGGATTGGGCCGGGCTGCTGCGCAGGACGTTCTCCCTGGATGTGTTCGCGTGCTTGAGGTGTGGAGGCAGGCGGAGTGTAGTGGCGTACGTGAAGGGAGCAGGAGGGGTGAGAGCGCTTCTGGAGCACCAGGGGTTGCCCACGGCCAGTGCGCACCTGGCCCCTGCGCGAGGGCCGCCCCAGAGCGCGTGGTGTTGAAGCTCAAGCCGCCACAGCCAGCCAAGAGAGCTTCCTGTGCTCTCTGCTCCCGCCCGCTACGCCCAATAGGGCTCCTGTCCTTCCTATGCTCAGCTCAGTGCGTCGTCGCAGTCGCCTCGTCCTCCAGGAGGGATGCGTAGAGCGTGACGGTTCTGCGGGCGATCGCGTCCCAGCTGAAGTGCTCCTCTGCGCGTCGACGGCCGTTCGCACCCATGCGCTCGCGTTTAACGGGGTCAAGTGCGACTTCTTCGATTGCGTTCGCCAGGGCGCGCGCGAACGCCTTCGGCTCTTCCGGCTCAAACGTGTTCGGCTTCAGCTGGGGGTTGATGAGCAGACCCGTCTCGTTCGGTACGACCACTTCGGGGATTCCGCCCACCGCGGACGCAACCACTGGCGTGCCGGTCGCCATGGCCTCGAGGTTGATGATGCCGAATGGCTCGTACACCGACGGGCAGCAGAACACGGCGGCGTGTGAGTAGAGTTGGATGACCTCGGCCTTCGGCAGCATCTGCTCGACCCATATGACGCCGTCGCGCTCCCCCCTCAGGACGGAGATGCGCTTGCGCATCTCGTCGCCAATTTCGCGCGTGTCGGGTTGGCCCGCGCAGAGGACGACCTGAATGGCGCGGTCGAGGTGACGTGCCGCCTCAACGAGATGGATGATGCCCTTCTGGCGCGTAATGCGGCCGACGAAGAGCACGTACGGGCGCGACGGGTCGACGCCATGTTTGATGAGCGCATCGTTCGCTGCCGTTTTCCGGTACACGGTCAGGTCAATGCCGTTGTGGATGACGTGCACTTTCTCGGCAGCCACATCGAAGTGGTGCAGCACGTCTTTCTTCGTCCCCTCGGACACGGCGATCACCGCGTCCGCATTCTCAATAGCGGTCTTCTCCATCCATGAGCTCGCGTCGTAGGCGCGCCCGAGCTGCTCACGCTTCCACGGGCGCAGCGGCTCGAGCGAGTGGATGGTCACCACGAGCTTGGAGCCCCACAGCTTTTTCGCCAGGAACCCCGCGAAGTCGGCATACCACGTGTGCGCATGCACGATAGGACCCGGACAATCCTTGGCCATGAGCAGGTTCTGCGACAGGCACTCGAGCACCGGACGCAGCTCCTTGGGTGTGCCGTCCGCGACCTTGGCCCACGGGGTGTAACCTCTGGCGTGGAGCCCATCCTCGGAGAGCTGCAGCTCACCGAATGCGCGGACCTCAACGGCGACATAGCGCCGGAGCGCGCGGCTCAGCTCGTCGACGTGAACTCCAGCCCCGCCGTAAACGTAGGGCGGGTATTCCTTCGAAAGCAGCGTGACGGGCCGGCCTTTGAAGGCCTCGACGAGCCGCGCCCTCGATTCCTCCGCGCGCGCGGACGTCTCCGCCGCTTGGACGGTCGTCCCTCCGCGGCTCAGACGTTCTTCATGATTCGCAGTTGCGCTCGTCTCGTCCATGTGTCCTCCCGTTGCCCGCGCTCCAGCAAGCAGGATGAAGTTAGGGCTGTCCCGACATCGGTTGCGGCCCGCGTGCTCGTGCGGCCGGAGGCAGTGGCAACGAGCGCCGGCCGGGCCGCTCGCTCTCCGTCGGGCGCACGCAGCGTCTCCGATGGCGAGAGTTGCTCTCCCTCAAGTCGATCAACAACATCCTGACCGTGCTGCACAAGTTGCTGGCACTGGCCCAGGAACAGGGCGTGCTCCAACACGTCCCGCGCGTCAAGCTGTTCAAGACGGACAAGCCCGCCTTTGACTTCCTCTCCTTCGAGGAAGCCGAACGCATGATCAACGCTGCCGAACCGGAGTGGCGAACGTTGATCCTCGTGGCGCTCAAGACGGGGGTGCGGCTTGGGGAGCTGATCGGGCTCCAGTGGGCCGACCTGGACTTGCAGCGCGGCAAGCTCAACGTGCGCCGAACCAACTGGCGCGGCGTGGTGGGGCTGCCGAAGGGTGGACGGGAACGAACGGTGGATCTACCCGCGTCGGCAGTGGAGGCACTCAAGGGACACCGCCACCTGTGCGGCCCATACGTGTTCTGCCAGCCGGACGGTCGCCCGCTCATCGCTGGAATGACCAAGCACCCGCTCTTGCGGGCGCTGCGTAGGGCAGGAGTCAGCCGCCCAGAGGGCTGCATCGGCTGGCATGACCTACGCCACACCTACGGCAGCCACCTCGCGATGCGGGGCGTGGCCCTCAAGGTCATTCAGGAGTTGATGGGTCACGCCACCATCGAAATGACCATGAGGTACGCGCACCTGTCGCCCGAGGCACGGGAGAGCGCGGTGCAGGAGCTGGATCGGCCCATCCCCCCAGCCGCGCGCCGCGCTGGGCTAGATACGCCAGAGGGGCACACTGAAGGCACATGAAGAAAACGAGGACAAAGAAAAACCCAGCAACCCGTTAAGATTGCTGGGATGCTCGGGATGGAGGCGGCGGGAATCGAACGCGCCGCCTCCACATTCCGGAACGAGTTCTTTGACACCTTCCACGCGGTGGGCTCCACGACTTCTCGAACTCCCATCCCAACCGAATTTGAGCGGTCGACTCGTGGTTTTTCTCCGCAATATGGTCCAAGATGCGGCCCAGCAAAGCACCACGTTCACGATTTCGACGACCCCACACGGATGTTGTCGTCCGTCCTCCGCATCCAAGGCTTGAATTCATGACGAGCGACCAACGGCTGTCCTCGGGAGTCACCGGTCTGGACGACGTCCTCCACGGCGGGTTTCCCGCGGGGTACATGTTCCTCATCGAGGGCACGCCGGGTTCAGGGAAGACGACCCTGGGCCTGCATTTCATCATCGACGGCTTGCGCCAGAACGAGAGCACGCTCTACGTGCTGCTGACCGAGAACATCGCGGAACTCAAGCACGTCGCCGCGCAGCACGGCTGGTCGCTCGAGGGCGCCCACATCCATGCCCTCCCCCACTCGCAGGCGGAGGCGAGCCAGTCCTACACCATCTTCCATCCGGCGGAGGCCGAGCTCGACGAGGTGTTCGAGGGGCTCCTCCAGGCGGTGGATAGGACAAAGGCCAGGCGGGTGGTCTTCGATTCGCTCTCCGAGCTGCGGTATATGAGCCAGGACACCTTGCGCTACCGGCGCCTCCTCTTGACGTTGAAGGATCGGCTCGCGGCGCACGGCGCGACGACCCTGCTGCTGGACTACCCGGAGAGCGGCAAGCCGGATCACCAGCTGGAGACCATCTGCCACGGCGTTCTCCGGTTCGAGCAGTTTGCGCCGGAGTACGGCAGCGAGCGGCGCCGACTGATCGTCCGCAAGCTGCGCGGTGTCGAGTACCGCAGCGGCTTTCACGACTTCAACATCCGCCGCGGCGGCCTGGAGGTCTACCCGCGCCTCAAGGCGATGGAGCACCACGCGCAGTACACGCCCAAGCGCGTGACGCTGGGAGTCAAGGAGATGGACACCCTGCTCGGCGGCGGGCTGGATCGAGGGACGAGCACGCTGATCATCGGCCCGGCCGGCGTAGGCAAGTCCAGCCTGGCTGGACACTACGCCTACGCGAACGCGGAGGCCGGCGACAAGGTCGCGATGTTCCTGTTCGAGGAGGTGGCCAACACCTTCCTCGACCGGACCGAAGGTCTGGACATTGGCCTTCGCCGCTATGTGAAGAGTGGGCAGGTGAGCCTGCGTCAGCTGAACTCGGCGTCGGTCGCGCCTGGCGAGTTCGCGGCACTGGTGCGCGACGCGGTCGAGCAGCAGGGCGCGAGGACGGTGGTCATCGACAGCATCAACGGCTACTTCAGCGCGATGCCGCAGGAGCACTCCCTGTCGGCCCACCTCCACGAGCTGCTGACGTACCTCAACCAGCAGGGCGTGATGACGCTGCTGGTCGTCAGCCAGCACGGCGTGCTCGGGCCGACGATGATTGCCCCCATCGACATCTCGTATCTGGCCGACAGCGTGGTGCTGCTGCGCTTCTTCGAGACCAGCGGCCTGGTCCGCCAGGCGATCTCGGTCGTGAAGAAGCGCTCCGGTCCCCACGAGCGCACCATCCGGGAGTTCTTCCTGGGACCCAGGGGCATCCGGGTCGGCAAACCGCTCAAGGAGTTCCGGGGCATCCTCACCGGTACTCTCCTCTCCAGCGGCGCCGAGCGCGGGTCGCAGCGCGGTGGTGGTGAGGAAGGGAGCAATGAGCTCAGCTGAGGCGCGTCAGGAGCGCGTCCTCATTTTCGCCCCCAGAGGCCGAGACGCGGAGCTGGCGGGACGCGTGCTGGGTGGGCTGGCGCCGGTCGAGCTGTGCCGCACCGCCGAGGAGTTTCTTCGCGAGCTGGCCGCCGGGGTGGGCGTCGTCCTGATCGCCGAGGAGGCGCTCACCACCGGGCTGCTGGAGTCGCTCGTCTCCGGGCTGGCGTCGCAGGAGGCGTGGTCCGACGTCCCCTTCGTGGTGTTTGCTCGGACGAAGCTTCACGCCGAGTATCGGACCCTTCGGGCAGACTCCGACGTGCTCTCGAAGCTGGAAGCGCTGGGCAACGTGGTGACCCTCGAGCGGCCGGTTCGGATCCGGACCCTGGTGGGCGTG
>NZ_DASVWK010000793.1:0-3080 GCF_036389735.1 Archangium sp. | reverse complement strand
GCTCCCCCCTGGCCCGCACCACGCTCATCCACATGGGCGTGCGCATCGGGGTGATCATCGTCCTGTCCACCCTCTTCAGCTACCTGCACCTGCTCAGCACCCTGCGCACCGAGACCCTCGCGCAGATGGAGCAGCATGTCTTGGAGCGGAGCCAACGTGAGCAGGCCATCTTCCTGTTGGCCGAGGACAATCACGCCGTCCTCAAGAAGGCCCTGGAGGAGAGGATCCGCTCCCTCACCCCAGAGGAAGTGAGTTCCCGCTTCGACCGCCTGTTCGAGCACCTGCCCGACGGCACGGTCCGCAACCGTCCCGAGAGCTTCGACGGAACACGAATGGCGAGCACCTTCGTCCCCCGGGGGGTGCGTGTCGACGCGGACCTTCGTCGCCGAATCCTGGCCGCCTACGACGTGCTCAACCAATACGGGCCCGCCTTCGGGACACGCTTCACCGATACCTTCATCACGCTGCCCGAGGGGCCGAACATCCTCTACTGGCCCACGTTGCCCACCTGGGGCCGCGACGTGGCGCCCACCGAGTTCGTCACCGCCCAGGAGTTCTTCCCCCTCTCCCTGCCCGAGAACAACCCGCTGCGGCGCACCACATGGTCCGGCGTCTACCTGGATCCGGTCCCCAAGACCTCGACGACCACGGTCACCACCCCGCTGGATCTGGACGGCCGCCATGTCGCGTCCATCAGCCATGACGTGCTGCTCGACGAGTTGATGGCCCGCACCATCAACGACCACCTGCCCGGCGCCTACAACGTCATCTTCCGCGAGGATGGACAGCTCATCGCCCAGCCCGAGCTGCAGGAGAACGATCCCTCTGCCCATGTGCGGAGCATCATCGAGCGGGTGAAGTCGCGCCCATCCGGCCAGACCATCCTGGAACTCCCGGAGTACGGTGAATACGTCGCCGTGACCCGACTCCAGGGCCCCGGCTGGTACTTCGCCACCGTGCTCCCCGAGAGCGTCGTGTCCCGCCCCGCCTTCCTCGCCGCCCGCTACGTGCTCCTGCTGGGCATCCTCTCCCTCTTCCTCGAGCTGGTCATCATGTACTGGGTCCTCCAGCGGCAGATCTCCCGCCCCCTGGTGGCCTTCACCCATGCCACGGACCGGGTGGCGGCCGGGGACTTCAAGGTGGAGCTGGACACCGCTCGCAACGACGAGCTGGGACAGCTCGCCCAGGCCTTCCGCCTCATGGCCGACCAGGTGCAGCGGCGCGAGGAGGAGCTACGACAGGCCAACGAGGGCCTGGAGCTGCGCGTCGAGGAGCGCACCCGGGAGCTCAAGGAAGTCCACCAACAACTGGTGCAGACGGCGCGGCGCGCGGGCATGGCGGAGATCGCCACCAACGTGCTGCACAACGTGGGCAACGTGCTCAACAGCGTCTACACCTCCGCCCAGGTCGCCAAGGAGCGGGTGAGCGACATGCGACTGGAGCACGTGGGCCGCGTGGCCGGAATGCTCCAGGAGCGCCAGGGCGACCTCACCACCTTCGTCAACCAGGACGAGCGCGGGCGCAACGTCATGCCCTTCCTGAACAAGCTGGGGCAGAACCTGATGGCTGACCGCGAGGAGATCGTCTCACTGCTCGAGGACGTGGGCCGCTACACCGAGCACATCGGCGACATCGTCAAGGTGCAGCAGAACTACGCCCGGACGCCTCGGGTCCACGAGCCGGTCGTCCTCGCGGACCTGGTGGAGGACGCCCTGCGCATCAACTCGGCCGGGCTCGTCCGTCATCAGGTGAAGGTGCGGCGGCAACTGGCGGCCCTCCCCACGGTGCTCACCGACAAGCACAAGGTGCTGATGGTCCTCGTCAACCTGGTCAGCAACGCCAAATACGCCATGGATGACGTGCCCCTGAACGAGCGAATCCTGAGCGTGAGGCTGGAGCCGCCCGTCGCCGACCGTGTGTGCATCGAGATTCACGACAACGGCATGGGCATCGCCCCCGAGATGCTCACACGCATCTTCCAGTATGGCTTCACCACGCGCGAGGAGGGCCATGGCTTTGGCCTGCACTCCAGCGCCCTCGCGGCCCAGGAGCTGGGCGGCTCACTCAAGGTCCACAGCGATGGACCAGGCAAGGGCGCCACCTTCACGCTGGAGATGCCCTATCATCCTGCCCAGGAGGCAAAATGAGCAGCGCCGCGAGCAAGACGAGGATTCTCGTCATCGATGATTCCGAGGCCATCCACACCGACTTCCGTCGTCTCTTCAGCACGGAGCAGCGCAAGGGCAGTGACGAGCTCGACCAGTTGGAGGTGGCGCTCTTCGGCCCGACCCCCTCTCGCGAGACGGCTCGCGGCGAGCAGGAGCTCGAGGTGGACTCGGCCTTCCAGGGACAGGAAGGCGTCACCAAGATCCAGGAGGCCATGGCGCAGGGCCGGCCCTACTCGCTGGTGTTCCTCGACTACCGGATGCCTCCGGGCTGGAACGGCGCCGAGACGCTGAGGCACCTGCGGAAGATCGCGCCCTCGCTCCAGGTGGTGCTCTGCTCCGCCTACTCCGACTACTCCTGGGGCTCACTCCTCCAGGAGTTCGGCGAGACCCCCCTGTTGAGGGAGATGCGCAAGCCCTTCAACGGCCAGGAATTGCGACAGCTGGTGCTCTCCCTCACCGGGACTCCGCGCGGGCCGAAGTGAGCCAGAAGCGCTGGCGCTGGAAGGGGTAGGTGGGCAGCACCACCCGGCGCCTTCCGTACGGCGCGTCGTACTTCGCCCAATCCACCTCCACGCCTCTCACGTAGAGCCCGCCCAGCATCTCCAGCACCTGGGCCCACTCCGCTCCCGGCGGCGGTGGCCTCACCTCCAGGCACACCTCGATTCCGTGTGCCTTCAGTGACTCCTCCGACTCCTGCCACTGCGCGGGCCCCGACCCCGGCTTGCTCACCGCCAGCTTCAGCCCCTCCTCCAGGCTGAAAGCTCCCGCCTCCACTCCCGCCACGTACTCCCCCACTCCCTGGCCCACCACCCGCCTCGGCTCCACGCCCCACGCTCGCCACAGTTGGGCCAGCGCCCACTCCACGGCGAAGACCGCCGCCCGCCCGTAGGCCTCTTCCTTCAGCAGCGCGCT
>NZ_DASVWK010000792.1:0-9441 GCF_036389735.1 Archangium sp. | reverse complement strand
CCTCGCCGACTTCAAGGCGGGGGGCTGGGACATGGTGGTCACCACCGACCTCGCCGCGCGCGGCATCGACATCGCGCAGCTGCCGGTGGTGGTGAACTACGACCTGCCGCGCTCCACCGTGGACTACCTGCACCGCATCGGGCGCACGGGCCGTGCGGGGCAGGCCGGCGTGGCCGTCAGCTTCGTCACCGCGAGCACCGAGGCCCACTTCCGGCTCATCGAGCGCCGTCACCACCTCGCGCTTCCTCGGGAGCGCATCGCGGGGCTCGAGCCGACCGAGCTTGCCCCTCCGGCCCTGGATCCGCACGGCGGCGTGAAGGGCAAGCGCAAGAGCAAGAAGGACAAGCTGCGGGAGGCAGCGGCCGCTGCCCCTGCTAAAGGGGGCCCCACGCGCAAGTCGTAGCGCGTCGTCGATCTCCATCATGGTGGGTGGATTGGACGAGGTGGAATTACCGGATTTACGGTATATTCCATCCAGGAGGGGAGCACCATGAAGACGAGCCTTCGGCGGACGATGTACGGGTTGGGCATGCTGTCAGTGTTGGGGGTCGCGGCCCCGGCGCTCGCGCAGATGGATCCACAGCGCAACCTCGAGCGCATCGTCGAGGAGAGTTCGGCGTTCCCTTCCGGCACGCGGGTGCTGAGCGTGCGGATGGAGGAGGAGCGTGTGGTGGTGGAGCTCAGCCCCGACGCCGTCGCGCGGGGGCTCGGTGACGAACAGGCTGACGAGATGGCGCGTGAACTGCTCGCGGGCCTGGAGTTCTTCACCGAAGTTCGCGAGGTCGAGCTCCTCGTCGACGGCCAACCGCTGTGGAAGTACCTGCCGGAGTCCTCGGCGCCTCCCGCCGCCGAGGCGCGCAGCCTCGCCGCCGCGCGGACGCCCGTGGACGCACTCTCGCTGGAGCTCCAGGGCAAGAAGATCGCCCTGCACCCGAGCCATGGGAGCTACTGGAACAACACCACCCGGCGTTGGGTGCGTGCGCAGCGCACGCTCACCGGTCCGAACGCCGCGACGCGGGTTCCCGCCGGCTGGACGGGCAGCACCTACACCCCGAGCGACGAGTACTTCTGGAATCGTGGCTTGCAGTGGGGCTCCATCTACGAGGACGACATCACCATCCACGTGATGCGCTTCATGAAGGAGTACCTCGAGTCCTCCGGCGCGCAGGTGTTCCTCTCGCGCGAGCTCTCCGACGACGCGGGCCCCTACGACTACAAGCGCTTCGGGTATCCGAACACGACCTTCCCCCTGCCAAAGACGCAGGTCGCCTCGAAGTACTACCTCGAGGAGCAGGGTGTCCCGCGCTGGGTCTGGGATGAGTCGAGCCTGAACGACCAGCGCGACAAGGACATCCGGGCCCGTCCGTACTACGCGAATTATGTCGGGGCGGACGTCTCCATCAGCCTCCACACCAACGCCTTCGGGGAGGGTGGGGCACGGGGCACGGAGACCTTCTGGTACACGGCGAAGTACCCGCACCTGCAGGACAGCTCGAAGCGCTTCGCCACCGCGCTGAACGAGGGGGCGGTGAAGTCCATTCGCGAGTACTTCGACGACAGCTATGGCCGCCAGGCCTACGCGAACCCCTACCCGGCGCGTGGCGTCCCCGAATGGCCGTACTACTCGCCCTATCCGACCCCTTTCGATTACAGCGGCTATACCCGGTGGAACGACCGTGGGGTGAAGACCTCCAACCTCGGTGAGCTGCGCGAGGCGCAGGTGCCGGCGGCGCTCATCGAGCTGGCCTTCCACGACAGCTGGAAGTGGTATCCGGACAACCTCTTCCTCCAGGATCCCATCTTCCAGGCGACGTCGGCCTGGGGCATGTACGAGGGCGTCTGCCGCTACTTCGGCATCACCCCCAAGCCGCGCCTCGCCTCGAAGCTCGTGGCGGGCACGGTGCCGGCCCTGGTCGGACCGAATCAGGTACTCAGCGCGTCGGTGACGTTCCAGAACGAGGGCATGACGTGGAACTGGGGCCGCCGCCAGGAGAACGGCGTGTACGCGCCCTACACCGTGTGGCAGCTGCACGTCCTGGAGGGACAGACGGAGCTCTCCGCGCCCGATCACATCTCCATCGACCCGACGGACATCCTGCACCCGGGGGACACCAAGACGTTCGACGTTCCGCTCGTGTCACCCGCGGTGAGTGGCCTGTACCCCGTCCGGATGATGATGACGAAGGCGGACGCGCGGGGAGGGGACTTCGGAGAGGAGTTCGCGGCGCTGATTCGGGTGGATGCGGACGCTCCGGCGGTCTCGGTCTCGTCGCCTCAGCCGGAGGCCTACCCCTACGGCACGCAGCGCATCGAGTTCAGCGCCGAGGACACGTGGAGCGGCGTCGCGGAGCTGACGGCCACGCTCGACGGCGCGCCGGTCACCTCTGGTGAGGAGATCGTCGGGCTGATGCCCGGGGAGCACACCCTGGTTGTCTCCGCCAGGGACGGGCTGGGCAACGCCACCACCTTCACGCGCACCTTCACGGTGGTGAACTCCTCCGGGATGGTGACGGGCGGTGGCTGGGCGAAGCTCGCGCGGAAGAAGGCCACCTTCGGCGTGGAGGTGATCCGGGTGCCGGGGACCTTCCAGCCGGTGGGTCACTTCACCTTCCAGGACCACGACCTCGGGCTGACGCTGCACAGCACGCAGTTGCGGGCCTTCGGCCTGTCGAGGGGCACCGCCACGGTCTTCGGCACGGCCACCGTGAACCACGAGCCCGGACACGGGTTCCGGCTCGAGGTGACGGAGGGCGGCACGGGGGAGGGTGGGACCATTCGGCTCGTGCTCGACACCGGCTACCGCCTCGACGCGCCGCTGGAGGGGGGCAACGTCACCCTGCTGTCGCTGGAGGGAGCGTACTCGGGGAGCAGGTAGGCACCAGCTCTACACGACGTGGGGACGACCGCGGTGGCATATCGCATAGACTCTCTCGCACCATGTCACTGCGACGTCCCTGTCTCTACGCGCTTCCTCTGATGTCTCTCGTGGCCTGTGGCGGGGGCAGTGTCTCGCTGTCGGACTTCCCTGGGACGGAGCTCACCCTCATCGGCATACCAGCCACCCCCGAGGACCGGGGGCTGGAGCTGGTCCTCTTCTCCAGTGACGGGGCTTGCCCCGAGCTGCGCTCCTCGGTCCGCGCGAGCATCAACGGCCATGCACTCGAGCTCACCCGGAAGGGGGGATCGGCGCCGGGGCTCTTGCCCTTCGTCCCGAGCTGCGAGCGTCCTACGTTCACCACCACGCTCGGAACCGGGGAGCTGGGCCTGGACGCGGAGGTCACCACCATCGAAGTGCGCGACGAGACGGCCACCTTCCTCTTCGAGGTGGCGGGGCTGATGCAGGAGCGGCGGCTCCAGTTGGTGCAGCCCGCGGACCGGCAGCTGCGTGGCAGTGGGGAGGTGGTGATGGAGCCCGTCCCGGCTACCGTGCGGGTGGATGGCCAGTCCCCCTATGTCTACGGCGCTGCCGGCGCCTTCGTCCCCTATGACTGCTCACCCACCCAGGCCTGGTCACTCGCCCCGGAGCAGGTGAGCACCCAGGGCAACGTCCTGCGCTTCACCGTGCCAGCCATCTCCCAGGCGGGGGCTGGCTTCCTCAACTTCTCGGCCAGCGGGAGCGCCGAGGTGCGCCGCTGCGAGGGGCCGCGCGCCTGCCACGCCCGGGTGGAGTTCTTCGTCTCCGAGCGGGTGACGCTGCTCGGTCCCGGAGGCGAACCACCGGCCCCGGGCTGCACCGGGCAGGCCCGCCCGGACGCCGGCAGCCCCTGACCGGGCTCCAGGGTGAGGGCTTGTCATTCCTTCCACCTGTAGGGCCGTGTGCCAGTGGACACATCCCGTGGCTTGTCGTTCGAACAGCGCGGCGCATCCCGCGTAGCGCGAGATGGTTGCCGACCTGAACGCAGGTCTGTCCACGAGAGGGCTCACGATGAGGCGTACGCGTGTCGCAGCGGTGTTGGTGTGTCTCCTCCCCATGGTTTCGATGGCGGCGCGGCAGGGCTCCAGGTCCGAGGACGCGCCGACAGCGGATCCGCTCGGAACGCGCGGAACGGTGACGGCGAACGGTCGCTACACGCTCTGGTCCGTCGATGTCCCCATCCCGGGCAACCCGAGGCTGATGCAGGGGGCGGCGATCGGCGGCTACATGTCCACGGATCTGTACGGTCGGAGGCTGGGGTTCGATCTCGGCTACCGCGTGCTGACCACGAACGCCGTGAACGCGGGTGGAAGGGACCTGTCGGAGAACTCGTCGTACACGGCCATCGAGGTCCAGCCGGACTTCAACTACGCCCTCATCAACAGCACCCCGTTCTTCTTGAGCGCGGGCATCGGGGCGAACGCGCGAATCAACGTGATGAACCTGGATGAGACGTTCGCGCGCTCGCTGGGGTCGTGGACCACGATCGCGGCGGGACCGAACGTGCGGGCGAGGTTGTTCCTCGGCCCGAACTTCTACGCGACCGGCTCGTTGTTCGTCGGGCTCGTCAAGGTGGCCGGCCTCTGGACGGCCGCGGGCATCAACGCCTCCACCGTCCCTCCGCAGGCCTTCTACGAGAAGGGGGGCCTGGAGGGCATCTTCGTCATCAACGGCATGGCCTCCTTCGCGTGGCGCCCCCTCGAGTGGTTCGCGGTGAGCGCGGGCTTCGGCTACCGGAAGAGCAGCTTCACGGTGGTGACGGCGGAGGACGCCTCCGGCAATACGCGGGAGCTCGGTGCGGGCACCGAGAGCGACCTCCAGCCGTTCGCCGGAGTGGAGTTCCTGTACTGATACTGACCTCCAAGCGCTACCTTTGAGACGCAGAGGACGCCTGGAGGCCGTGTTGAGGGTGATGGGCTTGAACAGAAGGAGGGGTACCGCATGAAGCGTTGGATGGGATGTCTGGTCTCAGTGGTCTGTCTGATGGCGCTCGTGCCCGAGCATGCGCTCGCGCAGGAGGAGGGCAAGGGCACCGCGGCCACCGGGGAAGCCGGGGCGGCTGGGGACGGCGGCCTGCGCGACGCGGGGCCGCACCAGCGCGGCTCGATGCTGTCCGTCTTCGGCCTGCTGCCCTGGGGGTATGGGTATGCCAACGGCATCGGTGCCGCCGCCCGGTACACCCTGCCGGTCATCCACGATGGCTTCATCGACTCGTACAACGACTCCGTCGAGCTGGAGTTCGGTGGCGATATCTGGTTTGGCGGCCAGAGCTTCGGTGTGGTGCGCTACGGCTACACGGGCCTGGCCATTCCCGTCGAGGGGCGGTGGACGTTCCACCTCAACCCCAAGCTCTCCCTCTACGGCAAGCTGTCGCTCGGGTGGTACTTCAACTTCTGGAGCAGCAACGTGGCGGAGTTGGACAACCTCTCCTACGGCGGCCTCTACTGGAACACCGGCGTGGGAGCGCTCTACCAACTCAGCGACGCCCTCTGGCTGCGCGGGGAGCTTGGCGCCACGGGCCTGAAGGCCGGCGTGGGCTTCAGCTTCTAGGTTCCAGCGGTACGGGCCCCCTCTTCCCAGCATTGGGAGAGGGGAGCCACTCTCACGGGGCCTCGATTCTCGCTTGTCCTGGAATGGGTGAGGGCGATCCCAGCCGCCAGGTCAGGGGATTCACGCACGAGGAGGGCCCCAACGCGGATGCCGTGTCCGTCACGGGCCAGCGGGGCTACGCCTGCGCGTACGCCTCCTCGAGGCGCGTGATGTCGAACTTCTTCATCGTCATCATCGCCTGCATCACGCGCTGCGTCCGCTTCGGGTCCTTGTCCTTCATCAGTTGGATGAACCTGGCTGGGACGATCTGCCAGGAGAGGCCGTACCTGTCCTTGAGCCAGCCGCACTGGCCCTCCTGGCCCCCGTTCGCGGTCAGCTTGGACCACAACATGTCGACCTCTTCCTGCGACTCGCAGTCCACCATCAGGGAGATGGCCTCGGTGAACTTGAAGTGCGGGCCGCCGTTCAACGCCTGGAACTTCTGACTGGCGAGCTGGAACTCGACCACCATGGCCGTCCCCTTGGGGCCCGGTCCCGCGTCGCCGTAGCGAGCCACGGACAGGATCTTCGAGTCCTTGAAGAGCGAGATGTAGAAGTTCGCCGCCTCCTCCGCCTCCTGGTTGAACCACAGGAACGGCGTGATCTTCTGGGGGGTTGCCATGGTCATGCTCCTTTGCGGCGGGGAGTGAAAATCGTTCAGGCGGCCTGCTGGGCCGAGGACTCGCGTGGGCTGAAGAGCTCAAGCGGCTGGAGGCGTCCCTTGACGGAGTGGGTGCCGAGCGACTCGAAGGCGCTGTCGCCGATGGCCTCGCGACACTCCTGGGTGAGCAGCAGCGAGCGGCCGAGCACCTTGGTGAGATCCTGCACGCGAGAGGCGGTGTTCACGGTGTCACCAATGGCGGTGTACTCCTGGCGTTGAGCGCCGCCCACGTTGCCCACCACGGCCTCGCCACGGTGCAGGCCCACGCCAATGCGCAGGCCGGGAAACTCGCCGTGCTCACGCATCCGGTCGGCCTCGGCCAGCATCTCTCGCGCGGCGGCGAGCGCCCGCTGGGCATCGTCCGGCTGGTGCGTGGGCGCTCCGAAGATGATGAGCATGCCGTCGCCGAGGAACTTGTTCACCAGCCCCCCGTGCGCCGCGACGATCTCACACATGCGCCCGTAGTAGAGGTTGAGCAGGCGCACGGTCTCCTCCGCCGGCTGGGACTCTGAGAGCCGGGTGAAGTCGCGGATGTCGGTGAAGCAGACGGTGATGGCGCGCCGCTCGACTCCGTTGGGCACGTGGCCGGACAGCAGGTGCTCCATCACCTGCTCGCTAACGTGCATGCCCAGGACGCTTCGCACGCGCTCGCGCTCGAGGGCGCTCTCGGTGAGGCGCAGCAGCATCCAGCGCATGGAGCGGCTGGCCACCATGCCAAACGCGCCGATGGCGATCAGGAAGACGGCCTTGGCGAGCACGACGGTGAGATCCCCCACGCCGGAGGCGAGCAGCTCGGGCGAGAGGCCCGGGCGGACGGCGAACACCATGACGGCCACGAGCTGGGCGGCGGCGGCCAGGCCGGCGAAGAGGCACAGGCCCGGATGGAGGCGCAGGGTCGCCATGGCCACGCCCACCGCGAAGAAGGCGGGCCCCGCGGCCGAGAGGGTGTAGAGGGAGCCATTGGCTTGCACGTCCAGCAGCGTCACCACGCTGCCCAGGGACACGTCCACCAGCGAGGAGGCGTAGCGCATCCAGGGCCGGAAGAGCCCGGCGCTCAGCAGCAGACGGATGCCGAGGTACCAGGTGAAGAAGGCCACCGGGACGGCGAGGATGATGGGGGGGAGGGGGGAGCCCAGGAGCAGGCCCCCGAGCACCAGCAGCGTCACCACGGCTCCGCCGATGGCGACGATGAGCGCCATGCGGGACTCGAGGTGCAGGAGGGTCTCCTCGAACAGGGAGTCGAAGCCTCGGGAGGCGGAGTTGGAGCCAGGGCGAGCGCGCATGCCGCGCGGGAGGATAGCGCACCTGAGGAGGGGGCGTTCCGAGAGGCGGCGGCTCCGCTCGAATAAAGGAGGGGGCCGCCGTCCAGGACTCTTCAGGGGAACAGCACCGGACCCGCCGTGGGGTAGAAGCCGGCCAGACCATTTCCAAGCTGCCCGTAGAAGTTGTCGCCCCACGCGCTGACGAGCCCGTCCGGACCTCTGATGGCGAGGGAGTGAGCCTCGGCTGAGGCGAGCTGCTTGACGTCCGCGGGAAGAGACACGGGATTCGGACTGGAGCGCCGGGTGAAGGTGCCATCGCCGAGCTGGCCGGAGGAGTTGCCACCCCAGGCCCACGCGGTGCCATCCTGCTTCAGTGCCAGCGAATGATCCTCGGCCGCCGCGAGGCTCTTGACGCTCGTGAGACCGGGGACGGGGACCGGAGTCAGGCGCGTGGTCGAGGTGCCATCGCCGAGCTGGTTGGAGCCATTGCCACCCCAGGCCCGCACGGTGCCGTCCGAGAGGACCGCCAGACCATGGTAGTAGCCCGACGCCAGGGCCTTGACGCCCGAGAGGGCGGTCAATAGGACGGGCGTGAGGCGATTCGTGGTGGTCCCGTCACCGAGCTGACCGGTGTTGTTCAAACCCCAGCCCCACACGGTGCCATCCTGCTTCAGTGCCAGCGAATGATAGGCTCCCGTCGTGATGGCCACCACGCCCGTCAGGCCAGGCACCTGGATGGGAGTGAGGCGCCACGAGGTGGTGCCATCACCGAGCTGGCCGGAGCCATTGTCACCCCAGGCCCACACGGTGCCATCCTGCTTCAGCGCCAGCGAGTGGGACACTCCCGCCGCGAGAGCCGTGATGCTCGTGAGATGGGGGACGGGTACCGGACTCAGGCGCGTGGTTCCTCGGGAGCCATCGCCGAGTTGACCGTGCCCATTGTTTCCCCAGGCCCAGACCTGGCCATCCGAGTTCGCCGCCAGCGAGTGCTCGTGTCCCGCCGCGATGGCCACCACGCCCGAGAGGCTCGGGACCTGTCCTGGAGTGAGGTGCCGCGTGGTGGTGCCGTCACCGAGATAGCCGGCGCGATTGTCGCCCCAGGCCCAGACGGTGCCGTCCGAGCGCAGTGCCAGCGTGTGTCGCTCGCCTGTCGCTACGGAGAGCGCGCTGGTCAGGTTCTGGACCTGCTGGGGGGTCGGCTGCTGTCCGGTGATGTTTCTGCCGAGCTGGCCGCATTCGTTCCGGCCCCAGGCGGACACGGTGCCATCCGAGCGCAACGCCAGCGTATGAGGGGAGCCCTCGCCTCCAATGGCCACCACGCCTGTTACGCCAATGACCTGGACGGGCGTGAGGCGATCCAGGGTGGTCCCATCACCGACCTGGCCGACGAAATTGTCACCCCAGGCCCAGACGGTGCCATCCGAGCGCAACGCCACCGAGTGGTAGTCGCCCGCCGAAATGGCCACCACGCCCGTCAGGTCAATGACTTGAATGGGCGTGAGACGCTGCGTGGGGGTGCCATCGCCGACTTGTCCGCTCCTGTTGGCGCCCCAGGCCCAGACGGTGCCATCCGAGCGCAGCGCCAGCGAGTGGTAGTCGCCCGCCGAAATGGCCACCACGCTCGAGAGGCCCGGCACCTGGGCAGGAGTGGAGCGCTGCGTGGTGGTGCCATCGCCGAGCTGTCCGTTCCCATTACCGCCCCAGGCCCAGACGGAGCCATCCGTGCGTAGCGCCACCGTATGGACATTTCCCGCGGCAATGGCCACCACGCTCGAAAAGCCAGGCACCTGAACAGGAGTGAGGCGCCTCGTGAAGGTGCCATCGCCGAGTTGTCCGCTCTCGTTCGCGCCCCAGGCCCAGACGGAGCCATCCGTGCGCACGGCGAGCGAGTGGGAATCTCCCGCCGCCAACGTCATCACCCCGGAGAGGCCCAGGGTCTGGATGGGAAGATAACGATCACGGTTGGTCCCATCTCCGAGCTGTCCGCGCTCGCCCCAGCCCCAGGCCCAGACGGA
>NZ_DASVWK010000791.1:0-7553 GCF_036389735.1 Archangium sp. | reverse complement strand
CTACAGCGTGCTGCGCCACCCCACCGTGGCGAGCAAGCGCTTCCTGGTGACGATCGGCGACCGCACGGTGGGCGCCTTGAGCCACCGCGACCCGATGGTCGGGCCGTGGCAGGTGCCGGTGGCCGATTGCGCGGTGACGTTGGCCGACTACCGGGGCTTGGCGGGCGAGGCCATGGCGATGGGCGAGCGCACGCCGCTGGCGCTCCTCGACGCGGCGGCCTCGGCGCGGATGGCGGTGGCCGAGTCCGTGACGAACATCGCCTCGGCACGCATCGGCAAGCTGGGGGACGTGAAGTTGTCGGCGAACTGGATGGCGGCCGCGGGCAGCCCGGGCGAGGACGCCAACCTCTACGCCGCGGTGAAGGCGGTGGGCATGGAGCTGTGCCCGACGCTGGGCCTCACCATTCCCGTGGGCAAGGACTCGATGTCCATGCGCACGGTGTGGGAGGAGAAGGGGGCTCGCAAGGCGGTCACCTCACCGCTGTCGCTCATCGTGACGGCCTTCGCGCCGGTGCTCGACGTGCGCAAGTCGCTCACGCCGCAGCTGCGCGAGCCGGGCGCGGACACGCGGCTGGTGTTCGTGGACCTCGCGGCGGGGAAGCAACGCCTGGGCGGCTCGGTGCTGGCGCAGACGTATGCGCAGGTGGGCCAGGGGTGCCCGGACGTGGAGACCCCCGAGACGCTGAAGGGCTTCTTCACCGCCATGCAGGGGCTCAACGAGGCGGGCCTGGTGCTCGCGTACCATGACCGCTCCGACGGCGGCCTCCTCACCTCGCTGGTGGAGATGGCGTTCGCCGGCCACTGTGGCTTCGAGGTGGACGTGGCCACGCTGGGCGCGGACGCGGTCGCGGCGCTCTTCAATGAGGAGCTGGGCGCGGTGCTCCAGGTGAGGGCCGCGGACGTGGCGCGGGTGATCGAGGTGCTGCGGACGCACGGCCTGGGCTCCGCGAGCCACGAGCTGGGCCGGCCCGTGGAGGCCTCGACGGTGCGGGTGCGCCATGGCGCGAAGGTGCTCCTGGAGGAGGACACGCTGGCGCTGCGCGAGGTGTGGTCCCGCGTCAGCTACGAGATGCAGAAGCTGCGCGACAACCCGCGCTGCGCCGAGGAGGAGTACGCCGCGAAGTGTGACCCGAGCGACCCGGGCCTGTCTCCCCGGCTCACGTTCGACCCGACGGAGGACGTGGCGGCGCCGTACCTCGGGAAGGGGGCGAAGCCCCGGGTGGCGATCCTCCGTGAGCAGGGGGTGAACAGCCAGCTCGAGATGGCGCGAGCGTTCATGCGCGCGGGCTTCAGCGCGGTGGACGTGCACATGAGCGACATCCTCGCGGGACGCGTGTCGCTGAAGGACTTCACGGGTCTCGCGGCGTGCGGAGGCTTCTCCTACGGTGACGTGCTGGGGGCGGGAGGCGGCTGGGCGCGCTCCATCCTGTTCAACGCGCGGGCCCGGGACGAGTTCGCGGCGTTCTTCGCGCGCTCGGGCACCTTCAGCCTGGGCATCTGCAATGGCTGCCAGATGATGTCGCAGCTGCGCGAGCTCATCCCCGGCGCCGAGCACTTCCCCCTCTTCGTACGCAACGTCTCGGAACAGTTCGAGGCGCGGCTGGTGCAGGTGGAGGTAGCGGAGAGCCCGTCGCTGTTCTTCAAGGGCATGGCAGGGAGCCGCATCCCGATCGCGTCGTCACACGGAGAGGGCAGGGCGGAGTTCGCGAGCCCCGAGGACGCGGCGCGGGTGAACGGGCTGGGGCTGGTACCGGTGCGCTTCGTGGACAACCACGGGCGGGCGACGGAGAAGTACCCGGCCAATCCGAGCGGCACGCCGCACGGCATCGCCGGCCTCACGTCGCGGGACGGGCGCGTCACCATCATGATGCCGCACCCGGAGCGCGTGAGCCGCAGCGTGCAGTACTCCTGGTGCCCGCCGGAGTGGGGCGAGGACAGCCCCTGGATGCGGATGTTCCGCAACGCGCGCGCGACGCTGGGCTGAGGTGAAGCCCTACTTCGACCAGAGGAGCGCCAGCTCGAGCTCGATGGCCTCGAACGGCTCGGCGCGGACCCGCTCCTCCCCGGTGAGGGAATGAATGAGGAGCCAGTCGCCCCCCTGGAGCCGGAAGATGTCGAGCGTGCGGGCCAGCGGGTCCACGTGCCACAGGTGCCGCACCCCTTCCCGGGCGTAGATGCGCATCTTCGGGCCCTTGTCCCTGCGCCGCGTGCGCTCGGAGAGCACCTCACAGGCCCAGTCCGGGGCGAGGTCGTAATGCGCTGGGGCTTCGTCCCCTCCGAGGGCGTCCGGCAGGCGCTCGCGCCTCCACCCGGCGAGGTCCGGCACGAGCTTGTCCGGACGGGGGCCGAGGTGAAGTTCCGGCTCGTCGATGATGACCCATCCGCCCGGTCCCCCCCTGCCGAACTTGAAGGGCGCCATGAGGAGGCCACCCAGGTTCGATGCCGCGTTGGCATGAGGGCGGGCCGGGCGAGGGCTGAGGTGCAGCTCACCGTCGAGGATCTCCGCCACCATCTCCGGTGGAGCCGCCTGGAAGGCCGCCTCCACGGACGGGGCGTTTCGCTCGGTGGACTCGGGGGCTCGGGGGGCCATGAGAGGGGATTTCAGCATGCCGCTCCCCCTGTGCAATCCAGGGACCGATGGGGGATCCCGCAAAGGCGAAGGCCCGATGGGACCGGAGTCCACATCGGGCCTTCTGTGAGGCGCCACCCGGATTCGAACCGGGGAATGAAGGTTTTGCAGACCTTTGCCTTACCACTTGGCCATGGCGCCGCGAGTTGCGTGCACGTCCTTATATGAACCCGAAACAGCCCGGTCAAGACAGTAGAGGGGGGAGCGTGCACATCCGTGTCCGGTAGCATCGGAGGCGAGCAGTCCAGCCAGCCACCGGAGGGACGTCAACGATGCTGCAGGGTTACGGGCTGTACCTCGAGGAGCACGAGGCCTTCCGACGCACCGTCCGTGCGGTGGTGGAGAAGGAGTTGAAGCCCTTCGCCAGCCAGTGGGAGGAGCGGGAGGAGTTCCCCCGGGAGCTCTTCACCCGCTTCGGCGAGCTGGGCTTCCTGGGTCTCAAATATCCCCAGGAGTACGGCGGCTCCAATGCCGGCGAGCTCTACGAGGCGGTGCTGCTCGAGGAGATGGGGCGCTGTGGCTCGGGCGGGGTGGCCGCGGGCCTCGGGGCCCAGCACACCATCGCCACGGGGCCCCTCCACAAGTTCGGCACCGAGGACCAGAAGCGGCGCTTCCTCGCCCCGGCCATCCGGGGAGAGAAGATTGGCGCGCTCGGGATCACCGAGCCCAATGGCGGCTCGGACGTGGCCGGCCTGCGCACCACCGCCCGCCTCGACGGGGACCACTACCTCGTCAATGGCTCGAAGACCTACATCACCAACGGCGTCCGGGCGGACTTCATCGTCCTGGCGGTGAAGACGAACCCCGACGCCGGGCACAAGGGCCTGTCCCTGCTGGTGGTGGAGAAGGGCTCCCCGGGCTTCTCCGTGGGGCGCAAGCTGAAGAAGCTCGGCTGGCGCGCCTCGGACACCGCCGAACTCTTCTTCGAGGACTGTCGGGTGCCGGCTGCCAACCTCCTGGGAGGGGTGGAGGGGCAGGGCTTCTATCAGATCATGGGCAACTTCCAGTGGGAGCGCCTGTCGCTCGCGCTGGGGGCGGTGGGGGCCATGGAGGAGATGCTGGAGGTCGTGATGGCCCACGTGCGCGACCGGAAGGCCTTCGGCCACACGCTCAACGAGTTCCAGGTGGTGCGACACAAGATCGCCGACCTCGCCACCGAGCTCGAAGCGGCGCGCCAGCTCACCTACCACGCGCTGCGCCTGCACGTGGGCGGTGAGTACGCCATCGCCCAGACGTCCATGGCCAAGAAGGTGGCCACCGAGACCGCCTGCCGCGTCGCCGACGCCTGCCTCCAACTCCACGGCGGCGCCGGCTACATGATGGAGTACGACATCCAGCGCCACTGGCGGGACGCTCGCCTGGGCCCTATTGGCGGGGGCACCAGTGAGATCATGAACGAGATCATCGCCCGGCAGCTCGGTCTCTAGGCGGGCACGGGCGTGGGCGGGCAGGCGGGCTCACGGGAAGGGCATACGGGAGCTCCTCGTTCTGCGGGACAGACACCGCGGCAGGAGGTCCCAGGTAGTGGATCCCCGTATGCACTGTACCGAGCTGTACGTCCGGCTCGGGGACGAAGAGATTCTCGTCCTCGATTGCCGTGAGCCAGAAGAGTGGGATCGCTACGGCCTCCACATTCCCGGGGCCCTATGGATGTGCTTCGAGGAGATCCTTCGGGACGCGGAAGTCCTCCCGGATGATGAGCTCATCGTGGTGTGTGGGTGTGCTCCGGATGGCTCCGATGCGCGCCGGGCCTGCAGCCTGCTCCAGCAGCGGGGGCTCAACGCCGTGTGCCTGGATGGGGGCCTCCACGGGTGGATCATCAACGGGCTGCCGACCGAGAGCCATGTCTCGGAGGCCTCGATGAGTGGGCTGTGGTGAGCCCGGGCCAAAGGGTGTAAAGACGCGCCACCCCACTCCCCGCACGGAAAGGGAAGCAGGACACCATGGCCAAGCTTCGCGCCGTCCTCATTGGCGCCACTGGACTCGCCGGGCAGCAGTTCATCGCCGCCCTGAAGGACCACCCCTCCATCGAACTCACCGGACTGGCGGCCTCGCCCCGCTCGGCGGGCAAGACCTACGTGGAGGCGCTCCGCACCGCCAATGGGATGACCGCCTGGTTCGTCCCCGAGGCGCTCCCGGAGTCCATCGCCAGGATGAAGGTGGTGAACGGCGAGGACGTCCAGGCCAGGGACTACGACATCGCCTTCTCGGCGGTGGAGTCGGATGTGGCCAAGGATCTGGAGCCCCGGCTCGCCCGGGACATCCCCGTGTTCTCCGCGGCGAGCGCCTTCCGCTACGAGGCGGACGTGCCGCTGCTCATCCCCCCGGTGAACGCCGCCCACTCCCCCCTCGTGCGCGAGCAGCAGAAGCGCCGGGGCTGGAAGGGCTACATCGTCCCCATCCCCAATTGCACCACCACCGGCCTGGCCATCACCCTGGCCCCGCTGGCCGAGCGCTTCGGCATCAAGTCGGTGCTGATGACCTCGATGCAGGCCATGTCCGGTGCGGGCCGCTCCCCGGGCGTCATCGGCCTGGACATCCTGGACAACGTCGTCCCCTTCATCCCCAAGGAGGAGGAGAAGGTCCAGGTGGAGACGAAAAAGATCCTCGGCACGCTGGACGCTGGGGGCGGCGCGCTCTCCGCGCATGACGTCCGGGTGTCCTGCACCTGTACCCGCGTGGCGGTGCTGGAGGGCCACACCGAGTCCGTCTTCGTCTCGCTCGCCCGCAAGGCCAGCGTGCAGGAGGTGGTGGGGGCGATGCGCGAGTGGCGGGGCGCCGAGGTGTCGCGCGACCTTCCGTCCGCGCCTCCTCGGTGGATCGAGGTACTGGATGATCCCTTCCGCCCGCAGCCGCGCCTGGACCGGGATACCCACGCGGGCATGGCCACCACGGTGGGTCGGGTGCGCGAGGACGCCGTGCTGGAGAACGGCTTCAAGTACATGCTCGTCTCGCACAACACCAAGATGGGGGCCGCCAAGGGCGCCATCCTGGTAGCGGAACTGATGCGTGCCCAGGGACTTCTGGGCTGAGCAGGCAGGCGAGCCCGAAATTAGGGGGTGCCACCCCCATGACAACCCATTACTGTGCGCGCGCGCACGGACACAGTTCAGTCCAAGAGGAGAGTTTCAATGGCGTACGTGGTCACCGAGCCTTGCATCAAGTGCAAGTACACCGACTGTGTCGAGGTCTGCCCGGTCAATTGCTTCTACGAGGGTGCCAACTTCCTGGTCATCCACCCCGATGAATGCATCGACTGCGGCGCCTGCGAGCCCGTCTGCCCGACGAAGGCGATCTTCCCCGAGTCGGATCTGCCCTCCGAGTACTCCGAGTACAAGACGCTGAACGCGCAGTTCGCCACCCAGTGGCCGAACATCGCGGAGAAGAAGGCGTCGCTGCCCGAGGCCGAGGAGTACAAGGACAAGAAGGGCAAGCGGAGCCTGCTCGAGGCCAAGCCCGGCGGGAAGAAGTAGGACGTCTCCCTCTCCGACTGGGAGAGTGTCGTCCCGAGGCCCTTCGCCGAGAGGTGGGAGGGCCTCTGTCATGTCCGCGGTGCCCCTCAAGAAGTCAGGAAGGCACTGAGTTTCAGCCCCCGAGCGGCCAGCGCGTCGCGGATGCGCGCCAGGTCCTCCTGGGGGAGCGGCCCGCGTTTCCCCTGGATGCGCAGGGCCACCTCGCGAGTGCCCGTGCGCTCCACCTCCACCGTGGCCTCCAGTGCTCCGCCCAGGCGCATCGCCAGCGCCGGCCGCTGCGACTTCACGAACACCTCGATCTTCTCGATGAGCTCCAAGGTCGCCTGGACGCGGGCCTCGGGATTCGACGCCTCCACGGTGGTAGCCGGCGCGCTGGCGCCTCCCGGGCCGCCCTGGTGTGCCCCTCCGGCGGCGGAGAGGGCTTCTCCGGAGGGGGGAGGGGCCGAGGTCTCTGGCCCAGACGAAGGGGAGGGCGTGCGTGGCGCCGCGGGCTCGGGACGCGGCTCTCGGGACAACTCCCGGGAGAGGAGGTCGGTCACGCGCTGTTGCACCCACTCCTGGTGCGTCTGGTGGGAGTCGCCACGCGCATCCCGGAGCCGGTGGGCCTCGGCGGTCATGCCCTGGCGCACCTGACCCAGGTTCTCCACGCTGGCGAAGGCGCCCCGCTGTGGCGTCCGCGCCAGCCCGGTGGTGGCCACGGTCCCGGTGGCCCCTCGCGCGGGCGTCACCGGCGGGCGTGCCACCTGCCCTCCACGGGTCAGGGCCGGAGCCTTCGCCACCTCCGGGCCGGTCTTCTTCAGCACTTCCTGGAAACGCCCCTTGTCCGACGCCGGCCGGGCCGGCGCTGCCTCGTTACGACCGTCGATTTTCATGGTCCCTCTCGGGGCTGGGTGGAACCCGAGGGGGAGCACGGTCCATGCCAGTGGGCGCACGTCGCGACGTCTCCTGGAAGGACTCTCCCGCGGTGGACGGGAGGCTCCGAGGCGGGACGGGTTTGGCTACTTTGTCTCCGAGGCGGGCAGCGGCCCCGCCACGTAGATGACCTTGTCGCCGGACCAGGCGGGATCGAAGCGATCCCAGGCGCCACCGCCGGGCACGGGCTGGAATTCACAGAGCTTCTGCTTCGACTCCCCCGGAGCGGGGGTGACCCTCAGCTGCCTCGGACCGGACAACTGCCGGGCGGGCTCGACGAGGCTCAACTCCTGGGTGCCCTTGATGAGGGCGGGCCGGAGGGTGCGCAACTCCTCCGCCTCCTCCTGGGTGGTGGGCTGCGTGGGGGCTTCGGAGAACGCGCCACTGCCCAGATCGACGAGTCCGACGACAGGGAGTCCTCCATTCACGCGCTCGCGTACGACAGCCAGCTTCTTCCCGCCGGGCGTGAGTCCGAGAAGGGAGATGAACCCCGCGCCCTCCACGAGCCTGCGGGCCATCTCCGGAGCTTCCACCAACCA
>NZ_DASVWK010000790.1:0-1784 GCF_036389735.1 Archangium sp. | reverse complement strand
CAGGTAGCCGCGGCGGCTCTGCGTGGTGGCCGCCAGAATCCACGCCGGCTCCGCGTTGCAGAGGATGACGCGATCCTCCGGCTTCATGTGCGTGGCCACCTGGCGGAAGTACTCCACCTGGGGCACGTCGATGTCGTTCTCGAGCTGCACGTCCGTGCCGATCAACCACCAGCCGCGCGGCAGCTTGAGGGCGAAGTAGCTGCGGCTCTGCCGCGTGCGGCGCCCGGCCAGCCAGCGGTTGGCGCAGAACAGCCGCATGAAGGCGGCCAGCCCGTCGTACCAGTCGTGGTTGCCGGGAATGGCGAACAGGTCCGGGCTCGGCTCCGGGGTGCGCGCCAGCGCTTCCTCGAAGGGCTGCACCAGACGCTCCTCGTACGCCTCGCGGCTGGCGCCCGGGTACACCTGGTCTCCGCCGAGCACGAGCAGGCGCCCGCGCTCCAGGGTGTGCGTCTCCTGGTTCGGATCCGTCACCTCCAGCGAGGGCAGCGCCAGCATGCGGGCCACCGCGTAGGTGGAGTTCCACCCGTCGCCGGTGTCCGACACGTAGTCCAGCCAGAAGTCCTTGCCGGCCGACTCCGTCGAGTAATCGAAGTAGGGCGGCTGCGGGCGCACCACGGCCTCGATGAGCCGGTGGTCCGCGCGAGCGCCGAACATGGCGGCCACCAGTGCGTCCAGGCCGGTGCGGATGAGCATCGCGGGGTGGAGCCAGCGCACCATGTCCGCGTGCTGGTGGGGCCGCGTGGCGGTGCCGGTTTCGGGATCACCGACCTCGTGAAGGGTGAAGTCGCGGGACGTCTCTTCGGAGGCCGTCGCGGGCTGCTGCTTCCTCGCGGTGCCTGGCTCGTGCGGTGTCACTGGGGGGACGGTCTCCCAGCGCCGTGCTCCGGTCAACTCCCCGACCGGAGGACCTGACGGGTCCCACGCCAGACGAGGAACCCGAGAGCGAGCGGCCCAGGGAGCGCCATCATGTCCGCTCTCCGCGTGCGGCCCTCGTCCGGCCCTGGCGAGGCGATTCCGGTTGCTCCGGAAGGGCCATCGTGGTGCATGACGGCTCCCATGAACGACTTCCCCATCACCGTGCGCTTCCCCGTCCAGTGGGGCGAGATGGACGCGTACGGCCACGTGAACAACGCGCGGTACTTCACCTGGTTCGAGGCGGCCCGCATCGCCTACATGGCACGCGTGGGGTTGGTGAGCGCCGAGATGCAGAAGCCCGAGGGGGGAGTGGGACCCATCGTGGCGGCGACGAACGCGGACTACCTGCGCCCGGTCGTCTTCCCGGCGGACCTGGTGGTGGGCGCGCGCGTCACGCGCATCGGCAACTCCAGCCTCACCATGGAGTACGCGGTGGAGGATGCGAGCAGCGGGGTGCGCTACGCGCGCGGCGGGGCCGTCCTCGTCACGCTGCGCTACCCCGGCTACGAGAAGGTGCCCGTGCCCTCGGAGATCCGCGCCGCCATCGAGGCGCTCGAGGGCCGCGTCTTCGAGTAGGACCTAGGGCGAGGGGTCTCTGGAGGCCCGGGGAGCCGGTACACACCGCCAGGGCTCCTTGGCGGCTTTGCGGTGACAGACGAAGCCCGGGCGCAGGAGGAGGGGTCCTCGGGAGCACAGGCTTTGTGGCATCGGTACTGGTGGCAGACGGAGCCCTCGGGACAGGGAGGCGCATCAGCGCCGCAGCCCCGGGTACACTGCATCCACACCGCATCCGTGAGCCGCGGCTGGGTCTGGAGCAGACAGTATTGGTCCTGGGGGCAGGGGTTCTGCTTGCAGTCCTGTCCATACAC
>NZ_DASVWK010000789.1:0-11654 GCF_036389735.1 Archangium sp. | reverse complement strand
GTCCACCGCGGACTGGAACGCCGTCATCGGCGTCAACCTCACCGGCGCCACCTTCATGGTGCGCGAGGTGGTGGCGAAGATGGTGCAGACGGACCAGCGCCCCGGCGTCATCGTCAACATGAGCTCCATCGCCCGGCACGGTAACCGCGGGCAGAGCAACTACGTGTCCGCCAAGGCCGCGCTGGCCGCCAACACCTTCACCTGGGCGCGCGAGTTCGCCCCCTTCGCCATCCGCGTGGGCGCCGTGGCCCCGGGCATGGTGGAGACGCCCATGACGCAGGGCATGAACCAGAAGGCCCGTGACGCCCTGGTGGCCAACATCCCCGTGGGCCGCATCGGCCTGCCCGAGGACCTGTGGCTGGCGGTGAAGTTCGTCCTCGAGTGCGACTACTTCAACGGCCGCACCATCGACGTGGACGGCGGCCTCACCATGTAGTCCGGGCCACGCCGCGCCTCGCGCGGCGCCCCTGGGCATTCCGCTTCCCGTGTCCGGCAAGACCGTTCCGGGAAGCTGCCCGCGCCGCTGCCCTCCGTCGCCCCGGAGGGCAGCCCGGCTTCGTGTAGTCATCACTCCCACCCGGTACACCGGATGCACCTCGTGCGCTGACCTTTCACTGCTTTCGGGGTGCGCGCATGAGCTGGGGAGCTGGGGCGGGAGGACGCCGGGTGGCGGCGTTGGTCGCGTTGGTGCTGTTGACCCACTGTGGTGCCGAGGAACCGCCTGCCCAGGCCCCGGCCCCCGTGAAGCAGGGGTTGACCACGACGTACACGTTCCCGGCGAGCGCGGATGCTCGGGTGGAGGAGGCCTCTGCCACGCGGAACTTCGGCGTCCTGGGCACCCTGGGCGTGGATCTCTCTCCGCGCCTGGAGAGCACCCTGCGCTTCTGGGTCCGAGGTCTGACGGGGACGGTGACGCGGGCGACCCTGAGGCTGTACGCGTCGGATGGCACCACGAACGGGCCACGGGTGTTCCTCGACACGGGAGGATACTGGACGGAGGGCGGTGTCACCTGGAGCACCCGGCCCGTGCCCGGCGGCGCCCCCCTGGCCGACAAGGGCGCCATCTCCAGCGGCACGTGGGTGGAATACGACGTGACGGGCGGAGTGCACGACAACGGGATGCTGAGCCTCGTCCTCGTCTCCGACTCGAGCGACGGGACGACCTTCGCCTCCCGGGAGAACATCCGGACGGACTTGCGGCCCCAGCTCGTCGTCACCGTGACGGGGGAGACCCCACTGCCGACGGCCTGCGTGCCGCGCACGGAGCTCTACCGGCGCGGCGCCCATGCCTGGCAAGCCGACGGGTATGTCTCCCAGAGCGAACCCGGGCGGAACTACGGCGCGGCACCGACGCTCAGCGTGGATGGCTCGCCCCTGTTGGAGACCTACCTCAAGTTCGAGGTCCCCGCCTACGGCCTGACCATCCTCGACGCGCGGCTCTGGCTCCACGCCATCGACGACACCTCGAATGGCCCCCTGCTCTACCGGGCCAGCGATACCTGGTCCGAGGAGGGCCTCACCTGGAACAGCCGGCCGGGGCTCTCGGAGCGCCCGATTGGCAACCTCGGAGAGATCACCCCCAACACCTGGGTGTCGTACGACCTGAACGGGGTGGTGACGGAAGACGGTGACTACAGCTTCGGCCTGCTCCCCGAGTCGGGCAATGGCGTGAGCTTCGACTCGGACGAAGCGGGGAACGGCAACAGGTTGGAGCCGTTCATGCTCGTCACCCTGGAGAGCCCGCCGTTCTGCACCTATCACGGCGCGGGAGGCGGCCACACCGCCTGGACGCGTCAGTACGGTGGCTTGGGCGCGGAGGAGTTGGATGCCCTGGCGTCCCATCCCGAAGGCGGCTTCCTGGCGGTAGGGCGCTTCGGGGAGGCGGCCTTCCCGAACCAGGGGCAGGGCCTGGCACTCGCGCGCTACTCCGCGGAGGGCGCCGTCCTCTGGACCCGCGTGGTCAGCACTCAAAACGTGAGGGCGACGAGCGTCGTGCTCACGTCGCTGGGCAACATCCTCGTGGTGGGCAGGTACCAGGGCGCGCCGGACCTCGGCACGGGCCCTCTCCCCTCCGTTCCGGAAGAACTGGAGGGCCTCTTCATCGCCAAGTTCTCCCCAGCGGGGGGAGCGTCTGGGCCCGCGGGTTCATGGCCCGGGGTGGCCCGGGACAGCCCCAGGCGGTGGTGTACCCGAACGCGGTGGCCACCGACGCCAATGGCAGCCTCATCGTCACCGGTGCCTTCTCGGGCCAGATGGACCTGGGCGGTGGAGCCCTCGTCTCGAACACCACGAGCGAGTCCGCTTCCTGGTGGCTCACCGGCGGCTTCCTGGCGAAGTTCTCCTGGGAGGGTCGGCATCTGTGGTCCAGGGCGTTCCAGGGGGGCGGGGGAGCGCAGGATGAGCTGACCCAGGCCAGCGGCAGTACCGTGTCCACGGATGCCGTGGGCAACGTCCTGGTGGGAGGCTCGGCGAACCCCTGGACGGATTTGGGCGATGGACCGCTGGGCGAGTCCGCCCCCTTCCTCGCGAAGTACAGCCCCTCCGGGAGCCTGCTGTGGAAGCGGGTATTCCGGGGAGCCTATGGCGAGGTGGTGGGCGTCAGGCCCCAGGGTGCCCACCGGATTGCCTTCAGCGGCAATTTCGGGGGCTCCTTCACCTTCGGGGGCCGCCCGTACGTCGGAGGCTATCCGGACGATGCCATGCCCGATACCAACGGCTTCATCGGGGCACTGAGCGACACGGGTGCGGATGACTGGCTCCGCTCCGTGTACACGGTCTGGTTCGATGAACTCGCGGTGGGCGAGGACGGAGCCCTCACCGTCTCTGGCAGGGGCGAGAACGAATTCGATCCCGGCGGCGGGCCGCTGGGCTACGTCTCGCGCTTCGACTACGAACTCAGGAGGCCCTTCGTGGCGCGCTACGCGGCGGACGGCCAGCACTCCTGGTCTCGGGCCTTCGACCACGTCCTCTCCCTCGACCTGGCCCTTCAGCCGGGCGGAGCCGTGCTGCTGGGAACCCCCCTCTCGGTCCCAGCGCAACTGGAGGGGAAGACCTTCACGCCCCAGGGAGACAGCGACCTGCTCTACCTGCGACTCCACCCGTAGGAAGCCTGTGTAGGACGGACAACGCCGCGCCCCGCGCGGCGCCTACTGGCGAACGGGCCGGCCAAAGGGGACGTCAGACCTTTTCGGCCGGCTCGTGCGTTTGAGGTGAATGGGGGGCGCTCAATCAAACGCAGGCGCCTGGAGAGCAGGCAGGCAAGCACCCTGTCTCCTTGGGAGACAAAAGGGATGCAAGATGGGACGTCCGCGCACAACCGCAAGGGCAACGGGCGTTCAGGGGGGTTGCCGCTCCCAAGTCAAGTGAGTAATTTATTTCCAGTCGGGAAAAGACGGGACGCCCGGTAAGCCGCTCTCCCAGGAGATGGCGAACCAGAACCCAGACCCGACGGCGCGAGGGGAACCTCGAGCCCCGCTCAGGTGTCCAACCCGAGGGGCTGGCTCAGGTGTACATCTCGAGGCTCATGGCGCGACCCGCCTCGAAGAGGGGCGAGCGCTGGAGCTGCTCCAACACCCCGAGGGTGCAGTAGAGCGTCACCATGGGGAGGGAGCCGGACTCGGTCATGCCCTTCACCGCGCCCATCAGGTGGTGTGCGCGCAGGAAGGTCAGCAGCGAGTCACGAAACTGCTTGCTGTCCTCGCACGCCCGCTGGTGGACGACCGAGCGGTCGCGCTGAGGGGATGGCTGCCAGGTCGCACCGGGCTCCTCCCGAGGCATGACCATGACCTCGATCCAACCCGGCGAACTCTCCGCCCGCGATCCCGGCAGGGGCGTGACCGCGCCCATCTTGGGAAAGCGGCCCGAGAGCCGGCGCTGCGTGGGGGCTGTCTTCCTGCTCATCTCACTCCTCCACCCAGGCCCGGCGCTCAACTGGCGCCGGCCCTGGTAGCCGCCATGACTACCTGTAAACCGCCAGACCCCGACCACCGCGTCCCGCGGGCGTCTTGGGCAGCTTCACTGCGTTGTCCAGAATCAAATCCCTGACTTCCAGTGCCGTCAAGTCCGGGGAACGGCAGCGATATAGCGCGGCAATACCCGCGACGTAAGGGGCGGCCATGCTGGTTCCGCTCATGCGCTCGTAGAACGCTTGGTTATTACACCTTCGCTCTGTGCTGGAGTACACGTTCACGCCGTAACCCATCACGTCCGGAACAGATCGCTGATTCACCAGACCGCTGGCCGAGAAACTGGCCACGCGGCGGGAGAAGTCGACCGCCCCCACGGACAGGGCCTCTGGGAAGCCCGCTGGGTAACCGGCCGTCCCAGCGCCGCTGTTCCCGGCTGCCGTGACCGGCAGGACGTTGGCGTCCACCAACCGGCGCACCAGGGTCTGGAGCGCGCGGATGTTGAGACGATACTCCATGTCACTGACACCGGGCGGAGGCTGCACGGGGAACCCCAGGGACATGTTCACGACGGCGGGCCGGGAAGCATTCTCAGGCGTCGAGAACTGGTGTAGCAGCCAATCCATCCCGGCGGCTACCCGTCCCAGGCTCGTTCGTATGCTTTCGGACTCGATGACCGAGGCGACGTAGAGGTCCACCTCGGGAGCGACGCCGTGGAACTTGCCCGCGGCGATGCCGGCGACATGGGTGCCATGGCCGTCCGGGTCGAAGCCGCGCACGTCTCGCGCCGGGTTGTGCGGCGAGTTGGGGAAGAGCGAGACGTAGCGGAACTGGATGAGGCGGGCCTGGTGCTCGGGGTGGTCGGCGTCCACGCCGGTGTCGAGGATGCCCAGAATCACCCCGGCGCCCTTGATGCCCTGGGCGTGGGCGGCATGGACCCCGCACTCCTCGGGCCACTCACGCTGGTCGAGCGAGGACAGGCCGCGGTTGCGCGGACCCATCTGCCCCGCGGACACCGGGCCCGGGAAGGTGAGGTGCACCGTGTCCGGGATGAACTCGAAGTCGCGGCCGAGCTCCTCCTTGGCCACGCGCTCGGCCTCGTCCGAAACGAAGTGCGCCATGGTGGCGCCGATGAGCGGCATGTGGCGGTAGGTGCCCATGTCCGAGGCGCTCGCCGGCTCCAGCACCGGGCCCTCCGAGGCCGCCACGTTCAGCTCGCCCTTGCGGTCGCGGCTCCGGGCCGCATTCTTCTTGCGAGACCCGGGAGCGGTGCTCACCTGGGGCATGCGCCCGGGCAGGGTCGCCGAGCGCAGCCCCAGGCTGCGCAGCATGTCCGGCGCCCGCCCGCTGATCATGAACTGAAGGGCGGTGGTGCGCTGCAGCACGCGCTCTCCCTGCTCCGTCCCCCGCACGCCCGGACGGGCTTGGGTCTCAATCGACTCCTTGGGAACCAGGAGGTAGGACTTCATGGCGGGTTCACTCCTTTACACAGTCTACCGACTTCACTGACAGCACGGGCCAGGCACCACACGTGCCCGGGTGGAGACAGGGGTGGGACACCGTCCTCGTTCACACCTCCGGCTCACACAGTGTGACTAGAGCGGTCCCCCCTGACATGAGCCCGCCGATGCAGCGCTCTGGACGCCTCGGGCTCCCGGGTGCGTTCCAGTGGTCGACTTTTCCTACGTCCGAAACCGGAAAGGATTCACGGGTAGGAAGCGTAATACGAATCCTGATGGGTCGGTAAATAGCCGGCCGCTCGCTTCCGGGCCCGGAAATCCGGCCTCGGCGGCTCTGGCTCCCCCGGAAGGGGCTGGCTGGCCCGACCGCTCGCTTGATGGCCCTGGGAAGCCAGCTCTCCCCACCATTGTTCGCCCCCGTGGCAACAGGCGGACTATGGCAGCATGCCGTCCGTTCGCCGGAGAGACTCTTGATTCCCTACCTGCACGTCCCTTCCCTCAAGCTCGGTCCCCTCACCATCGAGCCCTTCGGCATCTTCGTGGCCCTGGGCATCCTCTTCGCCGCACGCCTGCTCACCCGGCAGGCCGAGCGCGAGGGCCTCGATGCCAACGCCCTCCAGGACTATGCCCCGTGGGGTGTCGGTGTGGGTGTCGTCGTCGGCCACCTCTTCCACCTCTTCGCCTACCACCCCGAGGAGCTCTCCAAGAGTCCCTTCCAGATACTGAAGGTGTGGGATGGGCTCTCCTCCTTCGGAGGGCTCATCGGCGGCATCCTCGCCGCCGTCTTCTTCTTCCGGGCTCGCAAGCTGCGCTTCCGCGACTACGCCGATGCCTTCGCGCTCGCCGTCGCCCCGGGCTGGGCCGTCGCCCGCCTCGGCTGCTTCGCCGTGCACGACCACCCCGGCCTGCGCACCGACTTCTTCCTCGCCGTCGCCTTCCCCGGCGGGCCCCGGCATGACCTGGGCATGTATGACGCCGCGTTCCTCT
The DNA here is from genome assembly GCF_036389735.1 of Archangium sp. Taxonomy (GTDB): domain Bacteria; phylum Myxococcota; class Myxococcia; order Myxococcales; family Myxococcaceae; genus Archangium. The sequence goes on along the minus strand of NZ_DASVWK010000789.1, from coordinate 5,302 downwards.
TCGCCGTCTCCGGCGTCCTCTGGGGCCTGCACAACGCGGGCAAGCTGCGCGGCAAGCTGCTCCCCCTCCTCTCCCTCCTCTACGCCTTCGGCCGCTTCAGCTTCGACTTCCTGCGCGCCACCGACCTCTCCTATGTCGACGCCCGGTACTTCGGCCTGACCCCCGCGCAGTACGGATGTTTCGGCCTCGTCGCCTTCGGCATCTATGGGCTCGTGAAGTGGCAGGCCCCCGCTCAGAAGGCCGCGCCCGCCGTGCCTCCGGGTGGGAGCGTTCAGCCCCAGGTGCGGTAGGGGCTCCGGCTCGGGGTTTCAGCGACCGCCGTAGACGGGCCAGCCGGACTGCCGCGCGAGCTCCTCCAGGTGCTCGAGGTCGTTGTCCGGTGGGAAGGGACTCGGGGCGCAGGGGCGGCCATAGGGTCCGGGCGGCATGAGAAGCGGCGGCGGCCGCTTCCGCTTCTGGGTGAAGTCGAGCACCTCGGCGAGATTGTTCGCCGTCGCGTCGCGCACCGTGAGCGGCTCCAGCCCCCAGCGCCACTCGATGAAGCGCAGCACCGAGGTGTGGTCGAATTGCGTATGGGAGACCACTCCCTTGGGCGCCCAGGGGGCGATGAGGAGCGCCGGCGTGCGGAAGCCCAGCCGCCCATCCTCGTTGCCCGCCAGCGCGTCCGCCGGTGGAATGGGCGCGGTGGGCGGCGGCACGTGGTCGTAGAAGCCGCCCCACTCGTCGAAGTTGATGATCAGCACCGTGTTCTTCCACCCGGGGCCCTGCGTCACCGCGTTGTAGATGAGGCTCAGGAAGGCCTCACCGTCGCGCACGTCGCCGTGCGGGTGGTCATCTCCGGACGTGCCCTCCGCCTCGCCCAGGAAGCGGGGATCCACGAAGGCCACCTCCGGCAGGGTGCCCGTGGCGGCCTCCGCGAGGAACACGGGCAACGGACGGCTGATGGGCAGGTACTTCGGCCCCCAGAGCGCGAGGAAGGGCACGTCCGAGTAGTAGTAGCGCCCGGTGACGCCCTTCTCCGCGAGGCGATCCCAGATGGTGGGGAGCGTGGACAGCTCCAGCGTGTTGGTGATGCGGTCGGTCTGCGCCGCATGCTGGTAGATGCGGTTCGGATACGTCTCCGCCATCAGGGAGGAGAAGTAGCGGTCGAACGTCGTCCACTGGGGGACCGCCCTCCCGAGGAAAGGCAGATCCTCCTGCCGGTAATAGCCGATGGCATACGTGTCGTTCGTCCCCGCGCGCAGCCAGCCATCACACGCGCCACCGTTGTACTCGATGCGTCCGCCCACGTAGGAGTGATCCGGATCCGGGTGGCTACAGCCCTGGTAGTCGGGCGCCAGCGGATACGTCGGCTGGGGTGTCCCCTCGCGGTCCGGGTAGGTGAGCCCCGCCTGCCGTCCGTCCGCACCGGGAGTCCAGCCGACGAAATGGTCGAAGGACCGGTTCTCCATCATCACCACCACCACGTGACGGATCTGCTGAGCGGGGTCCGCCTTCATGGCGGCCTTCAGGCCCTCCGGCGCGCTCGCGAGCCCGGCCCCCGGCCACGTCAACACTCCCGTCACCGCGAGGAGCCCGAGCAGGCTCCTACCTCCTTCGACTTGCATGGATTGATTCCTCCTGGCCGCCGAAGGTGGGAGGGACGACACTCCACCGCAAGCAGCGCGGCCCGCCGCGGAAACCACCAGTGGACAGTGCTCCTGCCCGACAGGGTCACGCCGCCCCTGGGCGCGGCGGAATCCACGTGAGCCCAACCTCCCAGGAGAGCAAGATGGTGCCCGTTGGCATACACGGCCCGGGAGCCCTGGAGATGAAGACCGTCCTCGTCGTCGGCGCGACAGGCAACATCGGCAAGGAGATCGTCGCGGAGCTGGCCCGCCTCGGCGAGGTGAACATCGTCGCGGGCTCGCGAGACGTGGCGCGGGCCCGGGAGCAGTTCCAGGACCGCCGCGAGGTCCGCGTGGTCGAGCTCGACACGGAGCGCCCGGACACGCTGCGCCCCGCGCTCCAGGGCGTCGACACGGTGCTCCAGGTGAACCCCATGTCTCCGGCCATGGTCCAGCAAGCCAGGGCACTCGTCGAGGCCGCGCGCCAGGCGGGTGTCGGCCACCTGGTGCGCAGCAGCCTGATGGGTGCTGGCGAGCCCGAGCCCATCTCCGAGGCCGTCTGGCACGGCGATGCGGATCAGGTGTTCGCGGACAGCGGCATCCCCTTCACCCTCCTGCGGCCCAACCAGTACTTCCAGAACTTCATCAGCGCTCGCAACAACCAGACGATTCGCACCCAGGGCTTCATCGCCCTGCCGCTCGGGACGAGTCGGGTCAGCAACATCGATACGCGCGACATCGCGGAGATCGCCGCGCGGGTGGCCCTCGCCTCGGGGACCGAGCACCACGGCAAGGCCTACGTGCTGACCGGCACCGAGGCCTCCACCATGGCCGAGGTCGCCCAGGCCATGGGCGAAGCACTCGGCAAGCCCGTGAGCTACGTCGCGGTCGAGCCCGAGAAGTTCCGGACGGCGCTGCTCGGCGCGGGGCTCCCCCCCCTCATCGTCGATGCCATCGCGGGCTGGTTCGCCTACTGCCGGGCCGGCAGGGCCGAGCGCGTGACCGGGGATGCCCAACGGCTGCTCGGTCGCGCGCCGCGCTCGCCGCTCCAGTTCGCGCGGGACCACGTGGCCCACTGGCGCTGAACCCCATGTGCACCGCCAGGGCCCTGCTCTATGACGCCGTGATGACGCCCCTCGGCTGGCTCGGCCTCAACCGCGCCCGCCGGAGGCTCGTGCAGGGGCTCTCCGGACGCGTCCTCGAGGTCGGGACCGGAACCGGATTGCTCCTTCCGTCCTATCCCCCTTCCGTCTCCGACGTCGTCGCCATCGACATCGACCCCGAGATGCTCGCCCGCGCGCGTCACCGCCGCTCCGGCGTCTCCCTCCTCCAGGCCGATGTGCAGCGGCTCCCCTTCCCCGACGCCTCCTTCGACGCCGTCGTCTCCTGTCTCGTGTTCTGTAGTGTCGAGGACCCCGTGCGTGGTCTCGCGGAGCTCCGCCGCGTCCTCCGCCCCGGTGGACAGCTCCGCATGCTCGAGCACGTCCGCGCTCCGCACTCGGGCCTTGCCCACCTCCAGGACCGCCTCAACCCCGCCTGGAGCCGCCTCTCCGGGGGGTGTCACATCAACCGCGACACCGTTCCCCTCGTCGAGGCCGCTGGCTTCCGCATCACCCATCGCTCGCGGCATCTCCGGGACATCGGCGAGGAGCTCGTCGCCGTTCCGGCTTGAACGCGTGCGAGTTCGAGGATCCCCTCAAGGCACGGCGGGGATGCGCACCATCCGGCCGATGGAGGGCACTCCCGCGTCGTTCACGAGGAAGAGCTGGTAGTAGCCCGGCGGCGCCACGTTGTTGTTCGCCGGCGCGGTGACGGTGAGGACTCCGCTGCCGCGCGTGAAGCCCAGGGTGATGAGCCGCTGGTTCTGATCGAAGGAGTGCGTCACCGAGTTCAGGGCGATCAACGTCACCTTCGTCACCCGGCCCGCGTCCGGCGTCGCGATGGAGAAGGTCGTGCGAGGCGTCACCACGTCCGGCACCGAGCTCACCGTGGGACGGGCGCCCTTGAAGAGATAGGGCGGCGAGAAGACCTCCGCGTTGTTCGTGTTCCGGCCTCCCGCGCTCAGCACGCGCCCGTCCGGCAGCAACACCGCCGTGGAGTGGTAGCCCCGGTAGACATTGCCGCGCGCGAGCCGCGTCCACCGGTTGGTGACCGGGTCATACACCTCGGGCGTGAGGACCGGAGCGGCCTTGTTGTCGAAGCCACTGCCCGCGCTGCCGCCCAGCACGAGCACCGTGCCATCCGGGAGGATCGTCGCGTTGTGCTGGCGCCGCGCCGTGCTCATGGGCGCCACGTACCGCCAGGCCGGTGTCGCCACGTTGAGGTCGATCTGCTCGACGGTGGCGGTCGGGGGATCTCCTCCGCCGATGAGCAGCACCTTGCCGTCGAGCAGCACCGCGGGCCCGTAGCTCCGGGTGCCGTAGTTGCTATAGGGCCCCGTGAGCCAGGTGCCCGTCCCTCCCGTGTCCAGGAAGCGGCCCAGGCGTTGCGGCCCCGCCAGGAAGAGCCGTCCATTGGGCGCGAGGAACATCCGCGGGTAGTACGGCAGCTTGAGCCGCGCGCTCGTCATGGTCCTCCAGGTGTTGGTGGAGGCCAGGAAGCGTTGGGGAATCTCGTTCATGATTCCGGAGCCGACCGTCTCTCCCGAAATCACCAGCACGTCGCCGTTGGCCAGCGTGATGTTGGTGGGGTACCAGCGCCCGTCGTTCATGTCCGGCAGGCGGATCCACCGGGAGCCGACGGGGTCGAAGATGCTCGCGTCCTCGAGGCCCACGTGGCTCTCGATGTGCCCCCCCGTCACCAGCAGCCGGCCATCCGCGAGGAAGGAGTGGCCCGCGCAGAAGAGGTTGTAGCCCGGAAAGGGCAGCGAGCTGACGGTGTGGGTGGTGGGGTCCCAGAGCCGCGGCGGCGTGTCCCCCTGGGCGAACTCGCCGAAGAACATCACCCGGCCCGTCGGCAGCAGGTGGGCATGGGTGGCGGAGAGGGGCCAGGACATCACGCCCGACCACTGGCCCACGTCCGCGGAAGTCTGTGCTCTCGCGGGGAGCGTCAACGCCATACATCCGACGAGCCAGAGCACGAGCACATGCGACCGGGGAAGGATGCGTCTCATCGACATCGCGGCCTCCAGGGCGGTTCGCGCCGGATCGAAGGGCCCACGAATTTGAGGGCTCGGGCTCGCGTGTCAATCCGTCCTCCCGTCCAATGGAAGTGTTGGCTCGAAGGCCAACGCCACATGGAAACAGGGATACGCGCATCAACAAGGTCGACTTCACCTGGACGACGGACGCCAACAGCGCCAACTGCTCCAACCGCTACGGCCTGGAGGCGATCATGACGCACGAGCGCGGCCACACCTTTGACCTGGGCCACGTGGCTTCGGGTCAGCTCCTCGGCACGGGGGCGGAGCGCGGCAGCCACACCGTGAACGTGGTGCCCTCCGCCTCGGTGGAGCGCAACTCGACGCGGCCCCCGTGCGCGCGGGCGATGTGGTCCACGATGTAGAGGCCCAGCCCCACGCTGCGCCCCGCCTTGTCCACCTCTCCCCTGGCGCGTTGCATGGGCTGGAAGAGGAGGGGCCACTTGTCGGGCGGAATGGGGGCGCCGCGGTTGTGCACCGTGAGCGCCACCCAGCCATCCACCCCTCGCGCCTCCACCCGCACGGGGCTCTCGGGTGGGCTGTACTTCAGTGCGTT
>NZ_DASVWK010000788.1:0-2733 GCF_036389735.1 Archangium sp. | reverse complement strand
CGGGGAACGGGGACGCCGGCCACGGCAGCATGGGGTAGGCCCGGGCCGGACGGGGGGCGGCCAGCAGCACGCTCAGGACAACCAGGGCAATGACAGACGCAAGACGACTCGGAAGGGGGCGCATGGACCTGCTGGGGACGTGGTGCGTGGGGGCGGGGAGGAGCGATCCGCTCGCCCATGTTGCCGGGGCCCAGGGGAAAGGTCACTGCGGCCCCCCTGGCGGAATGGCCCCCGGTGGGAGAGGGAGCGAGAGGGCAATCCGCTTGTCATGGCCTTGCTCCCCCATCCGTACCCCGAGCGGGCTGGCACCTTCGCTCCGTGTCACCGCGTGCGACCAAGGACCTCTCGGGCCAACTCCACGAAGAGCCTCAGGGGTCCTGAGCGCTGCGCACGGCTCGGGTAGTACAGGAAGAAGCCAGGGACTTCGGGCGCATAGTCCTCCAGCACCCGCACGAGCCTTCCGGACTGCAGGTGGTCCTGGATGGCCGGCTCGAGGGCATAAGCCAATCCCATTCCCTGGACTGCGAGCGCCACGCCCGCCATCTCGTCATTGGTAGCAATCCCTCCCTGCACCTGGATGCGCCAGGACTTGCTCCCGCGCTCCAGCTCCCAGGCGTAGGGCGTCCCGGTCGTCTGCGAGCGTAGGACGATGCAGTCGTGCTGGGCCAGGTCCTGCGGACGCTCAGGCGCGCCGCGCCGTTCGAGGTAGCCGGGCGCGCCGACCACGACGAAGCGGAACGCCCCGGTGAGGCGCACCTGCACCATGTCGCGCTCGATGGTCTCGCTCAGGCGCACGCCCGCGTCGTAGCCCTCGGCGACGATGTCGATAAGGCGCTGTTCGACGACGACTTCGACGTCCACGCGGGGGTGGCGGGCCCGAAAGGCTGGCAACACGGGCGCGATGACGAGTGCGACCGCCGAGCGCGGTACGGACAGCTTCAGCCGCCCGAGGGCCTCGCCTGGCTGGGCTGAGATTCCCTGGAGGGCAGCCGCGGCCTGAGCCAGGCCCGGGCCAGCCTCCTCCACGAGCCGCCGCCCTGTGTCCGTGGGCGACACGCTGCGGGTGGTGCGGTTGAGCAGGACCACGCCCAACTGCGTCTCGAGCTGACGTACCGACTGGCTGACGGCGGCCGTGGAGACGCCGAGCTCGCGCGCCGCGCCTCGGAAGCTCTGCAGACGCGCGACGGCGAGGAACACGTGGAGCTGCTGGAAGAGCGAGGTCTTCATCGCAGGGGTTTCCTCCGTGGCCCTTTGGCGGACGCCGAGGCTTCGTCAACCAGAGCTTAACAGCCCGTTCACGTCCGGCAGGTCGCTTCGAGCGGAGCCGGAGGGTTACTCGTGGAGCACGTTTCCGAATCGCCGACAGCCGGTCCGTGGCCGCGCTGCCAAACAACCCCGAGAGTCCCATGACCCCTCAGCCCGCCAACGCATCCGTGACGCCCGCCCCGCGCACCGCATCGTGGGGCGCCGTGTTCGCGCTCACCTTGTGCGTCTCCACGCTCATCGCTTCCGAGTTCATGCCGGTGAGCCTCCTGACGCCCCTCGCGACCGACCTCCACGTGAGCGAGGGCCGCGCGGGCCAGGCCGTCAGCGTGTCCGGCCTCTTCGCCGTCCTGACGAGCCTCGTCATCGCGTCCATCGCCCGGACGGTGGACCGCAGGCGGCTCCTCCTCGTGCTCACCGGCGTGATGCTGGCCTCGGGCCTCGTGACCGCCCTGGCGCCGACCTTCACGGTGCTCATGGTGGGCCGGGCGCTTATCGGCGTCGTCATCGGGGGCTTCTGGTCGCTCTCCACGGCCACCGTCATGCGGCTGGTGCCCGAGCGCGACGTGCCGCGCGCGCTCGCACTGCTGAATGGAGGCAACGCACTGGCCACCACCGTCGCGGCGCCCCTCGGCAGCTTCCTGGGTCAGTACATCGGCTGGCGCGGCTCCTTCTTCGCTGTCGTCCCGCTTGCCGCCATCACCCTCGCCTGGCAGTTCTTCACGCTGCCCGCGATGCCCACCGAGCGTGCCGCTCGACCGCCGAGCACGCTTGCCCTCCTTCGCCGCCCCGAGGCTCGGTCGGGCATCCTGGCGCTCAGTCTGCTCTTCATGGGCCAGTTCGCCCTGTTCACCTACCTGCGTCCCTTCTTGGAGACGGTCACGCGCGTCAGCGTCTCCACCCTCTCGCTGCTCCTCTTGGGCATGGGGGCCGCGGGGCTCCTGGGCACGTACCTCATCGGTTTCTTCATGGCCCGGCGGCTGTCCGCGGTGCTTGTGGGCGCGCCTCTGGCCATGGCGCTCGTCGCCCTCGCCCTGGTCGTCTTCGGCCACTCGCTGCTGGCCACTGCCGGCCTCCTCGCCCTGTGGGGGCTCATCGGCACGGCCGCACCGGTGGCGTGGTGGACGTGGCTCAGCCGCACCCTGCCAAACGACGCGGAAGCCGGCGGCGGCCTCATGGTCGCGGCCATCCAGCTCGCCATCACGGCGGGCGCCTCACTTGGTGGGCTGCTGTTCGACCGCAGCGGCTACCAGAGCACCTTCGTCGCGAGCGCGGGGCTGCTCGGCGGAGCGGCGCTGCTGGCCCTGTGGGCCTCGCGGGCACTGCGCACCGAGCACACCGGCGCCGTCGAGGCCCCCGGAGTCACGCTGCGGAACGCAGCCCGAGAAGGGGCGTGAGGGCCTCCTCCACTGTCAACGCACGCCGACCTTCTTGCCCATGAGGAAAGCCATGATGAACACGACACCGCCA
>NZ_DASVWK010000787.1:0-8285 GCF_036389735.1 Archangium sp. | reverse complement strand
CCGGAGCGTGCGCGCGTCGGCCGCCTCCATGCCAGCCTCCATGCCAGCGGACGGCGCGGTGTCGAGATCATCGAACAGGGAACGGGACATGGGCGTGCCTTTCAGGCGGGGACGAGCTGCTCCGCGATGCGGGACAGGTCGGCCACGGAGTTGACCACCACGGTGTGGTGGCACTGTTTCGAATAGGTGAGCATCTCGCTGTCGCCGAAGCCCCAGTTGCCGCGGTCCTCGGGGCAGATCCACAAGAGCCGCTTGCACTTCTGCTTCAGGTCCTTGAGCGCCCACGCGTTGTTGGCGTTGTAGTTGTTCCGGCCGTCTCCGATGATCATCACCGTGGTCCGGCGGGTGATGGCGCCGAGCTGGTCTCGGGTGAAGGAGGCCAGCGCGCGGCCATAGTTGGAGTTCGCCGTGAGCGAGATGGTCTGCCCCATGGTGGCCAGATCGATCGCGCGGTCCACGTCCTGCTCCTTGAAGAACCGCGTCACCTCGCCCACGTCGGAGACGAAGACGAACGAGCGCACGCGCACGAAGAGGGACTGGAGCGTGTAGGTGAAGAGGAGCATCATCCGCGACGCGTTGCGCACCGAGTCGGACACGTCGCAGAGGACGACGACCTCGGGGCGCTGGGGGCGGCGGGTGCGGAACTGGGGCACCATGGGCACCCCACCCCACGGCAGGTTGCGGCGCAGCGTGCGGCGCACGTTCAGCACGCCCTTGCGCTTCGAGCGCTGCTTACGGATGAGCCGGGCCTTCAGCTTCTCGGCCAGCGTCTTCACCGCCGACTCCATCTGGTTCACCTCGGCCTGGCTGAGCTGGTGCAGGGGCTTGTCCACCACCCCGCCCGTGGGCTTGCGGATGCGGGCCTCGGTCTGACGCTTCACCTCGCGCCGCGCCGCGTCCTCCACCTTGCGCAGGGCCTCCGCCACGTGCCGCGAGACGATCTCCACGCCCTCCGCCGGCAGGCCCCGCTTGCGCAACTCGTCCTCGAGCGTCTTGAGCTCCGAGCGCGCCCGATCCATCCCCGCCGCCACCAACAACCGCCGCGTGAAGAAACCCGTCTGCATCGAGCTGCGCATCTGTGACAGGTCCAACTGGAGCGTCGCGGACCGGAAGATCTGCGCCAGCCGGGCCCGGTCCCCCATCAGCGCGGCCTGCGCCATCGGGGAGAGCTCCGGGAAGAGCAGGTTCATCTGGTAGAGCAGCATCGTCAGGTTGTCGCCCTCGATGAGCCCCTGCTCCTGGATCTGCTGCGCCAGGGACTTGTCGAGCGCCTCGAACGTCCTGGCCACCCCCGAGAAGAAGAAGTCGAAGGCCCGGTTGAAGACGTCCACGTCCTGCTCGCGCTTGACCATCGTGGTCCGCAGCACCGCGCGGAAGATGCCCTTGTCCTGGAGGCCCACCTCCGAGGCCGCCCTCGCCGCGTCCGAGACCTCGGACGTGCTCACACGGACCCCGTTCTGGCGGAGGACCTCGGCGAACTCGACGATGCGTGCGTCCATGTGGTTGCTGGCCCCTTCCAAGCCTTCTACCTGTATATCCAGGACCCAGGGAGACATTCATGCCTACAGCAGTCGTCACCGGGGCCGGTATCCGAATCGGCAAGGCCATCGCCCTGGCCCTGGCCGAGGCGGGTTACGACCTGGCCCTGCATGTCCACCAATCGACCGAGGGAGCCGACGAGGTGGCCGGGAAGGCCCGTGCCCTGGGGCGCTCGGCCACGGTGTACCGGGCCAACCTGGGGACGCCCGAGGGGGTGGAGTCGCTGGCCAAGGACGTGCGACGGGACCATCCGGCCCTCGACGTCCTGGTGAACAACGCGGGCCTCTACGAGCGGAGGGCCTTCGAGGACATCTCCCGGGAGGACTTCCACCGGATGCTGGGCGTCAACCTGGAGGCGCCCTTCTTTCTCACCCAGGCGCTGCTCCCGGTGCTGCGAGCGGCCCCCCAACCGCTGGTGGTGAACCTCACCGACATCGCCGCGGAGCGGGCCGAGAGCCACTACGCCCATTACACCGTCAGCAAGGCCGGGCTGCTCATGCTCACCAAGGCCCTGGCGGTGGAGCTCGCGCCCCGGGTGCGGGTGAACGCCATCTCCCCCGGGACGGTCATCTTCCCGGAGAACTTCGACGAGGCCGCCCGGCAGGCGCTCCTCGCCCGCATCCCCTTCGGGCGGGAGGGCTCGGCCGAGGACGTGGCCCGGGTGGTGGTCTTCCTGGCGCGAGAGGCGCCCTATATCTCCGGACAGGTGATCGCCGTGGATGGAGCCCGGAGCGCCCAGCTATGAACCGCCCCCTGTCCGACGCCTTCTCGGCCGCCCCTCGTGACGAGCAGGGCCGCCCGCTGGATGTGATCGAGCTGCGGCAGCTCCCCGTGCGCTGCATCGTCGGGGTGTACCCGGCCGAGCGCGGCACGCCGCAGCCGTTGGATCTCGACGTGGCCCTCTACCTGGACACCCGGAAGGCCGCCACGGCGGGAAGCCTCCGGGACACGGTGGACTACGCGCGGCTGTCCGGCGAGCTGCGCTTCCTGCTGGAGACGGCCGACTTCCGCATGCTGGAGACGGCCGCCGAGGCCCTCTGCCGCTACATCCTGGCCCCGCCCACCGAGGACTCGGCGCGAGCCCCGGTGCGGGCCGTCACCCTGCGCCTGTCCAAGCCGGAGGCCCTGGGCCGGGCGGGGCTCGCCTCGCTCCAGGTGCACCGCACGGCGGACGAGTACCGCTTCGAGCACGAGGAGAAGCCCTTCGGTCGGGTGGACATCCTCTTCCAGGACGCGCACGTGGGCATCTACCGGCTGCGCATCGCTCCGGGCCGGACCATCGTCACCCACGAGCACCGGGTGATGGACGAGGCCGAGCTGGTGCTGGGCCACGGGCTGCTGCTCCAGGGCAAGCCCGTACCGGCGGGGACGGGCTTCCGGTGGCCGAAGCACTTCCCGCACCGCTACGACAACCCTCGGGCGCAGGAGCAGACGGTGCTGTGCGTGGACCGGCCAGCTTTCATCCCCCACGACGAGGTGGAGGTGCCCGAGCCCGCAGACGGGCTGGCGCCGATGGAGGGCCGCGCCTACTACCCGGCGGCGGCGAGTACCCCGGAAGCGGAGGGCGAGCGGTGGTGAGCCCGCAGCCGGTGGGCACGGGGAAGGTGCTGGTGACGGGCGGGGGAAGCGGCATGGGCCTCGCGGTGGCCGAGGCGCTGCTGCGGGCGGGAGGCCGGGTGGCGGTGACCGGGCGGCGAGTGGATCGGCTGGAGGCGGTGGTGCACGCGTGGCCCGGTCAGGCGGTGGCCCTGCCGTGCGATCTCTCCTCCCCTTCCGAGCGCCAGGGGCTGCTGGCGCGGGCGCGCGAGGCTCTGGGCGGGCTGGACGGACTGGTGCACTCGGCGGGGGTGGTGGAGCACCAACCGCCGGGCCACATCTCCGAGGAGGCTCTGCGGACCCAACTGGAGATCAACCTGGTGGCGCCCCTGCGCCTGGGTGAAGAGGCGCTGTCGGTGTTGGAGGACGGCGGGGGCATGGTGTTCATCGCGTCCACGCTGGCCGTGAGGCCGCTGACCACCAGTGCCGTCTACAGCGCGGCCAAGGCCGGGTTGCTGGCGGCGATGCGCTCCCTGGCGATGGCGGGCGCCTCGAGGCGCATCCGGGCCAATGCCGTCTGTCCGGGAGTGGTGGACACGGAGATGGTCCGAGCCCCGCGCCTGAGTCCCGGGGAGGCCCCTCCCGAGGGAGCGGACCTGGAGAAGAGGATTTCCGCTCAACTGGCCTACCTGGGGGCGCTGCACCCGCTGGGACGGCTCGGGAAGGTCGAGGAGGTGGCCGAGGCGGTGGTGCATTTGCTGGGCGCACCCTGGACCACCGGCACCGAGCTGGTCATCGATGGAGGACTCCTGCTCCGCGAGTGAAGGGACAGCTCATGGAGACCCCTCCTCGATTCCAATCCCCTCGTCCTCCACCCAGGTGACGACCTCATCGGGCCGCCCCCACGTGCTCACCAGGATGCGCCCGCCATGGGGTGAATACTTCACGGCGTTGCTCAGCAGGTTGTTGAGCACTTGGGTCACCCGGCTAGGTGTGTCGTTCATCCAATTCTTCGGCTCGGTGTTGCAAGTGACTGGGGGGCCACCTGGGCCGGCGTGTGCCCAAAGAGGCCGCACCGCCTCTCCTCCGGCCCGGCGCACAGCCCACGTGGCACCCGTCAGCAGCCCTCCCCTCCCTCTCTGCTCCAGCACCCTACCCTCTACTGGGCCCCCATGCGTCCTATACGTCGCGAGGGGCAGCGCTCGCCGGCTTCATGCAATACCTGCGAGCCAACCTGTCCAAAAAGGTGGGGCGGCTGGTGGACTGGAGTGGAGGCTTCTGGGAGAGGCACTACTCGGCGGAGCCCAGTGCTGGATGACGAGGCGCTGATGGGCCGGCTGCGCCACGTGCTCGCCCATGGAGTGAAGGAGGGACTGATGGAGAAGAGCGCCAAGTGGCCGGGCCCCACGTGCCTGCCACAGTTGCTGGGGCCAAGTTCTTTGACACCCTCTCCGGACACCTCTCCGGGTTATTTTCTCCCACCTCTCCCGCGACCAGAATACAATCCTACTGAAAATCGAATTCCTAAACCCACGTCGAGTTGTATTCATAAGCCATGAGCGAGCTTCAAACAGAGTACGAGATAAAACGCCCCGCTTTCGATCAACTCAAAGGCGAAATTATCTTTGCGCTTGAGGACGCAATAAAAAAAACAGGGGTTGACATTCACACGCTCTCTTCCCGTGTGAAGACACTCGAATCCATTCAGAGCAAGGCACGCCGATTCGAGATCAAGGCGCCCCTTCAAGAACTCAACGACATCGTTGGAGTGCGCGTAGTATGCCTATTTTTGTCCGATGTACCTCGTCTTCTCGAAGCAGCAAGAAAGTGTTTCAAGATTATAAGCGAAGACGACAAGATAAACAGCGAAAACGTGGAATTATTTGGATACATGTCGCTCCACATGATCGGGACCATGCCTGATGAGCACAAAGGTCCACGATATGACCACATCAAGGGGATGAAATTTGAACTTCAAATCAGAACAATATTGATGGATGCCTGGGCAAATGTCTCTCACCATTTGGCCTATAAGAAGGAGCTTGATGTTCCCAGAGATCTTCGTAGAGATTTCCATGCGCTGAGCGGCCTTTTTTACGTCGCAGACCAGCATTTTGAAATTTTTTTTAGATCCAGCCAAAGTTCACAGCGTGAGATGGCAAATCTACTCGGGGCGGCTGACCCAGCCGCCAATCGGATAGAAATAAATGCCGATACTCTTCGCGCCTATTTGGCAAAAAAATTCCCGGACAGGGAGGGCCATGCCGGCAGCCTTTCTGTTTTGATTGGCGAGTTGGCGCAGGCTGGCTATCGTTGGATTAACGATCTTGACGCCAAGCTTTCTGAGGCTTGGGATATTTTTGTGGAGTACGAAAAACAGAATAGGCTGCCCGAATCAGGGATGTTCATTCGTGAAGGCGTGGTCCGTGTCGCACTAGGATTGGTCGATGATAATTTTGAAAGAATAGTTCACAAAAATTTGTCAGAAAAGTACATGGAGCAAGTGTTGGAGGAGAGGAGGAGTTTTCTGGAAAAATACAATCGAGCGAAAGGGAAAAAGCGCGTTCGGCACAAGTCATCCAAAGCAAAAAAATAGCCCTGACATTGCTTGACCGCGTCGCGTCGAGCTTCGAGAAGAATGCGAGCCCCGAACCGCGGAAGTCACCCGTTTATAGGCCGGAGACTGGGAACAAATGCCTATTTAGTCGCGGCACCGCCCCCGCGCGTGACTCCGGCGCCGTCACACCGTCATCGCCTCTTCTCCGGCCCGGCGCACAGCCCACGTGGCACCCGTCAGCAGCCCTCCCCTCCCTCTCTGCTCCAGCACCCCACCCCTGCTGTGCCTTCTCTGCGACCTGCTGCTTGAGTCAGCTACTCGCGACAACTACGTTGATACTCACCGGGTGTAGCGTCACAACGCCTTGGTGGTCAACTCCTTGGCCGTCTCGACGAAGAGGCGCAGGGGCTCCGAGCGCTGTGCCCGGCTAGGGAAGTAGAGGAAATAGCCGGGCACGGTGGGCGCGTAGGCCTCCAGCACCCGCACGAGTTTCCCCGAGCGCAGCTGCTCCTGCACCGCGGGCTCGATGGCGTACGCCAGCCCGCGCCCGCCTCGGCGAGTGCCATCATGACTGCACCGTCGCTCGTGACGACGCCACTGCGCACGGACACCCGCCAGTTCTTGCGCCCGCGCTCCAGCTCCCACGCGTAGAGCGCCCCCGTCGTTGGCGAGCGGAACGTGAAGCACTCGTGGCGCAGCAGGTCCTCTCAGAGAAGGTGTCAGACGATTTGTAAGCCACATCTCCGAGGAGGCCCTGCGGGCCCAGCTTGAGGTGAACCTCGTGGCCCCCCTGCGCCTGGGCGAAGAGGCGCTGTCGGTGCTGGAGTCCGGTGGAGGAGGCATGGTGTTCATCGCCTCCACGCTGGCCCTGAGGCCGCTGCCCACCAGTGCCGTCTACAGCGCGGCCAAGGCTGGATTGCTGGCCGCCATGCGCTCGCTGGCGATGGCGGGCGCCGCGCGGAGCATCCGGGCCAACGCCGTCTGCCCGGGCGTGGTGGACACGGAGATGGTCCGTGCTCCGCGCCTGGCTCCGGGTGAGGTCCCTCCCGAGGGAGCGGAGCTGGAGAAGCGAATCTCCGACCAGCTGTCCTTCCTGGGGGCACTGCATCCGCTGGGACGGCTCGGGAAGGTCGAGGAGGTGGCCGAGGCGGTGGTGCATCTGCTGGGCGCACCCTGGACCACCGGCAGCGAGTTGGTCATCGACGGAGGACTGCTCCTCCGCGAGTGAATGGGTCCTGGTAACATGTGCCGTGCCCGCTGCGCTTGCCCGGCTTTCCGGGGGGGGAATGAGAGGTCATCTATGGGGAACGTGTACTGTCAGCACGGAATGCCGCCGCTCACCTGCCTCACCTGTGCGAAGAACGTCGCCAGGAATGCGGTGAAGGCCATCACTCCCCCCGAGTTCAACATCACCGAGATTCCCGCGGTGATGGACAAGCTCCAGGGCGTGCAGGGCGCGTTGTTCATGCGCAGGTGGTTCGACAGCCCCGCCTACGAGCTGCCCATGGGCCTCAAGACGGGCAAGATCGATGCGCGCACGCTGGACAAGTCCCACATCAAGCAGGATCTGCCCTTCAGCTGGCTGGAGAACTCCAAGCGAGTGGGCCCCATTGTGAAGTCGGTGGTGGAGGAGCTCTCCGAGGTCAACCAGTTCAACGGACGGGTCGGACGGGTCAAGCAAGCCCTCGATCAGCTCTCGCGCGGAATGATTGTCCTCATGGAGCGGCTGGAGGCACTCGGCCTGCTCGATGCGAAGAAGAAGCAGCTCCGGAACGGGTCGATGTACTTCGGCGACCTGCCCGCCATCGAGCTCGATTACAAGACCCAATTCAACCGTGTGGACGTGGGAGCGACCCTCTGGGAGAAGGCCGTTGACCCCCTGGACGATGTCTACTTCGCGCTGGGCTCCTTCTCCATCAAGCTGGCTGCGACCCAGTTCCAGACCCACAGCAATCTCAACGGCTTCCCCGCCATCCAGATCAGCGAGGTGGCCATGTACGTGCGTGACACGTACGACTTCTTGAACGAAGAGGGCGAGGATCAGCTCCTGGGCTATTGGAACAAGGCAGGGGTCATCAAGCCCGATCCGGCTGAGTACCTGCTGCAGCCCAAATACATCATGAGGTGGTTCAAGATGTACCACAAGGTGACGAACAACCATTACAACGAGCATCGTCGCCGCACCGGCAAGGGGGGCGATTTCCTGGTCTTCTCCAAGGTCAAGCGCTTCCCCGTCTCCATCCTGCTGCACCTGGGCAGCCTCGATTTCGACGAGTATCTGGCCAGGAAGGGCAAGTGATGGGAGCGCGTCCGACCCGGGCCGTGCCTCTGGTCGGGGGAATGCTGCTGCTGCTCGCGGCCTTGCTGCTCGTGGCCCTACCGGTGGGGTACTACCTGTACCTGAAGCGTGTGGCCAGCCAGAAGGCCCGGGTGTTGGGAGTGGAATGGAATCCCAGCCACACCTGCTCCGTCACGACCTATAAACCCTATCTGGGAGAGGACTCGGTTCGCAGTCGCTTCTTCTATCTCTTCAGTTCGCGAGCGTTCTTCCGCGTCCATGATGAGCAGGGAAGGCTCTTGCGCAGCTCGGAGTGGCTCCTCTTCCAGAACGAAGCCGCGGATGAACCGCCCCATTGGGCAGGGGATGGTCAGG
>NZ_DASVWK010000786.1:0-13682 GCF_036389735.1 Archangium sp. | reverse complement strand
CGGTCCCCGAGGAAGCCGCTCACCGGGGAGGCCAGCATGAACACCAGCATGAAGAAGCTGCCCAGGTAGCCCGCCTGGGTGTTGGTGAGCTGGAAGTCCTGTTTGATGTAGGGCAGGGCGACCGTGACGATGTACCGGTCGAGGTAGTTGACCAGGTTGATGAGCGAGAGGATGAGCAGCGCGTAGTAGCTGGTGCGCGCGGAGGTGCTCGCGGGAGCGGTGGGGTTGGCCACGGCGGTGGTCGGACTCATGGGTGGGGGGCTCCGAAACGGTACGCGAGCAGGCCCCAACGCAGGCCGCGGTCGCTCACCCGGCAGCGCTCGAGCCCGAGGGCCCGCAGGCTCTCGAGAAGGATGAGGGCTCCGGCGGGAATCACATCCGCGCGCTTGGGCTGAAGGCCCGGCAGCTTCTGGCGCTCGGCGAGCGGCAGGTGGCACATCTTGTCCGCCAGTGCCTCCAACTCGGCGAGCGTGAGGGTGCCGCCTTGGACGCGCGCGGCGTCATAGGGGTCGATGGCGTGCCGCACGGTGAAGAGCGTCGTCACCGTGCCGGCGATGCCCACGAGCCGCGCCCCCGGAGGGCAGGGCGGCAGCGCGGAGAAAGTCTCCCGCAGGTGTGTCTCCACCCGGGCGCGGTCCTCGGGGGACAGCGGATCCGAGTGCACGTAGCGCTCGCTCATCCGCACCGAGCCCACGTCGAAGCTGTGCCGGAAGGCCACGCGGCCCTCCGGGTCTCCATAGATGAACTCGGTGGAGCCGCCGCCGATGTCGATCACCACCATCGGCCCGGCCGCCTCGCGCCCGAAGTCGGCGTACGCCGAGGTGAAGGAGAGCTGCGCCTCCAACTCGCCGGAGATGATGTCCACCGTCACCCCGGCGCGCACCTTGGCGGCCGAGAGGAAGTCGGCGCCGTTCTCCGCGTCCCGCGCGGCACTGGTGGCGGACACGGCGATGGCCTCGGCCCCCAGGCCGCGTGCCTCGGAAGCGAAGTCGGACAGCACCTGGAGGGTGGCCTCCATGCCGTCGGGCGAGAGGCGACGGTTCTTGTCCACGCCGCGGCCCAGGCGGGTGATCTCCGCCCGCTCCCGCACGGCCTGGAAGCGGCCATCGGGCTGGCGGTCCGCGACGAGCAGGAGGACCGAGTTGGTCCCCACGTCGATGGTGGCGAAACGAGGCATCCGGGGAGCTTATCAGCGCTGCAGCGCCTCCAAAGCTTCCGCGAGTCGCTGGTACTCCGCGTGCGAGTTGTAGAGCTGAGCGGACACGCGCAGGTGCCGGTGCGGTGGCCGGGGCCAGGGGACGATGGGCACCTCGATGCCGTGCTCCAGGAGGAGCCGGTCCTGGAGGGGGTCCACTCCGAGGCGGGAGGGCTCCATCGGGAAGCCGTCCGGCAGGGAGATGGTGGCCATGGAGCCCACCAGTTCCTCCGGGCAGTGGGGGGCCACGCCGAGCCGCTCGCACAGGAGGGCCCTCGCGGCGAGCACCTTGGCGCGGTTGGAGGCCATCACCTCCGGCCAGCCCCCGGGCAGCAGGGTGCCCACCACCTCCAGGGCCTTGGGGATGCAGAGGAAGGGGGTGGGGTCTCCCGTCCCGGTCCAGTCGAAGTCCAGGCGGAACTGGGAGCGATCCTCGCGCCGCGAGTTGTACCCGTGGCTGATGACGAGGGGGCGGATGTCCGGCTGGAGCTCCCTGCGCACATGGAGGAAGGCGGCCCCCTTGGGCGCGCACAGCCACTTGTGGCAGTTGCCCGTGTAGTACGCGGCGCCGAGCTGGCGCAGGGACAGGGGCACCTGACCGGGCCCGTGGGCCCCGTCCACCAGGGTCTCCACGCCCCGCTCGCGCAAGGCGCGGACGAGCTCGGCCACCGGCAGCACCAGGGCCGTCTGGCTGGAGACGTGGTCGATGAGCAGCAGCCGGGTGCGGTCGGTGACGTGGGCGAGCACCGCCTCCACCACGGCCTGGGACGAGGGGACGGGCCAGGGCAGCTTCGCCACCACCACCTTCACGCCCCACTGCCGGGCCACGAAGTCCAGCGCGTTGCGCGAGGCGTTGTACTCGTGGTCGGTGGTGAGCAGCTCGTCACCGGGGGCGAAGCGCAGCGAGCGCAGCACCGTGTTGACGCCCGTGGTGGCGTTGTTGACGAAGGCGAGGTCGTCCGCGTCCGCGTCCAGGAAGGCCCCGAGCGCCCAGCGGGCCAGATCGGCGAGTCCCTCCACCTCCCGGTGGAGGAAGCGCACCGGCTCGGCCTCCATGCGGACGCGCAGCCGGGACTGCTCCTCCAGCACCCGCGTGGGGCAGGCGCCGAAGGAGCCGTGGTTGAGGAAGGTCACCTCGGGGTCGAGCGACCACTGCGAGCGGAACGGGGACGCGTTCATGGCCCGAGGACTGTAGACCCTTACCCCAGCCCTCTCCCAGGGGGAGTGCGACGAGGACTGAACCAGCCCCTCGGAGTCACGCCGCCCCGGCGCCTCTCACGGTCGCACCCGGGATGCTCTGCGCGCGGTGTTCGCCCTGCGGCGTCGGAGGGCACGGCGGCAAGGCCTGCGGGGTGGGCAGGTCGGTGCCCAAAGGGGGGCTGCACGGCCTCTCCACCGGCCGGGCGCACAGCGCTCCATGCGCAATGCAGTGGCCGAGCAGCTCTCTCTCATGGATGGCGGTGTGAGCCTGCCCCGGTTTTGTGGCTCTCCCGCACTTCGTGTGGTTCAGGGGCAGCGAGCGGGCGGGCCTCACTCGTACAGCCGTCCGCAGGCACCCAGGATTCACACAAACTGCGGGAGAGCCACGTAACCGGGGCAAGCCCAGATCTCGGCTTTCCAGATAAGTTGGCCATGGCCCGGGACGCTAACGCACTTCCGCTTTCGAGAAGGTGTCAGACGACCCGTAGAGCGTCCATGAAGCAAAGCGGCCTGGGCGCCCGAGGTAACGTGGGCCGCATGGGCTTGACGCACTTCCTCCTTGGGTTGCCGCTGCTGGCGGTGCTGCTGACGGCGTGTGCCACCTCGACCCCTGTCGTGCACGATGTCGAGCAAGCATCCGACGCCGTGTACTCGTGGGAGGAGGCTCGCGCGGACCCGAGCTGCGTGGTGCCCCTGTGCGATGAGGAGCGCTGTGCCGTCTGGCGCTGCTGGGAGGTGGTGGAGGTGGAAGCGCCTCGTGGGGTGGAGGCGCCCTCGGTGGTGTTGGCGAAGGGCACCTACCCGGTGTTGGTCCGCCCCCTGACCCGACCCTTGCTCCGCCCCTCGACGGGCACCGATGTGACGACGGCGGTGCGCGAGCCGTGGGAGGACAACCCCAACCGCTGGTGGGGACACCCCGTGGCCGCGCCCACCGTGGCCGACCCCGTCTTCGAGATTCCCTGGCACAACTGGAAGACGCGCGAGCCGCGCGTCGCCAGGCAACTACGCCACTGGCAGTGCAGCCTCCGCCCGAAGGAGCCTTACGAGAAGCACCACATCTTTCCGCAGGAGGAACGCCTGGCCCTCTGGTTCGATGGTCGGGGCATCGACATTCATGCCTTCACCATCCGTGTCCCCAGGAGCTTCCACCAATGGCTGCACAGTGGTGGGCCCAACGGAGGCCAGTGGAATGAGGCCTGGCGGCGGTTCAAGGACGACAACCAAGAAGCCACCGCCGAGCAGATGTGGGCGTTCGCGGGCGAACTCATGTCGCGGTTCGGAGTCAATGGCCCTCTCGTCCCCTACTATTGCGACTGAGCAGGGACTCGCTATGCGCTATTTCAGAATCAGGGAAGACAAGGCGCTGGGGTACACGGGCTTCGTCAACGCCGCGCCCAAGTGGGGGCTTCCGGGGGTGGATACCTGTCCGGCCTGCAAGGCCACGTGGGCCAATACGTCCAAATCGTATCCCTCGGTGGACCTCACCTTGGTAGCTGCTCTGGCCAAATTCGAGAGGCCTGGGGCCAAGCCCATCGAGGAATACGAGCGGATGCGGGAGCTGGTGCGTCCCCTGCTACCTCCAGGCGCCGTGGTGGAGCCGGGCTCGTGCTTTGGACCCCTCGTGGGCAATGCGCAGGGCCGTTTCGGGCAATTCGTCTCCAACTATTCGGATGTGCTGCTGGTGCGGCGCGAGGCCCTGGAGAAGCTCCAGGCCGAGGGCTTGTGCGGGCTCAATGGGTACCGCATGGAGGTGCGTTTCCGCCAGCGCAATTCGCCCGAGCTGCTCGAGCTGGAACTGCTCCCTGTGGGCCGCCTGCACCCCAAGTGCCTGCCTCCCGATCTCGAGCCGCGCTGCCCTCGTTGTGGTCGGCTGGGGCTCTCCATGCCCAAGGAGCCCGTGCTGGACGTCGCCACGCTTCCCCCCAACCTGGACTTGTTCCGACTGGTGGACATGTCCACCATGGTTGTCTGCACCGAGCGCTTCGCCGAGGCCTGCCAGCGCCTGGGTCTGGACGGCATCGTCTTCCTCCCCCTGCCCACGGAGGGGTGAGGCCGCCGGAGGGGGGCAGACGACGCGTCCTACGCCGAGGAGGAGCGCGCGCCTTTGAAGACGTGCTCGCGATGCCAGCGCGGATAGCTGGAGTGGGGACGCCACTCCGGGCGTGAGGGCAGGAGCAGCTTTCGATCTGGCTGAACCAGCCTGCCGAGCTCCTCCGGCACACCGCTTTGTGCCAGCAGGATGCGGTAGTCGTCGTCGACCGAGAGCAAGCCGCGGTCGAAGAGCCAGTGCACCGTGCCGGTCAGGGCCAGACCATTGCGGATGGAGTCTGGCCCCTGCGCGGCAACCGGCTGGATGTGGGCGGCCTGGACCTCGGGACGTCCCCCTCCATTGATGAGCCGCAGGCCGGAGACGGCGCAGGTATTGCCGTAGGCCTGGCGGACGTGGCGCCGGAACGCCTCGTCGCGGAAGGGCCGCATGACGACCTGCGCGGCAATGGGCCGTGCCGGGAACTGGATGGGAGCTTCCGCCGCCCCGGCGACGGGGCCCTCCCAGGGCTCGAGCTTTCGCGTGAAGCCCGCGCGCAGGATGGCCTCGAACTCGGCATCGCCCAGCGTGCGGACCGCACGGCCAAAGGCACCCTTGCTGGTGGTGCCGTCCGCCTTCCTCAGCGCCGACTCGTAATAATGGCCCTCTTCGTTGAACGGCACCGGACGGTCGAACTCGAGGAAGTCACCGACGTAGGCGTAGGAGTGGTCGGGCCGTACCGGGTCTCATTCGATTCGGAGGACCCGGGCGACCGCGAAGTACGCCTGGCGGCCAGTGCGACTGCGCGGACCCGCCGTACGGCGGGGCTCGTAATAGACAATCAGGTCACCCGTGGCGGCTTCCGCCTGACGCAAGTACGTCTTGGGGAAGTGGTAACGCACCTCGGGCTGAGCGTCGTAGGCAGAGCTCTCCGAGGTGGTGAAGACCGCCTTTGCCATGGGCGCCCTGGGGGTACGGGTCCGACCACCAGGCTACCGTCCGTGCCACCAGACGCAACACGGTGGGAGGCCCGGGTGGGCACGGGGAGGCCGAGCGTGAGTCCACGGCGCGTGAGGCTGGGCTCGGCGGAACGAGTTCCGCTGCTGCTGGTGTTGGGGCTGTCGCTGGGACAGGCCCCCAACTTCCTCGACGTGCGGCCCGTGGGCGGCGACTACCAGGTGCTCGCGGGCGGTAGCACCTGGAACTACCCACGCGGCCAGCTGCGCTGGCGTGGTGTTGAGCACCGGGCCGCGGTTGTCCACAGGCCCAAACCCCCTACCGCGCCCTGAATGAGGGGAGCGCGGCTTGAGCAGGCGTGTGCCCAAAGTGGGGCTGCACAGCCTTCTCCACCGGCCGGGTGCACAGTTGGGCGGCACCCGTCAGCGGCCCTCCTCGTCCCCTCTGCACCAGCCCTCACCCTCAACAGGCCTCCCATTCGCCCTATGCGCAGGAGAAAGGGGCCAGAAATGGAGACGGGCTGGAGACGGGAGCTCAGCGGCCCCAGTCCGGCGTCAGGAGCGCGGCCTTGTCCTGGGCGGGCAGGGGCACCTGGTTGTTGCCGTCCGCCGTCATCACGAAGAGCTGCGGGGTGCCGGTGCGCGTGGAGGTGAAGAGGACGAGGCGCCCGTTGGGAGAGAAGGAGGGCTCCTCGTTGTTCGCCTGGTCCTGCGTCAGGCGGGTGATCTTCCCCGAGTCCACATTCACGGTGAACAGGTCGAACGCGTTGCGCTCGTCGCGCGCGGTGAAGGCGATGAGATCTCCTCGCGGCGACCAGTCCGGCGTCTGGTTGTAGTTGCCCTGGAAGGTGAGCCGGCGCACGCCCGAGCCGTCCACGTTCATCACGTACACCTGCGGCGAGCCGCCCCGGTTGGACACGAAGGCCAGGCGCTTGCCGTCCGGGGACCACGAGGGGCTGGAGTTGATGCCGAAGCGCGTGTCGGTGAGCCGCTTCGGGCCGCTCCCATCCGCGTTGGCCACCCAGATTTGAGCGCTCTCGCCCTCGGCCAGCGAGTACGCGACGCGCTTGCTGTCCGGGGAGAAGGACACGCCGGTGGCCATCTGGCCCTCGGCCGTCTTCAGGCGCACGGTGTCGCCGTCCGGCTGGCGGATGTACAGGTTGGGCTCGCCCTGCTGGTACGAGGTGTAGCCCAGGGTTCCATCGGGCCCGAGCGCCGGCAGGATGTTGATGCCCCCGCGCGTCACCTGCTTCGCGTTGCGGCCGTCCCAGTCCGCCACCCACACGTCCCGGTTGTTGCCCGTCTTGCGCACGTAGGAGATGCGCGAGAGGAAGGGGCTCGGCTCGCGGGTGTAGTAGCGGTAGATGGCGTCCGCGAGCTTGTGGGCCAGCAGGCGAGACTCCGCGGGGGAGGCGCTCGCGTTCGTCTTGAACTCCTCGCGGCCGCTGCCCACGTTGAACACGCGCGCCTCGGCCTTGAGCTCACCGCCCTCCTGGGCCAGCGAGTACTTCACCAGCGACTCGGCACCCACGTCCGCCCAGCGCGAGAAGTTGATGCTGCCGGCGGCCAGACCCTCCTTCGGGTCCGCGAGGAAGCTGGCCCGGTCCAGCACCTGGAACAGGCCGGAGGCCCGCAGGTCGTACATGAAGGTGTCATCCACCTCCGAGGCGGGCGCCTTGGCCTCATCGCCCTGCACCAGCGGCGGGGTGACGGCCAGGGGCAGGGGCCGGAAGTTGGCGCCGGAGATCTGGAGGACGGGCGCCTGTGCGAGCGCCGCCAGCGGCAGGAGGAGGGAGAGGAGGAGGGCTTTCGCGTTCACGGGCTGAACTCCAGGACGACGCCACTTTTCTGGAGCGCGTCCCGCAGATGGTCGGGGGGAGGAGAGAAGGGCGAGGCCTTCTTCACCGCGGACAACACGGCCGAGTCGAAGAGGGCATTGCCACTGGCCTTGGCGAGCCGCGCATCGATGACCTCACCGGTGCGGTTGAGACGCATGGCCACCTGGGCCTTGAGGTACAGGCGCTCGTTCTCGGGGATGGTGTCCGCGACGTTGTAGTTGCGGCGCACCTGCGAGGTGAGCATGCCGAAGTAGCGCTCGCCCTCGGCGGTGGCGGAGTCGCCGTTCGGATCGCCGTCCTCGGCGCCTTCTTCCTCCTCCCGCGGCTTGGACTTGGAGAACTTGTCGAAGGCGCCGAAGAGGCGGTTGCGCCGGTCCTCGCCCTTGGCCTCGCCCTTCTGGGGCGTGGGCTTGGAGGCGGGCTCGGGCTTCATGCCGGGGATGGGCACGGCCACCTTGGCGGGTGTGGGCGCGGCGGGCGTGGGCGGCTCGGGAGCGGCCTCCACCTTCTTGGGCGGAGGAGGAGGCGGCTCCTCTTTACGGGGCAGCAGCTTCTCGTCGCGCGGCTTGCCCAGGCGCACCAGCGTGGCGCGGATGGGCTTCTGGTCGAGCAGCACCGGAGGGGCCGCGAAGAAGGTGGTGTACAACCCCACGGCGAGCAGCACGCCCGCGTGGCCCACCAACGAGAAGGTGATGAAGCGCCCCAGGCGCGAGGGCCTCGAGGCGAGCAGGCTTTGTTGGGCCGGGTGCATGGGCTAGCGCCGTGCCTCCTTCTTCTTGTTGGACGCACGACCCCCGGCCGTGGGGTCCGTGATCATCCCCACGTTGGTGATGCCGGCGCGCTGCGCGGCGGCCATCACGTCCACCACCACGCCATAGGGTACGTCCCGGTCCGCGTGGAGGTAGACCTCCTTGTCGGTCTGCGCCTTGGTGTTGGTGGCCAGCTTCTTCTCCAGCTCGGCCAGCGCCACCTCGGCCTCGCCGATGTAGACGCGCCGCTGCATGTCGATGGACAGCACCAGCTTCTTGTCGGCGGCCTCGACGGGGGCGGCCTTGGCCTCCGGCAGGTTCACCTTGACGCCCTGCTGGATGAGGGGTGCCGTCACCATGAAGATGATGAGCAGCACCAGCATCACGTCCACCATGGGCGTGACGTTGATCTCGCTCATGGTGACGCGGCCGCCGGAGCCGCGATTGGAGCCCATGCCCATGACGCGCGTCCCCTAGCGGAAGAAGTGCCGCTTGATGATGTTGAGGAAGTCCGCGGAGAAGTTGGCCATCTCCGTGTCGAACACCTTGATGCGGCTGACGAACGAGTTGTAGGCCACCACGGCCGGAATGGCCGCGAACAGACCCGCCGCCGTGGCGAACAGGGCGTTGCCCACCGGCGCGGCCACCGTGGCCAGCGTGGCGTTGCCCTGCTCGGCGATGGTGTTGAAGGCGTTGAGGATGCCGATGACGGTGCCGAACAGGCCCACGAACGGCGAGGCCGCGCCCACCGTGCCCAGGAAGGACACCCGCGACTCCAACTCCATGATTTGAGCCGTGGAGGCGCGGTTGAGCGCCCGCTCCACGTTCTCGATGCCGCCGAGCCGCTCGCTCATCGCCCCCTCGGCGCCCTCCTTGTGCTGAGCCAGCTTGCTCAGCTCCTCATAGCCGGCGCAGAAGACCTTGGAGAGGGGCGAGCCCTCGAGCTTCTGGGCGTCCTGGTAGATGGTCTCCAGCCGGGAGGCCTTCCAGAAGCTGTCCAGGAAGGAGAGCGACTGGGAGCGGGCCCGCGACAGCTGGGTGTGCTTGAGGGCGATGAGCCCCCAGGAGGCGATGGAGACGCCCATGAGCAGGGCCAGCACGAACATCTCCAGGAAGGACGCATCCCGGAGGATCTGCAGGTAGTTCATGGCGCCGAGCGCCAGGGGGAAGCGGGGCATCATGGGGAACAGGCCGTAACACTCCGGTACAGGGTGGTCAAAACAATCCCATCCGGGGGGGGGTGGGTTGGCTGCTGCTGCGGAACAATGAATAATTCCCCGGGGCAGGCGTCCGAGGGTCAGTGTGACGGGCCGCATGCCCGCTCCCCACCCACCCTCGCTCCTGATTCACGAGGACGCCCCAATGAACGCCAGACTCCTCGCCGCATTCCTCTGTCTCGCCACGCTCGGCACCGGCTGCATCATCGTCGACCATGGCGGTGACCACCCCAATCCTCCGCCGACGGGCTCTCCCGGGGACGTGTCGTTCCTGTGGACGTTCGGAGCCGAGGGCCGGTGCGTCGACGTTCCGGACGTGAAGAGCATCAAGCTCTCCATCCCCGGTGAGACGCTCGACAGCAACGGCTTCTACGCCTGCAACACCGCGGGGGTGGACGGTATCACCCTGCGCAACTTCCGGGCCGGCACCTACAGCTACACCCTCCAGGCGTTCGACGCCTATAACAAGGTCCTCTACTCGAGCTCCGGCTCCTTCACGGTCAACGGCAACAAGCAGGTGCGCGTGGACATGACGCCGGACGGGAAGACCTACGCCTACGTCTCCTGGTACTTCCCGGCCAAGGGCTCCTACAGCCGGCCCACGTGCAGCCAGGCCAATGTGACCTCGATCAAGGCCAGCATCGACAACGGGGAGTGGGTCTCCGTGGACTGCCTGGACGGCACGGACGGCGACGGGATTCCGACGCCCTACCTGGAGCCGGGGACGCACACCCTCCAGCTCATCGCCTATGGCTACGACATCCAGGGCCGGGCCAACATGCCCCTGTACAACCTCCAGGGCACCCTGACGACGCAGCGGGGCGTCGATGCCCCTTCGGTGGAGTTCAGGTTCTTCGAGCTGGGCGGCATGTCGGTGCGCTGGGACATGTGGGATGGCACCAACTACCGCAACTGCGCCGAGACGGGCCTCACCTCGGTGGTGCTCAACCTGCTCGACCTGTCCACCAACAAGGTCGTCTACGAGGGGGAAGGTCTCTCGTATGACTGCGTCGCGGCGCCCGTGGTCAACCAGTTCATGAAGCCGGGCAGCTACCAGGTCCGCATCCGCGGGTACGTCGGCTCGACGATGACCTACAGCAACGAGAACAACATGACGACCCTCACGGTGAAGGCCTTCGAGCAGAAGAAGGCGACCGACGCCGCCACGGTGTTGGTGATGAGCAAGCAGTAGTCACCGCCAGCTCGCCCGCTGTCCGGAGGGCCGGGGCATCCGCCTCGGCCCTCCTTGCTTTGCGGGCGGGCGCGTGGGGTTGGCATCAAACGTGATAGGAGCCCGGGTATGCGGCAAGGCAGCCACAGTCCCATCGGGGTTTTCGATTCGGGTGTCGGAGGGCTCACGGTCCTCAAGGCGCTGATGTCCCACCTCCCGCACGAGAGCACGCTCTACCTGGGTGACACCGCGCGGGTGCCCTACGGCACCAAGTCCGGCGAGGTGGTGACGCGCTACTCGCTGAAGAACGCGAGCTTCCTGTTGGAGCGCGGCATCAAGCTGCTGGTGGTGGCATGCAACACGGCCTCGGCGGTGGCGCTGCCGGCGTTGTCGGCGATGCTGCCGGTGCCGGTGCTGGGGGTGATCGCTCCCGGGGCGAGGGCGGCGCTGCGGCGCACGCGAGGCGGGGGCGTGGGGGTCATCGGGACGCCGGGAACCATCCGCTCGGGGGCCTACCAGCGGGAGCTGGAGGCGGCGGCGGGGCCCGAGGGCGTGAAGGTGAAGGCGAGGGCGTGCCCGCTCTTCGTGCCGTTGGCGGAGGAGGGGTGGCTCGGGGGCGACGTGCCGCGGCTGGTGGCGCGCGAGTACCTGACGGACTTCGCCCGGAGCGGGGTGGACACCCTGGTGTTGGGGTGCACGCACTACCCGCTGCTCAAGGACGTCATCGCCGAGGCCGTGGGGCCGCGGGTGACGCTGGTGGACTCGGCGGAGGCGACGGCGGAGGCGGTGGCGGTGCTGCTGGAGGAGCGGGGGCTGCTGGCTCCTGGGAGCGGGACGCCCTCGCACCACTACTTCGTCACGGACGTGCCGGAGCGCTTCGTCGAGGTGGGGGCCCGCTTCCTGGGGCGCCCCATCCACTCGGCGGAGCAGGTGGACCTGTCCTTCTAGGACGGCTGGACGGGGGCGGCCGGCTTGGTCTCCTCGACGGAGGCCGCCTCGAGCAGCTCCTTGGCGACCTGGACGACGGGGGACTCGGCGCTGGCGGTGACCGCGAAGAGCTCCAGGGCGGCCTCGGTGCCGATGTCGTCCCTGCGGGGAATCGCACCGGTCACCGCGGTGATGAGGCGCTCCAAGGCGGTGAAGAAGCCGATCATCGCCAGCGGCTTGTTCATCCAGCCGACGGTGATGCAGTAGTACTTGTTGTAGGGCGCCGTGTGGTGGACCTGATGGTGGTCCGGCGGCAGCACCAGGTGGATGCGCTGGAGGAAGCCGATGAGGGCCGGCGGCTCCTCCAGGTGGGACCACTTGTGGAACTGGTTGGTGGCCATCACCCAGAAGATCATCGCCCCGAGGAAGGCGGAGACGAAGACCCAGCCCGGGCTGGAGTGGGGCAGGGCCACGGCGAGGAGGGCGGCGGGCAGGGAGACGAGGCAGTTGTTGCCGTTGGTCTCCACGAAGTCATGGCGGGTGATGGCCTTGGCGTCCACGTGGTGCTCGCGGAAGGGCCGGATGAAGGCCTTGCCGAGCACGGGCATCTCGGTGGAGCCCCAGGTGTCGCCCATCCAGTGGACGATGCCGGAGACGAAGTCCGCGGCCAGGTAGCCCAGCAGCAGGGCGCTCACCACCAGCCAGGGGCCTGTGTGGGGGCCACCCCACAACCGCCAGACGAGGGCCGCCTCCAGGGTAACGAAGGCGAGGATGCTGGCGATCTCCATCGCGCGGATGGCGGGCGAATAGCCCTGGGCCAGCGCCGTGGCGTCCTGCTGGCGCAGCTGGTTCTTGAGCTCGTTCTTCATCCGCCGCAGTGTACCCGCAGTGGGATTTTCAACGAAGTCGTCTGGTGAACGTTCCAGGTGCCCGGTCTTCCAGCCGAGGGGCCAGCAGGCATTCAGACAGGCTCGCTGACGCGTTCCTTGTCACCCCCCGAGCCCACTGGTACGGTCGGCGGACTCGGGCATGTCGAAAACCTTCGAAAAAGCCGTCACAGGCTTCAACCACAACATCAAGTACAAGGGGAAGGTCTACCACGTCCAGACCGAGGACTCGGGTGTCAACAACCCGCACATCATCACCCACCTGTTCGTGGGCGGTAACATCCTCGCGTCCAAGAAGACGTCGTACGCCGACATCCTCAATGCCGAGAACCTCGCGGAGGTCGTGCGCGAGCTGATGGAAGAGCAGCACAAGGAGATGCTGCGCAACCTCATCAACGGTGTGTACGACGGCTACGAGACGGGGGTGCGTCACTACCAGCCCGGCCAGCTCGGCTCCACCGACGATGCGCCCAACACGCGCACGCATCCGGGCCAGCCGATGCAGGTCGCCAAGGTCCCGGCTCCCGCCGCTCCCCCAGCCGTCTTCGTTCCCCCGGAGATCGCCGCCGCGCGCGCCCTCCAGGTGGCGCCGAAGATCAACGACGTGGGCGTGGAAACGCTCTTCGGAGAGGATCTCATCTCCGAGAAGAGCCTGGACGAGGTCATCCTCAGCTACCTGGCGGGCGAGGACAACCAGTAGTCCTCCCGCTCGGGCTCAGCCGAGCACGAAGCGCACCCAGAGGGGCCCGTAGACGGTGAGCAGGCCGGCGGCCAGGAAGTCCAGGGCCACCCCCACCCTCATCATCGTGGGCAGGCGCACGTAGCCGCTGCCGAAGACGATGGCGTTGGGCGGAGTGCCCGCGGGCAGGGCGAAGTCGCACGACGAGGCGAAGGTGCTCACCGCGAGCAGGGGCAGCGAGGCGGGCAGCACGTTGAGCAGCACGTTCACCGTGGCGGTGTTGGAGGCCACGGCGGACAGCAGCACGGTGGCCAGGGCCACGGTGCCGTACTGGGCGGCGAGGCCCAGGGACTCCAGGCCGGACAGGTGCGCGGCCAGGTACGTGGACAGCCCGCTGCCCTCGATGCCGGCGGCGAGCGCGAAGCCCCCTCCCAGCAGCAAGAGCGTGTCCCAGGGCACCCGGGCGAGGGCCGCGCGCGACAGCCGGCCCAGCAGCACCAGCGCCCCGGCGGCCAGCATCGCCACGCCCGCCTCGTAGTGCTTGCCCAGCAGCTTGAAGCCGCCGAAGGCCGAGGCCATCCACGGGGCGAGCAGGCCCCGGAGGAAGTCCCCGCCGATCCACAGCGTCGCGGCCACGAGGAAGACGGTGCCCACCACCTTCTCGCCGCCTGACAGGCGACCGAGCGCGGCCAGCTCGCGCTGGATGACGCCCACCCCCTGGCCAGGGCCCAGCGCGTCCCGGCGACCCAGGCGCCAGAGCACCCACCACACCAGCGGCAGGAAGAGGAGGACGAAGGGCAGGGCGGCCACCATGTACTCGACGAAGCCCACCTCCAC
>NZ_DASVWK010000785.1:0-3654 GCF_036389735.1 Archangium sp. | reverse complement strand
CTGGACGGCTACCGCACCGCCACGCGCGGGGCCGCCTTCCTTCCCCCGGACGACGCGACCTTCAACACGATGCTGGACGCCTTCGAGCTGGAGAAGATGCTTTACGAAGTGCGTTATGAGCTTCAGAACCGGCCGGACTGGGTGCGTATCCCCGTCCAGGCACTCTTGAGGATGGAGGTTCGCAAGTGAAGAAGCCGATGGATCGGCAGCAGGTGGATGCGGAGCTGCAGCAGGTGGTGGAGTTGCGGCATGCCGAGCCGCATCGCGTGCTGGGCATCCACCCGGATGGGGACGCGGTGGTGGTGCGGGCCTTCCGCCCGGAGGCGGTGGCCATCCACGTGCTGCCCGAGTTCGGCGGCCGCATACCCATGACGCACCGGATGGGAGGCGTCTTCGAGGCCCGGGTCAACGGCAGAAAGGACTCCTTCAACTACCTGCTGGAGGTGGAGTACCCCGGCAACAAGACGTTCACCCTGAGAGATCCCTACAGCTTCCTGCCCACGCTGGGCGACATGGATCTGTACCTCACGGGCGAGGGCCGCCACGAGCAACTCTGGAAGCGCATGGGGGCCCACCCCATCCACCACAATGGCATCAGCGGCGTGGCCTTCGCGGTGTGGGCGCCCACGGCCGCGGGCGTCTCCGTGGTGGGCGACTTCAACAGCTGGGACGGCCGGCTGCACGCCATGCGGCGCATGGGCGCCTCGGGCATCTGGGAACTCTTCATCCCCGAGGCCAGCGAGGGCACCCGCTACAAGTTCGAGATCCGTCCGGGCCACGGCGGCACGCGCCTGCTCAAGTCGGATCCGTACGCCTTCCGCACCGAGGTGCCTCCCGCCACGGCCTCGGTGGTGCACGACCTGAACCACTTCCGGTGGTCGGACGAGCAGTGGATGACGGCGCGCTCCACGAAGAACGTGCAGCACGAGCCGTGGAGCGTCTACGAGGTGCACCTGGCCTCGTGGCGACGGGTGCTCGAGGATGGGGACCGCTCGCTCTCCTACCGTGAGATGGCGCCCGCGCTGGTGGATTACGTGAAGCGCATGGGCTTCACCCACGTGGAGCTGATGCCCGTGGCGGAGCACCCCTTCGGAGGCTCCTGGGGCTACCAGGTGGGCAACTACTACGCCCCCACCGCGCGCTTCGGGCACCCGGATGACTTCCGCTACCTCGTCAACTACCTGCACGAGCAGGGCATCGGCGTGCTCCTGGACTGGGTGCCCGGCCACTTCCCCCGGGATGCCCACGCGCTCGGCCAGTTCGACGGCACGGCCCTGTACGAGCACGCGGACCCGCGCCAGGGCTCGCAGCCGGACTGGGGCACCTACGTCTTCAACTTCGGCCGCAACGAGGTGCGCAACTTCCTCATCGCCAACGCGCTCTTCTGGTTCGACGAGTACCACATCGACGGCCTGCGCGTGGACGCGGTGGCGTCGATGCTCTACCTCGACTACAGCCGCAAGCACGGCGAGTGGATTCCCAACCGGTGGGGCGGCCGCGAGAACGAGGAGGCCATCTCCTTCCTGCGCGAACTCAACGACACGGTGAGCCGCAAGTTCCCCGGCGCGGTGATGATCGCCGAGGAGTCCACGGCGTGGCCCAAGGTGAGCCAGCCCACCAGCGAGGGCGGCCTCGGCTTCCACTTCAAGTGGAACATGGGCTGGATGCACGACACGCTGACGTACTACTCGAAGGATCCCATCTACCGGCAGCACCACCACAACCAGCTCACCTTCGGCCTGCTCTACGCCTTCAGCGAGCACTTCATGCTGCCGCTGAGCCATGACGAGGTGGTGCACGGCAAGGGCTCGCTGTACGGGAAGATGCCGGGAGACGCGTGGCAGAAGCGGGCCAACCTCCGGGCGCTGCTGGCGTGGATGTGGGCGCACCCGGGCAAGAAGCTGCTCTTCATGGGCGGCGAGTTCGGCCAGCCCTCCGAGTGGAACAACGATCGGAGCCTGGACTGGCACCTGCTGCATGACCCGGGGCACGCGGGCATCCAGGCGATGATGGCGGACCTGAACAGGCTCTACCGGAGCCACCCGGCGCTGTACGACGCGGACTCGGAGCCGCTGGGCTTCCAGTGGCTCCAGCCGGACGCGGCGGCGTCCAACGTGTTCGCCTTCGTGCGGCGGTCGCGCCATCCCGGGGGCCACGTGGTGTGCATCGCCAACCTGTCGCCCGTGCCCCGCGAGGGCTACCGCATCGGCTTCCCCCGCCACGGCAGCTACGTGGAGTTGCTGAACACGGACGCCCAGGACTACGGCGGCTCCGGCATCGGCAACATGGGGCGCATCCACACGGAGCCGCAGGGCTGGGACGGGCAGGACGCCTCGGCCGTGCTGACCCTGCCGCCGCTCTCCGTGCTCTGGTTCACCCCAGGGTAGGCCACCCCTGACTCCGCACTACCCGCCTGGAGGCTCTCACTCAATGCACCCGAGAGCCTCCAGGTTACGAGAGCCGCCCAGTTACAGTTGGTACTCCTCCGAACTGGCTCCCCCTCTGACGCAGCCCGGTGAGCGTCGCGTCATGCGCTGCGCTCCCTGTCAATCTGTTTGACCCCAAAGGTTCGGCGTTCATTTACCTTTCGACAGTGCTTTCGTAAGGTCCTGAACAGGAGCCTTATGAAGCCAGTCGTTCCGGGGAATAGAGCCACCGCGGGGTCCACTATGTCCGAGCTCCGCCACCGGCGGGCTCGTGCTCAGCGGTATGCCCTCGGCGTAGCGGTGTTCGCCGTCCTCCTCTCGGCCTGCTCGGAAGAGCGGAGCACGCTGGAGAGTTCGGCCCAGGGGGTCCACGACACCGCGCAGCCGCCCTACTGGGAGGGAGGCTCCGGCCCCGCCGTCCACCACGCCCCGGTCGCCTGGCCCGTGGAACCGGCCCCCTCCGAGTGCGGGGCGACCTGCGGGGAGTGGCGGGCCTACACCCGCTTCCAGAACTCCCTGAACGACCCGCGCACGCAGGACCCGTCCAACGGCGGCACCTCGCCGCAGAACCACGTCAACATCGCCTCGTCGTGCGAGGACAAGACCCGGCCCAGCATCTACTACTCCCTCCGCAAGCACCCCACGGACCCGTCCAAGGACGTGCTGATGTTCCGCTGGCGCGTCGCCCAGGACGCGCACACCTACGCCACGGGCCCCTCCCCCAGCTCGTTCCGCTCGGGTGACGCCTGGAGCTCGGGGCTCTGGACGGTTCTCTTCAACCTCGATGGCAGCGGCTACCGCACCCTCGCCGCGCACATCAACGGCTCGTCCGGTTCCCCCTCGGCACCCGTGGACACCCTGGCGGGCATCTACGGCAAGGTTCCCACCCAGTCGATCAACTACCTGGACGAGCCGGCCAACATCAAGCTGCTGGGGACCCAGCCAACCGCCTTCGTCGAAGAGGGCCCCGAGCAGCGCCTCCTCAACTTCCACAACAACCTGTCCCCGACTCGGGACTGGCTGAATGGCTCCGCGGAGACCGTCTGGGACTACGGCACCACCCGCGCGCGGCTCGTCTCCCACCGCCCCTGCACCGAGTACTTCATCGACTACCAGATCCCGGTGGCGATGCTCGATGCAACCGCACACGGCGGCCCCAAGGTCAATCGCTCGACGCCCATCTCGATGCTGTTCTGCACCGCGAACAGCTTGAACAACCCCTTCCAGA
>NZ_DASVWK010000784.1:0-2699 GCF_036389735.1 Archangium sp. | reverse complement strand
GCAGCGCTTCCATGCTCTGGGTGGTCATAGGTGTCGAGTATGCCAGGGGCTCGGGGAGCCCTGAAAGACGAAGGGCGCGAGGCCCCGTGGCAATCGCCACGGTGGACCCCGCGCCCGGAGAGGCTCGCCCCTAGGGGCGGCGTGCTACCAGAACTTCAGCTTCTTGAGCCCGTTGGCGATCGACTTGCCCACGCTCTTGATGGCCTCGACAGGGGCCTCGATGACCTTCTTGGCCACGTTCTTGACGGCGTCCTTGATGCCCTTCAGGTCGATGTCGACGCTGAAGCCGATCTTGAAGCCGATGCCGAGCGCGGCGCCGATGTCGACCTTGGCCTTGAAGCGGCCACCCTTGAAGCCGAGCTCCGCGTTGAAGGCCACGCCCGCGCCGGCCCAGGCCTCGGCCTTGGCGCCCACGCCGCCGAACTTGCCCAGGTTGACGTTGGCCTCCACACCGATCTTGGCGCCCGCGAAGGCCTCGCCGCCCACCTTGGCCGCGTAGATGCCCTTGGCCGGGTCGATGGTCAGCTCGCCCGAGACGTTGGCCTTGACGCCCACGTACGCCTCACCCGAGGCATCCAGGGTGTAGTCGCCCTTGCCCGCGTGGAAGGTGCCCTTGGCGTGCACCAGCGTGGCGGCCGCCTCCGCGGAGCCGGTGGCCTTGAGCGCGCCGCCCTCGAGGCTCACCTTGTAGTCGCCCTTGGCGTACGCCTCGCCATACGCGATGCTGCCCGCGCCCTGCGCGTACTTGTTGCTGAAGCTGCCCGAGACTTCCTTGGCCGCCACGCGCTTCTCGAAGGAGCCCTCCTTCAGCGTGACGTTGGGGATGAGCCCCAGCGCATTGCCCAGCTTGCTCGGCTTGGAGTTGGGCGTGAACAGGTCGCTCGTGTCGCCGTGCTTGAGGGTCTTCTTGTAGTCGCGGTTGACCTGCTGCCCCGCGTTGTAGCTGTTCTGGTAGCGCCCCTCCGCCGTCATCCCCTTCTGCGCCGGCTTGGCCAGCTCGTTCTTCGCCGGCTCGTTCTTCGTCTGCGTCTTGGCGGCCGGCACGTCGGCGCGCTTCGTCTTGAGGTTCCCGAAGGGATTGAAGCCGCGCAGGGTCTTGGTGCTCATGGGGAGAGGACTCCGAGATCAGAAAGGGGGACTAAGTGTTTTGATTATCGCAGGGCGCGATCAGAAGTTTCCTGGAAGCCCACGAATTCTCCAAGGGTGGGAGAATGTGGGATGGGAACGGGGCCTTCAGCGGCCGCTGTACCAGCGGATGAAGAAGGAGAGGGCCCCGGTGACGATCAGGAAGACGACGCCCACGGTGGGGAGGACCCAGGAGGTGGCCTGGATGCCGGGCTCCAGCAGGGCGCGCTGGGGGTCCTCCGGGTCGTAGTAGACGGTGACGGGAGAACCTGGGACGTAGCGCGCGGCGTGATCGCGGGCCTGGCGCTCGCTGCTGATCTCCACCTCGTCCGAGCCGAGGGCGGTGCCGGTGAAGCTGCGCTGGCCCACCTTATAGGTGTACGTCACCTCGGGCCGGTAGAGCGTCTGGGGAGGGCGGGCGGCGGTCTCCTCCTCGTCCTCGCCCGGGCGGGGCACGGGCGGCGCGATGCGCGAGACGGTGGTGGAGGAGAGGATGGAGCCCTGGGTGGTGGGCCACTTCCGGGTCCGGGAGGCCTGGCTCATGCGGCGCAGTCCCCAGCCGATGACCACGAGGCCCACCAGCCCCAGGACGACGCTGATGGTGGACAGCAAGGAGAGCAGCAGTGGCTTCATGAGGGGGGCCCTCTAGCACACCCCCCGGGCGCTTTGCTCAAGGTGCGTCCCTGGCCGACCGGGTGTCCTGCTCGCGGGGCCAGAAGGTGACGGCGCGCGCGGCGTCGGAGCGGAAGACGAGCGCGCGGGTGCGCACATCATAGAGGCGCGGGTGGGTGCCGGCGCGCTGGCTGGCCACGAGGAGGAAGGGGCCCTGGGTGTTGATGGCGACCACGTCGCCGTCGGTGAAGCCGAGCTCCTTCACGGGGTGGAGCTGCTCGCCACTCTCCAGGACGAGGTGCCCGGTGGTGTGCGGGGTATCGCCCGTCACCTGCCAGACGTAGAAGGCGCCGGCCGGGGTGGTGTCGCGCACCCAGCCCACGCTGTCCTCCGGCATGCCCTCGGCCTTGACCTTCTCCACGAGCGGGGCCGGCACGAAGGGCAGCAGGCGCGCCACCTGCACCGGGGTGGGCTCGTCGCTGTCGCCGTCTGGCTGCGACGACAGGAGCCCGGTGGAGTCCGGGCCCTGGGGCGCGAGCTCCAGCGCGCTGATGCCGAGCGAGAGGTCGGAACCTTCGGAGGAGGCCTTCACCTCGACGCGCTTCCACTGTCCCTGGGCGCCGAGTCGGTAGGCGAAGGCGAGCGCGGGCAGGCCCTCCTGCTCCGGGTCGAAGGAGAGCTCCTGGCCGTCGAGGATGACGGAGCCCTGGAGCTGCTGCTCCTCGGTGAGCGGATGGAGGGCGCGCGCGACGAGGCCCTGGGCGTCATAGCCGATGTCGCGCACCTCGCCCTCCTCGGGAGGGAAGGGGACGGAGCGCACCTCGCCCGAGGCGAGCATCACCTCGTACAGGCGGGGCTGGGCACCGCGAGTGGGGCTCTCGTCGGGGTAGCCCGCGGGCGAGGCGTCCTGGGAGAAGTAGCCGGCGGATTGCACGTTGGCCGGGTCGAACCAGACGAGCGCC
>NZ_DASVWK010000783.1:0-3084 GCF_036389735.1 Archangium sp. | reverse complement strand
CGTTGTAGCCGCGGGCGAAGGCGGCCCAGTCGTGGTGGCGCAAGGGCTCGGCCAGGCCATTTTTCTGGATGAAGGCCGTCAGGGCCGCGAGCTGCTCGTCCTCGGACACCATCATCCGGGTGACGAACTGCTCGACGGAGC
Organism: Archangium sp.; assembly: GCF_036389735.1. Lineage (GTDB taxonomy): Bacteria > Myxococcota > Myxococcia > Myxococcales > Myxococcaceae > Archangium. The sequence continues at coordinate 2,943 of NZ_DASVWK010000783.1, read as the reverse complement.
CGTAGCCCAGGTCGCTGGCGTGAAACCCCATTACCTGGCCGAGGCCCCACGAGGCGCTCGTGAGCGCGGCCTGCTCGTCTAGCGCCAGGGCCCGCTCCAGGCGCTCGTACTCCGCCACGCCGCCGGCATAGCCCCCGGCCTTGGGGTTGCTGATGTCGGGGGCTTGCTTGTCGAAGCGGCCTTCCGTCCTCCGGCTGAAGATGTGGCGCTCGAAGAGGATGACGGGTCGGCGGTCGGCGAAGTAGCCACAGCCCCGGGTCTCCACCTTGAGCACGGCCCAGATCTCGGCCGGGCGCACGGAGAGCGTGTCGGCACAGGCCTCGATGCCCTGCGCGGTGAGTGGGGCGGCGGCTCCAATGAAGCGGGTCATGCGGCTTGGACCCGTGAGGCCCGGAAACGGGCAAGGGCAGGACTCTCGTCAGTGCGCGGCGTTGGCCGAGCCGCTCTGCACGAGTTCATCCACCCGCTGCTTCAGCACCGGATCATCCGCCACCGCCAGGCCCAGGGTGACATAGGAGAGCTGGTGCGCGCGCCCGCCCTTGGGAGGCTTCACGTCCAGCTCCCCCTCGAGCTGCCGCAGGCGGCCCTCCAGCTCCACGATGGTGCGGGTGAGCTCGGCGCGCGTCTGCTCATCCTTGGCACTGGCCAGCCGCTCGTGCGCCTTCAGGAGGTTGCCCTCCACCACACCCAGCTGCTTGCGGGCCCGCGACCCCGAGCCCAGGTCCACCGAGGGCCCCGGCCCGTCCACGCTCAGCTCCAGCCGCGTGAGCTCCCGCCCGAGCGTCCCCGAGGGGAAGACGGCGGCGTGGCTGCCCACCAGCTCGCCAATGCCGATGCCCTTGGCGTCATGGGACTGCACCACGAAGTCCACCGCGTCCTCGGCCAGCAGGGCCAGCTTCACGGCCTCCTGGTAGGGCACCGCCGCGAGCACCACCACCACGTCCACTTTGCGGGCCTTGCGCAGCCGGCGGGCCTCGGCCAGCGCGGCCTCCTTCGGAGGACGGCCCTTCAACCCGGGCTCCCCGGCCGGCACGCCCTCGGGAGACACCCCCACCACGCCCACCTTCAGTCCCCCGGCCTCCACCACCAGGGAGGCCGTGAAGGGCGCCTTGCCGGCCTTGTCCACCAGGTTGGCGGACAGCAGCTTCATCTTCTTGTTGCGCCCCTGCGTGGCTTTCTGGAGGTAGGACAGGCCCAGCGACAGGTCGCGCTCCCCCACCGCCATGGCCACCGTGCCCTGCGCCTCCATCTGCTCGAGCACCAGCTCCGCCTGCTGTTGGACCAGGGACTCCTCCCGGCGCGTGGGCTCGCGGAACAGCGCGTTGCCCGAGTCCATCAACACCACCGGCAGGCCCCGGGCCCGCTCCGCCTCGATGGCCGTCTTCCTCCGGGCCAGCCCGCCTTGAGGTTCCACCTTGCAACCACAGGGAGCGATCTCCCCCCGGTTGTCTCCGGTGAAGAGCAACACCAGCCGCCGGGGCTCCGCCTGGGCCCCCAGGGGCAACAGCAGCAGCACGGCCACCACCATCAGCGTGAATCGGGCCTTCACTTCTTCTCCTCGCACGGACACGGGCCATCGGGCCCACCGCGTCCTCTCCATGCTACGCCAGAGTCCTCCGCACCCAGGCACGTAGTAGGAGGAGGACCCACCGCGACACAGGCCTACACCGCAATTCCTTGCATCTGAAACGATTGACTTGGCGAGTCATGGAATTCGTGGTTAGAATGCAAGAAAAGGCTTTGACCGTTTTCCCGAATTAATTTAAAAGCAGTGCATCTTTCTCTTCGGAAGGTGGTTGCACATGCGCATGTTCGGCAAGACGGTTGTGACGGTGGGTGCTCTCGCGGCGATGGTCGGCTGCGGCCCGGTGGACGAGGCGGAGCAGGTTGCCGTCGACGGCGTTGAGGCGCAGGTCGCGGACCCCCGCAACTGCGGCGCCGAGGAGTTCACCGAGGAGCAGGTCGCCCAGATCGAGGCCCGCTTCGAGGCGCTCCAGGCCAAGCAGGCGATGGGCGGCACGGTCAACGCGATGGGCGCTTCCATCCCCGTCTACTTCCACGTCATCCGTACCAGCGCCGGCGCCGGCGGCGTGACCACCACGCAGATCAACAACCAGATCACCGTCCTCAACAACGCCTACGCGGCGGCGGGCTTCAGCTTCTATCTGGCCGGCACGGACTACACCAACAACGACTCGTACTACACCTGCTCCGGTGGCACGTGTGAGACGAACATGAAGAACGCCCTGCGCAAGGGCACCGCGACCGCCCTCAACTTCTACACCAACAACATGGGCGGCGGCCTGCTCGGCTGGGCCACCTTCCCCTGGAGCTACGCCAGCAGCCCGAAGATGGACGGCGTGGTGGTGCTCCAGAGCTCGCTGCCCGGCGGCACGGCCACCAACTACAACCAGGGCGACACCGGCACCCACGAGGTCGGTCACTGGATGGGCCTGTACCACACCTTCCAGGGCGGCTGCACCAGCACCAACGACAGCGTGAGCGACACCCCGGCCGAGCAGTCGGGCGCCTCCGGTTGCCCCACCGGCCGTGACAGCTGCACCAGCCTGGCCGGCCTGGACCCCATCACCAACTTCATGGACTACAGCTACGACTCCTGCATGAACACGTTCTCCGCGGGCCAGAACAGCCGCGCGAACAGCATGTGGACCTCGTACCGCGCGGGCAAGTAAGCCCCGGCCCGAGACACCTCTCGTCTCGGACATGAGCAGCGGGCCTCTCACTCAGGTGGGGGCCCGCTGTTTCTTTTTTCAGGACCCTCCCCGCTTCTCCTGGCTCACAGGGCGAGCACCTGAAATCCGAGCAGGGCGTCCGGAGCTTTCGTCCGGACACCCTGGGACGGGGTGCTACTGGATGCGCTTGAAGCCGCCGAGCACGAACTCGTAGGTGTTCGCCTGCGCGTTGTACGTGGCGTTGAAGGTG
>NZ_DASVWK010000782.1:0-8298 GCF_036389735.1 Archangium sp. | reverse complement strand
GATAATGACGGACGGGCGGGCGCCGTCGGCAGCAGGATGCGGAAGGTGGCGCCCTGGCCCGGCTGGCTCTCGACGGTGAGCTCGCCGCCGAGCCCGGAGATGATGCCGTGGCAGATGGACAGGCCCAGTCCCGTGCCCTCTCCCACCGGCTTGGTGGTGAAGAAGGGCTCGAAGATGCGGCCCAGGTGCTCGGGGGCGATGCCGGGGCCGTTGTCCTGGACCTCCACCTTCACCCGGCCGTCGGAATGCAGCCCCATGGCCACGCGGATGGAAGGCTCGACGGCCCCCTGCTTCCCCTTGAGCGCCTGGGCGGCGTTGATGAGCAGGTTGAGGAAGACCTGCCCCAGACCGTGCTCGTCGCCCACGGCGGGCGGCACCGGTTGCAGCGCCCTCTCGAACCGGAGCCCCGGCACCTTGGCGATGCCGGCCATGGCGAGGGCCTCCTCCAGCACCTCGCCCACGTCCACCGAGCTGGTGGGAGCGTTGCTGACGCGGCCGAAGATCCGCACGTCCTGCACCAGCCGCCGGATGCGCTCGCAGCCTCGGAGCGCATCGTGGCAGGCCTCCTGGAGCTCTCCCACGTCCTCCTCGGACTGCCTGGCGGTCAGCTCCCGGTAGACATGGTTGAGGTTGGCGATGATGAAGCTGAGGGGGTTGTTGACCTCATGCGCCATCCCGGCGGCGAGCCTCCCCAGGGCCTCCAGCCGCTGGGCGTGGGCGAGCTGGGACTCCAGCACCCTGCGCTCCTCCGCCTCCCGCGCCAGCAGGGCGTTGGCCTGCTCCAGCCGGGCGTTGGCCTGCTCCAGCTCCTGCATCCGCCTGCGGTCCCGGCGCAGCAGCTCCCACTTCTCGGCGAGCGCGTGGGCGATCTGCCGCACCTCGATGCTGTCGAAAGGCTTGCGGAGGATGAGCAGCCGCTGGCTGATGCCCAGCCGTTGCGCCACCTGCTCCCAGGAGTAGTCCGTGTACGCCGAGCAGAGGACCACCTGGAGGTCCGGGTCCTCCCGCCAGAGGCGCTCGATGGTCTCCACCCCGTCCATCCCGGGCGGCATGCGGACATCGACGAAGGCCACGGAATACGGCCTCCCCTCCTTCAACGCGGCGCACACGCGCTCGATGCCCTCTTCACCCTGGAGGGCGGAGTCCACCTCGAAGCTGTGCCCCTTGGGGCGGGGCGACTCCACACCGAAGAGGGCCACCTCCATCTCACTCATTTCATCGAGCGGCGCGCCGTCCTTGCGACCCGAGAGGATCAGGTGGAAGTCCTGATGGATGCTCGGCGTGTCATCGATGATCAGCACTCGGGGCACGGGAGCACTGGGGCCGGTACTCATGACCTTCTCTTTTCTTTCTACCGGGTGCGGACCACCACAGAACGCAGCGCGGCATCATGCCTTGGGGGGCACGGGTTGCCGGGTAATCATGCAGCCCTGATGGAAAAACACACGAGGGGTGCTCATTCTCATTGTTGGATTCAAGATGAAATCTGGCATGGACTCCCCGGTTTTTCCCGCGTTGCGGGACCAGTGCTATCGTCCAATTCCACACACGTAGCCGGTGACGTACCGCCACGCGCAGCACCATGCGACCCCGTCCCCCACCGACCTTCGGTCCCGTCGAGTCCCTCCACACACCTCTGGAAGGCTTCCTAGAATGAGTCTGGAGCCGCGCCACTTCTCCCTGCGCGCCCGTCTGGTCATCCTGGTCGCCCTCCTCTTCGCGGCCTTCGCCCTCTTCTTCCTCGCCTTCTTCCCGGCGCGCATGGACGCCCAGGCGCGCCACTGGGTCCTCAGTCGCGCGACGGGGATCGCCCAGCTGCTGGCCAGCGCCACCGAGCCGGCGCTCGACTTCGGCGATGCCACCAACGGCCAGCACCACCTGGAGACGCTCGCCTCCACTCCCGAGGCCATCTACGGCCTGTTGCTGCGCGAGGACGGTTCGCCGCTGGCGGCCTGGCACCCGGAGCGTGCCCCCGCCCGGCTCATGGACATTCCCGAGGGAGCGCGGATCCTCGGGCAGGAGGTGCTGGCCCGGGTGCGGATCCAGACCCGAGGTGGGCAACAGGGCACGTTGCTGGTGGGCTTCAGCCTCGCCGAGCTGCGCCAGGAAGGTCAGCACACGCTGCGGTTGGCGGCCAGCATCTCCGCGCTCATCTTCGCCTTCGGCGTGCTCGCGGCCTTCGGTGTGGGGACGTTGCTGGTCCGCCCGCTGGGGCGCGTCACCCAGGTGGCCTTGCGCATCTCCGAAGGGGAGCTGGGCGCGCAGAGCGAGCTCGACCTGACCCGGCGCGACGAGACCGGCACCCTCGCCGCCGCGCTGTCCCGGATGCTGCGCCGCCTGTACGAGCAGAAGGCCCTCATCAAATCGCAGAGCGAGGCCTCCTCCGAGGGCATCCTCACCGTCTCGGAGTCGGGGCAGGTCCTGGCGCACAACCAGCGCCTGCTGCGGATGTGGCAGTTGCCGCCGGAGCGGCTGGAAGGGCGGCCCCTGGAGGAGGTGCTCCGGGCGCTGGCCCCCGCGCTCAAGGAGCCCGAGACGCTGCGGCGCCTGGCCGACTTCCAGCGGGAGCAGCCCGCGGGCGCTCCCCTGGAGTTCTCGCTCCTGGATGGACGGACCCTCACCGCCTACCGGGCTCCCATCCAGAGCCACGAGGGCACCCGCTTCGGCTGGGGGCTCTACTTCCAGGACATCACCGAGCGGCTGGCCCAGGAGCGCGTCCGCGCGCGCAACCTCGAGCTGGAGCAGCGCGTGGCCGAGCGCACCCAGGAGCTCGCCGAGCGCCTGAGTGAGCTGCACAGCACCCAGGAGCAGCTCATCGTCGCCGACCGGCGCACCTCCGTGGGCACGCTCGCCGCTGGCGTGGCCCATGAAATCAACAACCCGCTCGCCTACGTCACCGCCAACATTCAGTTCGTCCTCCAGGAGATGCCCGAGTTGCGGACCACCCTCATGCCGGGCTGTCCCCCCGACATGAGCGAGGGCATGGAGGCCATCTGGCAGGAGGTGGCCAATGCGCTGGCCGAGGCGCGCGAGGGCTGCTCGCGCGTGCAGCACATCGTCCAGAGCCTCAAGTCCTTCTCGCGCGGGGATGAGGACCGGCGCGAGCCCCTGCACGTCCAGGGGCCCCTCGATGCGGCCATCAGCATGGCACAGAACGAGATCCGCCACCGGGCCCGGTTGGTGCGCGACTACCGGGAGGTTCCGCCCGTCGAGGGCAACGAGGTCCGCCTGGCCCAGGTCTTCCTCAACCTGCTCATCAACGCCGCCCACGCCATCCCGGCGGGCGCCGCGGATCGGCATGAAATCCGGGTGACGACGCGGCTGGGCGAGGACGGGGCTGTGCGGGTGGACATCACCGACACCGGCAGTGGCATGTCCCCCGAGGTGCGTGGCCGGCTGTTCACCCCCTTCTTCACCACCAAGCCGGTGGGCATCGGCACCGGGCTGGGGCTGTCCGTCTGCCAGGGCATCATCACCGCGATGGGCGGGCGCATCGAGGTCCAGAGCGAGCTGGGACAGGGCAGCACCTTCTCGGTCGTCCTTCCCCCCACCAGCGCCACCGTGAAGCACGCGCAAGCACAGCGCGCGCGGTCACAGCCGGGGTCGCGGCGAGGGCAGGTGCTGGTGGTGGACGACGATCCCTTCGTGGGGGCGGCGCTGCGGCGGACCCTGGGGCGCGAGCACGATGTCTCCGTGGCGTTCGGCGCCAGGGAGGCGCTGGGGCGGGTCCTCCAGGGCGCCGCGTTCGACATCATCCTGTGCGACCTGATGATGCCGGACATGACCGGGATGGACTTCTTCACCGAGCTCCAGCGGCTGTACCCCGCGCAGGCGGAGTCGGTGATCTTCTTCACCGGCGGCGCCTTCACCGACACGACCCGCGCCTTCCTCGAACGGCATCAGGAGCGGGTGTTGAGCAAGCCCGTCGACGCCGACCACCTCCGCGAACGCATCCTCCAGCGACTGGAGCGGGGGGCCACGGCCTCCCGCCTCCCTTCCGCCTCCCTGGATTGAACTCCGTATGCCCCGCCCCGCCCCCCACGTGTCAGTCCTCGGCCTGTTGCTGCTGACAGGTGTCCTCGCTTCCCGCCCCTCCGCCGCCCAGCCCGCCTCGGACGCGCCCACCGAGCCACACTGGTCCCACGAGCTCTCGCTCCAGGAGTTGCTCCAACTGGAGCTGGCCGCCCCTTCCAAACAGCTCCAGCCGGTCAGGGAGGCCCCGGGCGTGGTCTCCGTGGTACCCCGTGAGCAGATCCGGAGGTTCGGCTGGATGAGCCTCCAGGACATCCTCTTCAGCCAGCCCGGCTTCTTCCCCGCTCACGACTACGAGCGCACGGTGGTGGGCGCGCGAGGGCTCTCGGAAGGGTGGAACAACAACCACCTGCTGCTGCTGGTGGATGGCATCCCGATGAATGACAACGAGGCGGGCAGCGCCTTCACCTGGGACATCACCCCGCTCTTCCTGGTGAAGAGCGTGGAGATCATCCGAGGCCCCGGCTCGGCCCTGTACGGCTCCAACGCGACCAATGGCGTGGTGGCCATCAACACCGTCTCCTCGCCGAGGACCCTCCGGGAGGATGAGCGCCTGGAGGTCAACAGCGAGGCGCGCTTGATGCTCGGAGATCGGGGCACGGTGAGCGCGGACGCGATGGCCGTCACCGTGTCCGAGCACGTCTCGGCGGTCCTCGGATTCCAGCACCTGCGCACGAACGGGTACTCGTACCTGTCCTATGACGGCTCGGGGAGGACCGACGACACGGGGGCGCTCCAGCGCTTCCGCATCCACGACCCCCACGGCAGCGACTACCTCTTCCTCAAGCTGGAGGCGAGGAAGGCCCTGGAGGGGCTGTCCCTGCAGTACCACCTGCAGTCCTGGGAGCACAGCACGGGCCATGGCTGGCTCTACTGGGCCCCTGACGTCGACGGGCCGATGCACGACCGGCGCCACATCGCGGTGCTGCGCTACCAGTCGCCCCCCGAGCGCCGGCTCCGCCAGGAGTACGTGCTCAAGCTCCAGCGACACGAGTTCGAGCGCAACGTCCGCTTCTACCCGAACGGCGCGCTCGACGGGCACTACCCGGCCGGGGTGAACGAGGTGCTGGAGACCCGCATGGACGAGCTCTTCGGGAGGGCCCAGCTCTCCGGCGAGCTGGCCGAGCATCTCACCCTGCTCGGCGGCCTGGAGTACTCGGCCTTCCTCTATGACGGCGACGAGGTGCACTACGCCAACACCGACCTGTTCAACGAGGACGAGGGTTCCCCCGCCCCGACCCTCCTGGTGCCGCTCGGGCCCTTCTACGAGGGCGTCCTCGGCCAGCCGGTCAACAACGTGGGCGCCTATACCCAGCTCGCCTGGAGCCGGTTGCTGGGCATGCCCCTGTCCCTGACGGTGGGGCTGCGTTACGACCTGAAGTTCTTCCGCTACCGCGAGCCACGGCTCCCCGAGTCCCCCACGCGCTCCAAGTCGTACGATCAGCTCAGCCCCCGACTGGCATTGGTGTACTCGCCCAGCCCTTCGCTGAGCCTCAAGGCCCAGGCCAGCAGGGCCTTCCGGGCCCCGGCGCCCGCCGAGATCTTCGGCGCCAACACCTGGATGCTCAGCTCCAACATCGACATGCTCCGCCCCGAGAACGTGACGACCTTCGATCTCAACGCGGACTGGACCGTCAGCCCCCACTTGAGCTGGCGCAGCACCCTGTTCCATTCGCAGTTCGACCACCTCATCGGCTACAGCGACGCGAACCTGTCGAGCAACCTGTTCTCCCGACGCAACGCGGGCCTGGAGTCCGAGCTGCTGGGGGACGTGGACTTCGGTGGGTACGGTCAGTTGCAGGCCTTCGGCAACTACACCTACGTGCACCTGCTGGCGGAGACCGATGACAACGGGGGCTCCGTGGCCTCGGCGGGGCACCTCACCTGGGCTCCCGCCCACCTGGCCAAGGCCGGGCTCAGCTACAGCGTGCGAGGCTTCACCCTGTCCCTCCAGGGCCGCTACCAGAGCGCCGTCCACCGCCGCCAGGGGGACAGTGTGACCCCGGCCTTCGTGGCCGCCCGGCCCACGAGCGTGCCGGCATGGGTTCGCTTCGATGCCAACGCTCGCTACCAGCTCAACGACTGGGCCGCCCTGGGCGTGAAGGTGTCCAACCTGTTGGATGCCGAGAGCTACCTGGTGAAGAGCGGCGACTTCCCCTTCGACTACCGCATGGAGGGCCGGCGCCTCTACGCCAGCTTGGAGTTCGATCTCTAGGCGATTATGACTTCAGCGCCCTCATCACGAGACTGGAGTACGTCCTTCATGCCGGCAGTCTGGTTGCGTTTGAGCATCGTGGTCCCCCTGTTGCTGGTGCTCACCACGGCGCCCGCCCACGCCGAGGAACTCCCCGCCACGCTGCGGGCCTCCTTGATGGTGCGTATTCTCGCCTATGACCGGCGGATGAGCTCGCACCCGCCTCCGCTCACCATCGCCATCCTGCATCAGGAGGGCGATACGAACTCGGCACGTGGGGGACAGGAGCTGGGCACCGCCATGGAGGCCGCGGCGAGGGGAAGAACCATCGCGGGCCACCCGCTGCGCGTCCTGCGCATCGGCTTCCGCAACGCCGCCCAGCTCCAGGAGGAGCTCTCTCGCCAGGGTGTGGTGGCCCTCTACGCGTGCGAGGGGCTGGAGGCCCAATCCGAGCTCATCTCCCGGGTGACGCGGCAGCTCTCGATCCTGTCCATCACCGGAAGCGAAGCCCAGGTCAACCGGGGGCTGGGCATCGGCTTGAGCCGCAAGGGGAACTCCCCCGTCATTCTCGTGCACCTCTCGGCGGTCCGCGCGGAAGGAGCGGACCTCGACGCGGGCCTGCTCAGCCTCTCCCAGCTCGTCGAGCCCCGCCCAGGGCAGGAGTGAACCTCGACCTCGCTCAACGTCGGTACACGGTGCCGCTCTTCATGACGAAGCGCACGCGGCGTACCGAGGAGATGTCCTGGGTGGGGTCGCCCTCCACGGCGACGAGGTCGGCGAGGAGCCCTTCCTTCACCTGACCGAGGCGATCCTCCATGTGGAGCATGCGCGCGTTGACGGAGGTGGCGGCCTTGAGGGCCTGCGGGGGCGTCATGCCATAGCCGACGAGGAGCTCCAGCTCGCGGGCATTGTCGCCGTGGGAGAACACGCCCACGTCGCTGCCGTTGCAGATGGAGACCCCGGCGGCGAGGGCGGCGCGGAAGCTGGCGCGCTTCTGCTGGATGGCGGCGGGCTCGGGGTCGGTGCCCTTCTTCCAGCCGCCGTACTGGAGGATGGCGTCCCCGGCGGCCAGCGTGGGGCAGAAGAAGACGCCGTGCTGGGCCATGAGCTTGAACACCTCGGGGGTGCCGCCGTCCCCGTGCTCGATGCTCTCGACGCCGGCGAGGACGGCGCGGCGCATGCCCTCGGCGCTGCTGGCGTGGACGACGACGGGGCGCCCCCCATCGCGAGCGGTGTTGACGATGAGCTTCAGCTCCTCGAGGGAGAAGGTGGGGAGCGCCTCGCCGCGAGGGCCCCAACGGTAGTCCCCGTAGACCTTGATCCAATCCGCGCCCTTGCCCATCTGCCCGCGGACGGCGCGGATGAGGGCGTCGACCCCGTCGGCCTCCTCGGCGCCCTGGGGGACGTGCCACTCGGGGGCGAAGCCCTTGGGGCCGTAGGAGCCGGTGGCGACGAGGGCGCGGGTGGTGGCGAGCACGCGGGGCCCGGGGATGAGGCCCTGCTGGATGGCCTGCTTGAGCCCGACATCGGCATCGGCGGCGCCCTCGGTGCCGAGATCGCGCACGGTGGTGAAACCGGCGAGCAGGGTGTCCCGGGCGTGGTTGGTGGCGCGGACGACGCGGAGCGCGAGGGACTCGCGGAGCACCTGATCGTTCCAGGAAGCCTCGTTGTAGGGGTGGAGGAGCAGATGCGAGTGCCCCTCGATGAGGCCGGGCAGGAGGGTGGTGCCGGGAAGCTCGACGACCTCGGTGCCAGCGGGAGCGGCCACCTGGGCCGCGGGACCGACGGAGACGATGCGGTCACCGCGGACGAGGACGACCCACCCCTCCTGGGCCTTCGCGGAGACGCCATCGAAGACCCGCGCGGGACGCAGGAGGTACGAGGCGGGAGCGGCGGGCGCCTGAGCGGATGCCATGAGAGGCACGACACAGAGGATCGCGACGAGAAGGGCGAGCAGGGAGCGCATGGTGGGCAGGGGGAGGAAGAGTAGCAGCCGAGCGACCTATCACAGGTCCCTCCCCCTGGACCCCAGCCTCACTCGTCCTCTACGACCGAGGAGGCGTCCTTGCCAA
>NZ_DASVWK010000781.1:0-5271 GCF_036389735.1 Archangium sp. | reverse complement strand
GGTGACGGACCTCTCGGCTCCGGCTTCTGGCCCGGCGTCTCTGCTGCCGACGAGCGACTTCATCACCGCGCTGGCCGTGGCCAACACGCTCCTGCGGTGGAAGACCGGAGAGGAGCTGATTGCCCGGGCGCTGTCGCGGGTGTTCGCGGCCGTTGCCCGGATGGGGACGCCGGCGCGGCTCGAGCCGGAGAATCCCTACGGGCGGCATTTCCACTACGATGGCCTGTTCGGGTACTGGATCCCCGCGCTGTTCGAGACCGAGACGCTGCTGGTTCAGGCCGCGAGCCGGCTCGAGCCCGCCGAGGTCGCCGCGCTCGAGGCGCTGATCGCACCTCACCGCGCCAGCGCCGCGAGGAAGAACTTCGAAGAGCTGGAACACGGAACCTGCTTCGCCAGCAACGCGATGGCGCTCCAGTTCGCGGAGTACTTCCCGTTGTCGGCGTTCCAGACGCCGGAGGCCCGCGCGCACGCCCGGCAGGTCGAGGATCTGCCCGGCCTGGTGGCGCCGGTCGCCGCGCGCTACGCGGAAGCCACGGGTGACTCCGCGGTGATCGCCCGTCTACGCGAGTTGCTGGCGCGTCCGCTCGGAGGACTCTGGCCGACGGGCCGGATCCCGGAGCTGGTCTACGCGTTGTATTACCTCTCGCGCGCGGGCGTCGATCCGCGGCGCCACTTCCCGGAGGAGCTCGCGTTGCTCGGCCGCTTCCTCACGCCGGAGGGCATCCCGGTCTGGGAAGGCGCCGTCAGGATGGACTGCGACATGACCGCGGCGGCTGTCTGCGCGGCCTTTACCAGCGGGCTGCCGGTGTCGTTCGCCGTGGAGCGGCTCGAGCGCTACTGGGTCGAATCCCGGCAGTGCTACATGGGCTTCGACGGGCAACCCATCCCCAGCGTCAGCACCGAGGTTCACGTGCTGGAGGCCACGATGGCGGCCCCCCATGCCTCACGGAACCAACGGTTGGCGGTCTGGCAGCGCACGCTCCGTCTCCTGGAAGAGCGTCCCTGGCACGAGCAGGCCCACGCGTCGCCGTTCTTCGTCTGGGAACTCGTCGCCAGCATGGGCTTCCGCCACGTCCACCACTTTCCGGAGGCGCCGACGAACGTCCATCTCGATGCGCTCGAGCGCATCCTGGAGAACCAGGCGCCCAATGGAGGCTTCCAGAGCGCCTACACCGACGCTCCGAACCCGGAGGAGACAGCGCTGGCGCTGACCGCCCTGCGCTCGGCGCTCGGCACGCTCGCTCCCGGGTCCCTGCGCCAGCGCGCGCAGGCCGCGGCCGATGCCGGATGTGCTTATCTGCGCGGGGCCATCGCCGAGGAACACGCGCCTCATCCCGCGCTCTGGACGACCAAGGTTCTCATGGCACCGCCCCACATCATCCAGGCGCTGGTGCTCTCGAGCCTGATCGGACTGGAGCGCGGCGAGACCGCAACGGTTCCGCGGGAACCCCAGTCAGAGCCCCGCGAGCGGTTGGATCAGGAGGCAGCGGAGCTGCGCCGGAGGCTGGAGGAGTTGGAGCGTCGGCGGGTGCGGGTGTAGCCGGCCTACTGGGACAAGGGCGCAGGGAAGGTGTCAAAGAACTCGTTCCGACACCTTCTGCTGACCTTCTGCCCCTGCCGTACCCCACCTGAACCAAACGAGCGACCCCGGCGGGTGAAGCTGACCGAGTCAACTGAGCTCCTCCCATCGCTGCAATTGTTTGCATTCAATCGCTCTCCTGCCTGGCTGCTGCCATGGGCAGCGAGATGTGTGTCTTGTGTTTCCCAGGAATAACTGACACAAGCATCAATACCGGTTTTCGCCGGTTTCTTTCCCCCAGCCCGTAGTTCCACCCTGGAACGGAGCGCATGCAACGGCGTTGCCGAGAGGCCGCGTTGCGTCCACAAACCATGCATCAGAGCGGACCGCTGAAACGAATCGCGTTGCTTCTCACCACCCTGCTGGGAAGCACCCTCATGGCCTGTGGTGGGGTCGAGCTGGAGGACCCCGCGCAGCGGAAGCTGGAGCAGTCCGCTCGCGAGTTCATGGCCCGTCAGCGCGGTGAGGAGGCCACGAGCCAGCTCTACGAAGAGCCCATGGGCTACTGCGGCGACTACATGTGCTCGATTGACGAGCAGGGTTGGTGCCCCGAGGACTGTGGCTACTCCTCCTACTGCGGTGACGGGTACTGCGACGGGTACTACGGCGAGGACTGCTCGTCCTGCGAGTACGACTGCGGCCCCTGCTACAACCCGGACGTCCTGAACGTGCCGGGCACGCCGCAGAAGGCCTCCATCAGCGACCTGTATGCGAAGTCCCAGAGCCTGGGCGTCTCGCCGATGGTGGCCGGTGTCCCGAACATCGACACGTACCTGCAGAGCCAGTACACGTTCCACTCGTTCGGCTACCCCACGGGCACCTCGGGCGTGCAGGACTTCGTCAACAAGCTGTTCCAGAGCGGCATCTGGGCCAACAGCGGCCCCACCCAGACCGTCACGCCGCTGGCTCCTGACGCCAACGGCTGCCAGCTGCGCCAGGTGGACGCGCGCTACAACCCCGAGGAGCTGGTGAACTTCGACGCCGGCGCGGGTCTGCTCTTCCCGTCCTCGCTCAACCAGGGCCAGTACGTCAACCTGGGCGTGGGCTCGCTGACGCCCATCCACGTGCCGTACCCCCAGCGCAAGCCGGTCAACCTGGTGGCCACCTTCTTCCAGTCGTCCACGGCCCCCACGGCCACCTCGACGGACGTGTACGGCTCCATCGGTCAGATGATCCAAGCGGCCCAGGCGCAGGGCGGTATCACCCAGTCAACGGTGTACTTCGACATGCAGAGCGCCTCCACGCTGGAGGAGGCCGCGGTGAAGTTCAAGCTGGACGCCAAGGTGCTGGGCGGCAACATCAACGCCACCTTCAGCTCGCTCACCAACACCCAGAGCAACACCGTCTTCGTCCGCTTCACGCAGAGTCTCTTCACCGTCTTCCAGGACCTGGGCGGCTACACGCCCGCCATGGGCCAGTTCAACAGCGGCTTCGGCGTCTCGGACCTGGAGAACCTGGGGAACATGGGGGAGCTGGGTTACGACAACCTGCCCACCTACGTCCGCGCGGTGACCTACGGCCGCATGCTCATCTTCTCCGTGACGTCCACCTCCTCGAAGGAGGAGCTGCAGGCCGCCATCAACGCGGTGTACGGCAGCACCAGCGCCTCCGCGAGCGCCGAGCAGAAGAAGGTCATCAACGAGAGCACGCTGCGCGTCTTCGGGTACGGTGGCCCGGCCGAGCCCCAGGTGGCCACCATCAAGTCCGGCAACTGGCAGGACTACTTCACCCTGGTGAACGTGCCGCTCGTCACCCTCAAGCCCGTCGGCTACGAGGTGCGGCGCTGGGATGACCAGTTCGCCACCATGTCGCGCACCACCAGCTACACGGAGCGCACCTGCCCCGGCGTGAAGAAGATCCGTGTGGAGCTGTCCGACGCGTACAAGGAGACCCGCGCCTACGTCCGCAAGACCGGCAGTTCCGTCTTCAACGAGGTCCTCTACTCCAACGGCTACGGGGCCACGGAGATCAACCAGCACCTGCTCGGCTCCGATGACGAACTCAAGGTGACGATGACGGTCGGCCAGCCCGGCTTCCTCAAGTCCTACCAGGGCCGGGTTCGCCTGAAGGTCTTCGTGGACAACGTGCTGAAGTTCGAGGACTACTACTCCTGCACGTACTGCCACTCGAAGGATCCGGTGTGGGTGCTCAACGTGAACCAGTTCACGGGTGCTGTCGTCCGCCGGTATTAGATGACCCCGGTCGTTGACCGGGTCGATGCAGGACGGAGCGGGCCCGCACGGAGGAATCGCGCGGGCCCGTCGCATTTCAGCGGAGTGGACTTCTGTAGCGCAGGGGGGCAGATACTTCTCTGGCAAATGGCAATTGGAGGGTATGAGGAACGCCCATGAGCGACGAGCGCACGCCTGCCGAGCCCGAAGTCATGGAGCCCACGTTCTGGCGGAAGAACGGCTGGACGGCCAGGGTCATCAAGAACGAGGAGGACGACGGCTGGGCCGTGGAAATCCGCAAGCAGGGGCTCGCCGAGCCCGTCCTCATCAGTCCGTGGGTGATGGGCCGCGACAAGAAGAACCCCAAGCCCTTCGATGCGACGGCGTTCGCGACCTTCGTGAAAACGGCCTCGGAGGTCCTGGACCGCTCCGCGCGACAGCGCGACCAGGCCATGACCAAGAAGCTCTCCATCGCCTGGGAGGGCCGCTGGTACGAGGTTCGGCTCGAGCTCGTGGCCGATGAGTATGAGCCCCACGCGCTGCTCTCAGCCGTCGACGACGCTGGCGCGACCGTCGCGAAGCATCGCGTGCCCGTGAACTTCAAGTTCAACAGAGACGTCGCCAATGAGTGGGTGCGCGGCGGCTTCTACGAGCCCTGAACTGCGCTCAGAAGCATCCCGCGCTCGCTGTCCACACAAAGTGCGGGAGAGCCACAAAACCGGGGCAGGCTCACAGAGCGGCGGGTTGTTCTGCATGGAAGCGGCGGGAATCGAAGCCGCGAAGGGCGGATCCGCGTTCCCTCGGGACCAGAGGTCCACCCCTGTTTTCCCTCTGGAAACGGAGCACCTATCTGTCCGGGCGAGTCCAGGCGCGTCCATTCGATTTGGTCCTTTTTTGGTCCCCTTGGACCTCGCCTGCCAGGCCCGGGTGGCCTCCCCACCGCCCCAAAGGTGCCCGCCCTGGCTGCTGCCCGCACTGGTGGCCTCCACCGCCCCGAGCGCCGACTGCCAGTGCGCTGGCTCCGCAGCCGTGCCCGGGTGGCCACCATCGCACCCGAGGTTCACGGGTGGTGGCGCTTGGGTCGGGGCGAGGGCTGACGTGTCCCCAAAGGAGCTGCGCGGCCTCTCCACCGGCCGGGCGCATACCTCGGACGGCTCCCGTCAGCGGCCTTCCCGCCCCAAGCAGCGGCCAGCAAGGAGCTGCTGAAGGAGAGGACGCCGCGAGTCAATTGGGCCGAGCTGCTCAGAAGGACGTTCGACTTGGACGTGTTCGCCTGCGTGAGCTGTGGAGGCAGGCGACGGGTTTTGGCGGACGTGACTGCACCCGGTGGGGTACGCGCCATTCTGGAGCACCTGGGGCTGCCGACGTCGAGGGCAAGCCTGGCTAAAGCCCAGGGGCCCGCCCAGCGCGCGTGGTGTTGAGCCCCAAGCCCTCACGCTGCCCCACGAGCCCACGCCCCTTGCCGCCGCCCCCCGCGGGGTGGGCCGCTTGGGCCGACGTGTGCCTGAAGAGGGCTGCACC
>NZ_DASVWK010000780.1:0-4467 GCF_036389735.1 Archangium sp. | reverse complement strand
GAAGTGGACCGTGTCCGTCAGCCCCAGCTCCTTCGTCATCCGCTCCAGCTCGGGCCGCCTCGGACCGTCCCCCACCAGGAAGGCGTGGAGCACGTGCCCCTTGAGGCGAACCATCGCCAGCGCGCGCAGCAGGTCCTCCTGCCGCTTCACCGGGTGGTTCATGTTCGCCACGTGCACCACCACCGGCGCGCCCTTCGTATCCGGCAGTTGGGCCTTCAGGCCCTCACGCACCCGTGCGTCGAAGCGCGACAGGTCCAGGCCGTTGGGGATGACGGACACCCGCTCCGCCGACAGCCCCTCTTCCTCCACCAGCATGCGGCGGATGGCGTCGGCGTTGGCCACCACGTGATCCGCCAGGTGGGTGAGGCCCTTGAGCAACGCGCGCCGCGCCGGACCGTGCCAGTGGGCCAGATCCAACCGCCCGACAATCACCTTCGTCCCCGCCAGCTTCGCCGCGGGCACCACCAGCATCGTCGAGTAGAAGTCGTGCGCGTGGACCAGCTCCACCCGCTCACGGCGAAACCAGCTCGCCAGCCGCATCACCTGGGCCGCCGTGTTGGGCCGCGCCAGCGAGCCCCCCAGCGAGAACTCCTCCGGCACATGGCCGAGCTGCCGCACCGCCCCCAGCAACGGTCCCTGCTCCTGGAGCACGCCCACCTGCACGCGGTAGCTGGAGGGAAGTCCCCTCAACAGCTCCACCACCTGCACCTCGGTCCCCCCGATGTGGAAGGACTTGGTGAACTGCACCAGCCGGAGGGGTGCCTCCGCCATCCGTGCTTCCTCACGCCGCATTGTTCGAGCCCTCCCAGCTCGCCGAAAGCTGCCCCTTCACCACCGGAATCCCCACCGACTCCTCGACCGCCTGCGTCCGGGCGATCCGCTGCGCGCATGCCGCCAGACCGAACAGCACGTACAGGTGCGCCGAGAGGATGTAGCCCGAGAAGAGCTGACAGATGAGGTAGCCCGCCATGGACGCGGACAAGCCTCGCGCCAACCACCCCACCCGCGTGCTGCGCGAGGCCTCGAAGGCACCGCCCGCCGCGCCTCCGGCGAACACGAGGAAGAAGAGCAGACCCACCCAGCCCAGCTCCCCGATGACGTCCAGGAAGACGTTGTGCGCCACGTACGCGCGCGTCGCCTCGGGCGGCGCGTACAGCGGCCATGCGAAGCGGAAGCTGCCCGCCCCCACGCCCAGCAGCGGCTTGTCCAGGCTGATGCGCGACGTCACCTGCCACGCGTACACGCGGCCCATGGCCGACGCGTCCTGCTGGAACGTCGCCACCGTCTCATTGCGCTGCCAGAAGCTCTTCGGCGCGAAGAGCACCAGGCCCAGCGCGAGCGCCGCCCCGATCAGCACCGAGCGCAGCTTCTTCTGCTCGCGCAGGGCCCAGATGGCCATGGCCACCGAGAGACCGATGAAGCCACCGCGCGAGAAGGTGAAGACGATGGCCACCACCGCCACCGTCACCGCCACCGCGCACACCGTGCGCCACACCCAGTGGCTCTCCTTGCGCGCCAGGAAGGCCACCGCCAGCGGCACCACCACCGCCAGGTTCATGGCCGAGCGGTTCGGGTCCGCGTACACCTCCACCCAGTGCGCGCGGTAGCCCTCCACCAGCGTCGCGGGCGTCCCGGTGAGGTACGTGTTGATGACGCCGTGCGACGTCACGATGGACGCCAGCACCACCGCGCCGCACATCACCGCCAGCCGCCGGGGCGTGGTCACCACGTTCACCAGCGTCAGGTAGATGGCCGTGAGCTTGAGCAGCTCGATGGCGGTGTAGCGCGTCACCTCCGGGTTCACCGACCACGTCATCGAGGCCAGCGCGAGCCCCGAGAAGGCCAGCAGCGCCAGGCCTCGCGCGCCATCGAAGAAGAGGGGCTCCGCGCGCCCCACCCGCCGCAGCGCCATCAGCCCCGCCGCCAACCCCGACGTCAGCAGCGCCAGCCGCAATGGAGCCAGCGCGGGAATCCACGCTTGCGGCACCATGTACATCAGCGCCGCGAACGCGGTCAGCGCATAGAACGCCACCACATCCCGGCGCTCCGCATTGTCGCTCACCACCATCCCGTCCTCCTCCCACCCGATGCCCGAGCCACTGAACATCCATAGGTCCAGCGCTATGGACGCCTAGAGTCGCTAGCAGGCGATGTGCCAGCGGCCTTGACGGGCAAAACCCGTGGATCCAAGGCCTTAGCGGGAGGGCCCCCGGTCCGCGGGGGCTCGGGGGGTGGTGGGACTGAAAGGATTACGGCGTCCCTTCGCCCTGCATGGGCAGAAGAACAGAGGCGATGGGATTCAACTTGCCCTCCTGGAGGAACGACGGCCCCAGCTCCTCCAGCAGGCGAGCAAGCGTCACCCTCACCAAACGGCGCAGCTCGGGCCGGGCCGACTCGGGCACCGACGGCTCCAGCACCGCCGCCGCGCGATCCGCCACGCCCGGGCGCATGCGCGGGGCCTCCGGGGTGCCCTCGAAGAGCAGCGCCCCCAGCTCGTCGCCCCGCCCCGAGGGGACCGGGCGTACATCCACCTTCCCCTCCAGCAGGGCCATGGCGACCACGGCGGCGAAGAGGTGGTCCACCCCGAGCACGCGCGGCTCCACGCCGAAGCGGGCCAGCAGCTCATGGGCCCGCTGCGCCGTGCCTCCGAACAGCGCGCCCAGCAGCGCCACCTGGGCCTCCGCCCGCGCCAGCACCTCCTCGCTGGAGGCCACCTCGCGCCGCGAGCGGAAGGGCACCGGCTCGGCCCCCGGAACCTTCAGGGTGCGGCGCGGACGCTTGCGGCGCAGGGCCTCGACAGCGACGGCCTCCTCCGGGAAGAGGAGCGGCGTGCCGTCCACCTGCGCCAGCGGCTGCTTCATCAACCGGTCCGCGCGGAACTTGAGCGTCAGCGTCAGGGAGAAGCCCACCTGGAAGATGCGCTTCACCTCCAGGTCGCGCACCACCTGCACGGCGCGCGAGGGGTCTCCCCCCGTCAGGTGCTCCAGCCCCAGCAGCAGGTAGTCCCGGGCCATCTCGCCCACGCGGCGGATGGCGTCCATGTCGCCCGGATCCTCCACCTCGGCCACCAGCGTGGCGTTGGCGAGGTAGCGCAGCTCTGCCTCCAGGTTCTCCCGCTCCACCTCATCCAGGGCGCGGAAGGCGGCCTCCAGGTAGTCCGGCTGACCCTGGCCCGGCACGAGCGCCTTGCTCGGCGCCGCGGCCGGCGAGGGCCCCGGGTCCACCCGGCTGAAGAGGCGCACGGCCTCCTCCAGGGGCGGGAAGCCCAGGTCCTGAAGCCGCGCCGTGCGGAAGCGGTACGCCGTCTCCTCCAGCTCGCTGGGCACGTCCCAGCGCGTGGCCTCCATGAAGCGCACCGCCTCGAAGGGGTTGTCCGCGATCAGATCGTTGATGATCGAACGCATGGTGACCAGGTCCGCCCCCTCCACGCCCTTGAACTCCACGAGGTAGCGGCCCTCGGGCGTCTCCAGGGTGACGCCCTCCACGTGCACGTCCGGGTTCTCCTCCAGGTCGTGCACGAGGGTGAACTCGCGCATGAGGACCTCCAGCACCTCGGCGTCCACCTTGCGCAGCTTCTGGAGGAAGTGCTCGGGCTCGTCCCCACGCGCGGCGCGCAGCCAGGAGAGCACCTCGAGCGGCGTGAGCTGGTCCCGCTTCCACCCGCCCAGGTCCACGAAGGTGCGGAACTGCTCGGGCGAGGCGAGCTGGATGAGCTCGGTCGAGTCCGCCAGTCCCACCTCCATGATGGTGAAGTAGAGGTCCTCGGCGGGCAACGAGCGCACCAGCTCGCGTGCGCCCCGCGACTCGAGGATGGCATCCATCCGCTTGCGGGCGGGCAGGGACGCGAGCTGCCGGCGCACGACGTTCAGCGCGTGTTGGAGGTCACCACCGTTACCGCTGCTTCCGTTTCGATTGCCGTTCGCCACGGCGCGTGCCTACCACAGGTCACGCCTTCACGGCGCCCAGCAACGCGTCCCACACCTCGTCCAGGCCCAGCTTCTCCGTGGAAGAGAACGCCAGCACTGCCTCGCGGGGCAGGGAGAGCTGCTCGGACAGGTCGTTGAGCCGGGGCTTGCGGCGCGCCTTGGGCAGCCGGTCGATCTTCGTGGCCACCACCAGGATGGGCCGCCTGGCCTCCTGAAGGTAATCGAGCGTCTGGAAGTCATCCGAGGTGGGCCCCACCTCGGCGTCGATGATGCTCACGACCACCTTCAAGTCCCGGCGCTTCTCCAGGTAGGTGGTGATCATCGTCTGCCACGCGGCGCGCTCCGTCTTGCTCACCTTGGCGAAGCCGTAGCCGGGCAGGTCCGCGAAGCGGACGATCTGGGCCTTGCCCCCACTCTCCACGTCCACGTCGAAGAAGTTGATCGTCCGGGTGCGGCCGGGGGTGTTGGAGACGCGCACCAGCTTCCTGCGGCCGGCCAGCGCGTTGATCATGGACGACTTGCCCACGTTGGAGCGGCCCAC
>NZ_DASVWK010000779.1:0-5999 GCF_036389735.1 Archangium sp. | reverse complement strand
CGCGGCGGATCTCTTCGAGACGATCGCCGTGGAGCACCCGGCCACCTACTACGGGCTGATGGCCCGCACGATGCTCGCCGAGGTGGATGCGTCGCGCATGGAGCGCGTGGCGCCGCAGATCGACTTCACCCAGCAGGAGCGCCGTGGCCCCTGGCCCCTGCACGCGGGGGCGATGGAGAAGGATCCGCACTTCACCGCCGCCGTGGAGCTGATGCGCCTGGGCTTCCCCGAGGCCGTCTCCTCGGAGCTGCTCGCCGTCAACCGCACGAACCTGCCGTCGGAGAACGTCCGGCTGCTGGTGCAGCTCTTGTCCGTGTCGGGGGATGAGCGGGGCGCGCATGCGGTGGCCCGCGTGGCGCTGCGCCGCGACCTGAGCGGCCGCATCACCCCGGAGACGCGGCCGGTGTGGGAGGTGGCCTATCCCAACGCCTTCCGTCCGCTCATCGAGAAGCACACCCTGGCGGCCGGCGTGGAGCCGGATCTGCTCCAGGCGCTGATGCGCGAGGAGAGCGCGTTGGATCCGAAGGCGCTCTCCTGGGCGGGCGCGCTGGGCCTCACCCAGCTCATGCCCTCCACGGCGCAGTCGGTGGCGCGTCAGCTCAAGCTCAAGAAGGTGTCGACCCAGGCGCTGCTGGAGCCGGAGCTCAACATCCGGCTGGGCGCGCACTACCTGGGCTCGCTCATCAAGAGCTTCTCCGGGCACACCCCGTTCGCGGTGGGCAGCTACAACGCCGGTCCCAACGCCGTGAACCGCTGGCGCGCGGAGCGCCCGGGCATGCCGCTGGACGCGTGGGTGGAGGAAGTGCCCATCGCGGAGACGCGCGGCTACATCAAGCGGGTGCTGCGCTCCTACAACACCTACCAACTCCTCTACGGGCGGCCCGCCAAGGCGCCCGCGGTGAGTTCGGCCAGCCGGTAGTTTGAAACCCGGCTGAAGGGCAGGGGAGTTGGCTGGCGCCAGCGCCCCCGCCCCCTTACACTTCGGCGCGTGGGTGCACCCTCGACCGAAGACGGGGGGAAGAACGCGCTGCTGCGCGCGCTCCCCTCCATTGAGCAGCTCCTGCGCCGGCCCTCCCTGGAGGAGCGGCTGGCGGGGCTTCCCCGGGCCCGGGCCGTGGCGGCCCTTCGACTGGCGGTGCAGCGCGTGCGCGAGCGGCTGCTGCGCGGCGAGGCCCGGCCCTTCGAGGACGCGGACGTGGACGCGGCGCTGCGCACCCTGGCCACGCCCAACCTGAGGCCCGTCCTCAACGCCACCGGCGTGGTGCTGCACACCAACCTGGGCCGCGCCCCGCTGGCCCCCGAGGCCGTGGCGCGCGTGGCCGCCGTGTCGCGCGACTACTGCAACCTCGAGTACGACCTGGACGAGGGCGAGCGCGGCAGCCGCTATGCGCCCGTGATCGACCTGCTCACCCAGCTCACCGGCGCCGAGGATGCCCTCGTGGTGAACAACTGCGCGGGCGCGGCGCTGCTGGTGCTGGCCACGCTGGCGGCGGGCCGCGAGGCCATCGTCTCGCGCGGGGAGCTGGTGGAGATTGGCGGCGGTTTCCGGGTGCCGGACGTGATGCAGCAGTCCGGGGCGCGCCTGGTGGAGGTAGGCACCACCAACCGCACCCGGCGCTCGGACTACGAGTCGGCCCTCACACCGGACACCGGCGTGCTGATGAAGGTGCACCGCTCCAACTTCGCGCTGGTGGGCTTCACCGAGGAGGTGGAGGTGAAGGAGCTGGCGGCGCTCGGTCGTGCCCGCGCGGTGCCCGTGTTCGTGGACCTGGGCTCGGGCGCGCTGGTGCCGCTCACCGGTGAGGGGCTCACCGACGAGCCCACCGTACCGGCCACCGTGGGCGCCGGAGCGGACGTGGTGGCCTTCTCCGGGGACAAGCTCCTGGGTGGGCCGCAGGCCGGCATCATCGTCGGCCGCGCCGCGCTGCTGGCCCGCATCAAGAAGCACCCGCTCACCCGGGCGCTGCGTATCGACAAGATGACGGTCGCGGCCCTGGAGGCCACCCTGGAGCTGTACCGGGACGGGCGGCCGGAAGCCGTACCCACGTACAGGTTGCTGACCCAGACGCCGGAGACGCTGCGCGCCCGCGCCGAGCGATTGCACGCGCTTCTCCAGGCGAAGGGCGTCAAGGCCCGCGTGGCTCCGACGTCGGGGCAGGTAGGCGGGGGAGCGATGCCCCTGGCCCGGTTGCCTTCCTTCGCTTGCATCCTCACCCTTGGGGAGCCGGCCGCCTTGCTGGAATCCCTCCGGGGGGCGGAAGTTCCGGTGATTGGGCGGATTTCGGACGGCGAGGTCGTTATCGACGTCCGGTGCCTGTCGGAGGAGGACCTCGGGCCGGTCGCGGATGCCGTCGAGACGGCCTCATAGGGAAAGCAGCCATGCTCAATAGCGCCGTGCTCGTCTTGAACCGGAACTACCAGCCGGTGCATGTCACCTCGGTGAAGCGCGCCATCTCGCTGCTCTACCTCGGGGTGGCCAAGGCCATCGACACGCAGTACCGGCTCTATGAGTTCGCGGACTGGGCCGCGCTGAGCACCGCCAGCCATGACTGCGTCCACACCATTGACCGGCCCATCCGCGTACCCCGGGTGGTGGTGCTCTCCGCCTACGAGTACCTGCCTCGCGGCCGGGTGCGCTTCTCCCGCCTCAACATCTACGCGCGCGACCATGACACCTGCCAGTACTGCACCCGGCGCCTGCCGCGCTCGGAGCTGAACCTGGACCACGTGGTGCCGCGCTCCCAGGGGGGCAAGACGAGCTGGGAGAACGTGGTGTGCTCGTGCGTGCCCTGCAACCTGCGCAAGGGCGGGCGCACCCCGGAGCAGGCCGGGATGAGGCTCCTCAAGGTGCCGGTGCGTCCCCGCTGGACGCCCCTGTTCCGCGGGGCCTCGCGCCGCATCACCTACCGCGAGTGGTTGCCGTTCCTGAACCTGGCCGACGCCTCGTACTGGAACGTGGAGCTGCTCGACGACTGATGCTCCCCTGGGTATTTCAGGGTTGTAGCTTTGTAGGGCTCCTGTAACCGAGTGGCCGTCTCGCCTCTCGACGGGTCTCCCCTCGCGCGTGGACAATCACGGCGTGTGGACGGGGTCTGGCTCTCGCACCGGATGTGTGCCAGGGCGGCTCCGTCAGCTTTAGAGGGAGTCACTCGTGATGCGGAAGAATCGGTGGTTGCTGATGGGCGCCCTGGCGGTGGCCCTCAGTATCGTGGGATGTGATTGCGGAGGGACCAACCCCAATCCCGGCGGTGATGATGGCGGGGAGCAGGACGCCGGCGTCGACGCGGGCCTCCTGCCGCCCGAGCCGGACAGTGGCGTGGTCGGGAACCTGCCGGACGGTGGGACCAGCGGCGTGGGTCTCGATGGTGGGCCGGGCTCCGTGTGCGTGGTCGCGGGGGCCCAGTGTGATCGCCAGCAGGGCGCCGCGTGCTGTACCGGCGTGTGCGGCGTGGACGGCGTGTGTCCCCAGTCCAACAACCTGTGCGGCAGCTCCGGTGTGGCGTGCAGCGTGGGCACGGAGTGCTGCAGCAACGTGTGCAACGCTGGCAAGTGCAGCGTCACCCAGTGCGTCGACGTGGGGGCCTCGTGCTCCACCGCCGAGCAGTGCTGCACGAAGACGTGCACCAACGGCACCTGCGCCGATCTCCCGGACACCTCGGACACGTGCAAGGTGCTCGGCCAGTCCTGCTCGAACGCGGATAATTGCTGCTCGCAGAACTGCCAGAACGGCCTCTGTGCTCGCGCCTACATCTGCAACGCCAACGGCGACATCTGCACCCGGGACGGCGAGTGCTGCGGTAATGCCTGCACGGCGACGGACGGCGGCGTCGGTCGCTGCGAGACCATCACCGGCGGTGGTGGTGGCGGCTGCACCCAGGATGGCAACCCGTGCACCGGCGGCAGCGGCTGCTGCTCGCGCACGTGCGTGGACCTCGGCTACGGCACGACCGTGTGCCAGCCGGTGGGTGGCTGCAAGCTGACGGGCAACTACTGCACCAACAATGGCATCTGCTGCGGCTCCATTGAGCCCAGCAACGTCACCTGCGACGAGGGCCGCTGCGACAACGGCACCAGCTGCAACGGCACGGGCAACATCTGCGGCGAAGGCAAGCTGCCGGATGGCGGCGTCCTCAAGATCAACGCCTCGCAGAACTGCTGCGATGGCCAGAAGGCCGTCTGCAAGGTGGACTCCTCCGGCGTGCCGCGCTGCTTCGGTGGTGGTGGCGTCGCGGGCTGCCCCGACGGCTATGACCGCAACGACGCCAACTGCTGCATCAAGGGGGGCAACAGCTGCCAGTTCACCGACCAGTGCTGCAACGGCACCCTGTGTCTGCCGGACTTGAGTGGCGCCCTAAAGTGCCAGGCGCCCAGCGGTGGTGGGACCACCTCGGACGGTGGCACGAGCGGCCCCACGTGCTCCCCCGTGGGGACGCGCTGCGACACGGATGCCGGCAGCCCCTGCTGCGCGGGCACCGAGTGCCGCGCCACCTCCGAGCTGACGAAGGCCTGCCAGTCCATCTACAACCCGCCGCCTCCTCCCCCCGCGGACGGTGGTACGGGCGGTACCACGGACGCCGGCACGGGCGGCACCACGGACGCCGGCACGGGTGGCGGCACCTGCTCGGCCAATGACGCGACCTGTAGCCTCGCCTCACAGTGCTGCTCGGGCATCTGCACCAGCGGCAAATGCGCCGCACCCGCGGTGTGTCAGTCCCAGAGCGGTCTGTGCACCACCAACGCGGACTGCTGCTCGGGCCTGCGCTGCGACGTGCCGCTGGGCAGCAACGTGGGCACCTGCGAGCCTGGATCTACCTGCTCGTCGAGCGGCCAGGCGTGCTCGGCGACCACCGGGTGCTGCTCGGGCCTCTCCTGCCGGAATTCCGCAGGTGGGGCGTGCGATGGCACTACGGCCTGTACGTGCCGGGTGACCATCAACTAGTCCCGTTGGCCAGGGAGTCGACGCGGAGCCCAGGACAGGTTTTGATACGGGTGCTTTGAGTCCCGTGCCTTCCTCCTCCGCGTCGCAGCCCGCTCGTACGTCCCCGCCCGCTCAGCCCGCGGGCGGGGTCGCGCGCCTGGATCCCGATTCTCCCGGGGTCGTCGCGCGAGCCCGCCCCCACCGCATCATCGCGGTGGGAGGTGGAAAGGGCGGCATTGGCAAGTCACTCGTCTCCTCCAACCTCGGCGTCGCCCTGGCGATGCGAGGCCAGCGCGTGCTGCTGGTGGATGCGGACCTGGGTGGCGCGAACCTCCACACCTGTCTGGGCGTGGGTCAGCCCACGGCCACGTTGTCGGACTTCATGCTGCGCCCCAAGGCGCGGCTGGAGGACGTCATCGTGCCGACGGGCGTGCCCAACCTGTCGCTGATCGCCGGCGCGCTGGACGTGCTGGACGCGGCCAACATCAAGTACGCCCAGAAGCAGCGGCTGCTGCGCGGCCTTCAGACCCAGTCGGTGGACTACCTGATCCTCGATCTGGGCGCGGGCTCCAGCTTCAACACGCTCGACTTCTTCATCATCGCCGACCACGGCCTGCTGGTGCTGCTGCCCGAGCCCACCTCCGTGGAAAACGCCTACCGCTTCATCAAGGCCGCCTTCTACCGGCGGCTCCAGCAGGTGGAGGCGCAGTACGGCATCGAGCAGCTCGTGGAGCGCGCCCTGTCCACCCGCGAGGGTGCCGCGCGCACTCCCTTCGAGATCATCCAGCACGTGCGCCAGCAGAACGCCGCGCTCGGAGAGCGACTCGAGAAGGAGCTGACCGCCTTCCGCGTGAAGCTGGTGCTGAACCAGGCGCGCTCCGATGGCGACCTGAACGTGGGCGCCGCCGTGGTGTCCGCGTGGAAGAAGTTCTTCGGCCTGGAGATGGATGACCTCGGGGCCATCCGCTACGACGACGAGGCCTGGCGCGCCGTGCGCAAGCGACGGCCCATCGTCCTCGAGCGTCCCGACTCTCCGGCCGCCCTGGGTCTCCAAGGCATCGCCGATCGCCTCCTGGCGCTC
>NZ_DASVWK010000778.1:0-2429 GCF_036389735.1 Archangium sp. | reverse complement strand
CGCCCCGGGCCACGCGGCCCAGGTCCCCGTGCACGGCCTCGGTGGGGTGGAGGAAGACGGAGCGCACGCCGGTGGAGGCCAGCGTCGCCGACAGCTTCTGGCCGATGAGGCCCGCCTTGCCCACGCCCGTCACCACCGTCTGCCCGGCGCAGTCGCGCACCAGGGAGAGGGCGCGCAGGAAGGAGTCCCCCAGCCGCTCGGTCAGCCCGAGGATGGCGTGGGCCTCGGCCTCGAGCACGCTGCGGGCATAGGCGAGCGTGGCCTCGCGTTCGTCGGGGGAGGACGAGGGCGTGGAGGCAGGGGCGGGGGTGGCTTGACCGGGGAGGGCGCGGAGGCGGGGCTTCCGGGCGGTGCTTCGGGAGGCGCGGGCCATGGGTCCTGCCCTTCTACCCCCTCGCCACCCGGGCCTGCCAGCTTGACGCACCGGGGGGCATCGGCTACGCGCCTGCTCGCCCGGCGGGCGGACTGGAGCGCGGCCCTCGCACCCGTGGGTTTTCATTCAAAACGCTTTCCTGAACCTGGAGAGGGGACGAGATGAAGTTCTTCATCGACACCGCGGACGTGGACGAAATCCGCAAGGCCCACGCCATGGGCGTGGTGGATGGCGTCACCACCAACCCGTCACTGCTGGCCAAGGTGGGCCGGGGCCTGGAGGAGACGATCCGGGAGATCTGCTCCATCGTGGACGGCCCCATCAGCGCCGAGTGCGTCTCGCTGGAGGCGCCCGAGCTCATCAAGGAGGGCCGGGAGCTGGCGAAGATTCACGACAACGTGGTGGTGAAGATTCCCATGGGCGTGGAGGGCATGAAGGCCGTCAAGGCGCTCACCTCCGAGGGCATCCGCACCAACGTGACCCTCTGCTTCTCCGCCAACCAGGCGCTGCTGTCCGCCAAGGCCGGCGCCACCTACATCTCGCCGTTCGTGGGCCGTCTGGACGACATCTCGCAGGACGGGATGGAGCTCATCTCCCACATCATCGAGATCTACCAGAACTACGACTTCACCACGCAGGTGCTGGTGGCGAGCATCCGCAACCCGGTGCACGTGCTCCAGTCGGCGCGCATGGGCGCGGACGTGGCCACGCTGCCCTACAGCGTCATCACCCAGCTGGCCAACCACCCGCTCACCGACGCCGGCATCCAGAAGTTCCTGTCCGACTGGGAGAAGGTTCCCAAGGCCACCAAGCCGAAGTCCTGAGGGGGCGGTGTGCTGGCGGATTCCCCCCGGCCAGGGTATTCGTTGATTCTGGAATCGAGGGCCTGTCGTGCCCTCTCCCACATCAACGAGGAACCATGGACTTCCAGCTCACCGAATCCCAGCGCGCCCTTCAGGACATGGCGCGCAAGTTCGCCCGTGAAGTGATCCGCCCCAAGGCGGCGCACTACGACGAGACCTCCCACTTCCCCCGGGAGATCATCGCCTCCGCGTGGGAGAACGGCCTGCTGAACATGGCCATCCCGGAGGCGTACGGCGGCATTGGCCTGTCGCACCTGGACCAGCTCCTGGCCTATGAGGAGCTGGCCTGGGGCTGCGCGGGCATGGCCACCTCCATCACGGCCAACGACCTGGCCAACCTGCCCATCATGGTGGGCGCCAACGAGGAGCAGAAGAAGCGGCTGCTCACGCCCTTCACCGAGAAGTTCAAGCTGGCCTCCTTCTGCCTCACCGAGCCGGAGGCGGGCTCGGACGTGGCCAACATGAGCACCACCGCGGTGCGCGATGGGGACCACTACGTCCTCAACGGCTCCAAGTGCTTCATCACCAACGGCGGCCACGCGGACCAGTACACGGTGTTCGCCACGGTGGATAAGGCCAAGAAGCACAAGGGGATTACGTGCTTCGTGGTGGAGGGCCGTCCCAAGGGCCTCACCGTGGGCAAGCACGAGAACAAGATGGGCCAGCGCGCCAGCGACACCGTGGCGCTCACCTTCGAGGACGTGCGCGTCCCGGTGGCCAACCGCATCGGCGAGGAGGGCGAGGGCTGGCGCATCGCCATGGAGACGCTGGACAACAGCCGTCCCGTCACCGCCATCCTCTCGGTGGGCATCGCCCGCGCCGCGCTCGAGCACTCCCTGGAGTACTCCGCCCAGCGCAAGACGTTCGGCAAGGCCATCCGCGAGCACCAGGCCATCCAGTTCATGCTCGCCGACATGGCCATGAACACCCAGGCCGCGCGCCTGCTGTGCCACCAGAGCGCCTGGCTGCTGGATGAGGGCCAGAAGCCCACCCTCGTCTCCTCCTACGCCAAGTGCTTCTCCGCCGACATGGCCATGAAGGTCGCCACCGACGCCGTGCAGATCTACGGCGGCTACGGCTACATCAAGGAGTACCCGGTGGAGAAGCTCATGCGCGACGCCAAGCTCATCCAGATCTACGAGGGCACCAGCCAGGTGCAGCGCCTCGTGATCGCGCGCGAGCTGTTCAAGTAG
>NZ_DASVWK010000777.1:0-2519 GCF_036389735.1 Archangium sp. | reverse complement strand
GATGCTGGGACTCGGCCGGGAGCGGCCCGAGTGCTTCGAGCGAGGCCTGCGCTTCCTGGAGCGGCTGTCGCGCCCGGACAGCAGCATCCCCTTCATCGACAACCTCAACCTCTGGGTCACCGCCCTCTCGGGCCTGGCGCTGAGCGAGGTCCAGGGCGCGCCGCCCTCCGTGCTGTCCAGGATGGGGGAGTACCTGGCCACCCACCAGTCCGACGAGGGCGGCTGGAGCTTCACCGAGAACGTCGTCCAGAACGACACCGACACCACGGCCCAGTGCCTCATGCTGCTACAGGAGCTGGGGGAGCCGAGGCACGCGGCCACCCTCGCCCGGGGGCATCGCTACCTGCTGGAGCGCCAGCGGCCGGACGGCGGCTACCCCACCTATTTGAGCGCGGGCGACTCGGAGGTGACGATGACCGCCTGCATCCTCCAGGCCCAGGGTCGGCGGCTCGGCGGTGATCCTCGCCTGGCCGAGCCCATCCAGCAGGGCCTGCGCTATCTGGTGGCCAGCCAGCAGCCCGATGGCACCTTCGAGCGCAGCTGGAGCCTGTGCGAGACGTACAGCATCTTCCGCGTGATGTGGGCCCTGGACGCGTGCCGGCCGCTCGTCACCGCGACGCAGGGAGAGACGATCCGCCAGGGGGCCCTGAACTACCTGCTGGCGAGTCAGCACGCGGACGGAAGCTGGGGACAGACGGCCAACGAGCCCGGGGACGTGTTGAGCACGGCCTACGCGGTCTCCGCGCTCAGCTTGATGGGCCACCGCGAGCGCCTGCCGCGCGCCCTGCGCTACCTCCTCTTCCGGCAGTCCCCGGACGGCGCCATGCCCTCGCGGCCGGACCAGTCGGGCCCCCGCCCCTTCGTGTATGACGAGCCGCTGCTCGGCTCCATCTTCTCCGTCATCGCGCTGGCCAAGGCCCGCCGGCTCCTGGCCCTGGACCTTCCCTACTCCAGACAGACGGCATGAACGCCGCGGAACTGCTCGAGCCCTATCGCGCCCAGATGCTCGACGAGCGGCACTGGGAGCTGACGCGGCGACTGCTGGACTGGTCGCTCCGGCACACGTACCGGCGGCTGGAGCCGGCCTTCTACGTCCGGGAGGCCTTCGTCTCGAGCACCTTCGAGCAGTACTGCTGCCCGCCCGAGGCCACCCTGGAGGAGAACCTCCTGGGCGCTTGGTTCGTCACCTGCATCTTCAAGGCGGATGATGGCTCCACGGAGGAGCTGACCTCGTTCCTCGCCGCCCCGGACGCCCCCTCGGCCCCGACGGAGCTGCGGGCCTGCCACGCCTCCTTCATGGAGGCGCTGCAGCGCGAGGGGCGGGACACCGAGGGCCCACGGGCGGCCTTCCGCGAGCTGTGCGCGTGGACGTGCAGGGAGCGGGGGATGGATTCCCGGACGGTGACGGAGGCGCAATACCGGGAGTGCCGCAACTACACCATCGGTGTGCCCGCCTACGTGGCCTGCTGGGCGGCCCTTCGCGGGCTGACCCCCTCCGAGCGCGCCCAGGAGGCCCTGCGCGGCTCCGGGCTCCTCGAGGCGACGATGGAGCTGGTCTACAGCTGCAACGACCTGGGCTCCGTGGAGAAGGACGAGGCGGCCCTCCGGAAGAACCCGTCTGGCGGAGATCTGAACCTGGTGCTGCTGCGGGCCCGGGACGTGGGTGACCGCGAGGAGGCCATCCGGCAGGTGGTGGCGCATTACCACGAGCGGGCCCGGGACTTCCTGCGCCTGCGCGCGGAGCTGGCCAGCACGGAGCACTGGCGTGAGCGCCACGTCCGCGACTTCGTGGAGCTGCTGCGCTGTGTGACGAATGGAAACCTGCACACCACCCGTCACCTCATGGCCACGCGCTACCCCGGAGCCCAGGCGCTGCTGGCGACCCTGCCGGAGCTGGAGCCGTTCCAGGAGCGGCTCCGGTAGACTGTTCTACTGTGCGAGGCCGTCCAGCACGTCGGAGAGGGTGGTGGCGGTCAGGGATCGGTCGAACCAGCGGTCGAGAGTGGCCACGTCCGTACAGGTGAGGATGCGTTGCCGGGCCTCCTCACCGACGTCCACGCCCCGCGCGGTGAGAATCCGCAGGATGTCCTCGGCACGCCCTCGGGTCAGCCCCTCTTCCCTACCCTCTTCCCGGCCCCTCGCCAGACCCTGTTGGCGTCCCTGCTCGATGAGTTCCTCGCCATAGCTCCGCATCAGTGCCTCCGTTCGTTGGGCATCCATCACCGAATGTAGCACCTGCCTCGCCGCTTGCTGGGTGACCTCGTCCCCGACCCAGATGAGGTAGCGGATGACCACCACCAGATGTTCGGAGCCATCGGGGGTAGCCTGTACCTGCGCGAAGAGCGCCGTCCAGTCCGGGAGACGCCGCGCCAGCTCCGCAGTGCGCCCGTAGCGCAGGACGAGCCACGCCAGCCGGGCCAGCGGAGGACCGGGGCGCGCCAGCAACGCCTCGGCCCGCTCGGCCGTCAGGTCATCCAGCAGGTACTCGAAGCGAGGCACGAGCGCGCGCCATTCCTCGT
>NZ_DASVWK010000776.1:0-6848 GCF_036389735.1 Archangium sp. | reverse complement strand
GTAGCCCCGCCGGACGCCCGTCGCGTGTCCGGCCGGTGTGGAATGGGCCGCACCGTGTCAGCCGCGAGCCCTCGACCGTGACCCCCTACGAGCAGATCTTCCAGAACAACCGCCGCTGGGCCGAGGAGCAGCTCCGCGCCGATCCCGAGTTCTTCAACCGGCTCGCGCGTGAGCAGCACCCGGACTTCCTCTACATCGGCTGCTCCGACAGCCGGGTGCCGGCGAATCAGATCATGGGCCTGGCGCCCGGCGACGTGTTCGTGCACCGCAACGTCGCCAACCTGGTCAACAACGTCGACCTGAACGTGATGTCGGTCATCAACTACGGTGTCCGGCACCTCGACGTGAAGCACATCATCGTGTGCGGCCACTACGGGTGCGGCGGTGTGCGAGCGGCCATGCAACCCAAGGATCTGGGCATCCTCAATCCGTGGCTGCGCAACATCCGCGACGTGTACCGCCTGCACAAGGGCGAGCTGGACACCTACAAGGACGAGGTCCAGCGCTATGACCGCCTCGTGGAGCTCAACGTCACCGAGCAGTGCATCAACATCATCAAGACGGCCGCGGTGCAGCAGTCCTTCCTGGATCGTGGCTACCCCACGGTGCACGGCTGGGTGTTCGACATGCGCACCGGTCAGCTCAAGGATCTGGAGATCAACTTCCGGGAGACGCTGCGCAATATCCAGGAGGTGTACGACCTGACGGGCACGACCTTGCGCTGAGATCGAAGGGGTCCGCAGGTGGCCGCCACAGCTCGCTCGGCTATCCGCCCCACGGGCGCCCAGGCGTTTTTCAGAGAAGAATCCGGTGTGCGCCCCTTCCGAAGCGTCGCCGCTCCCGAGGCCCGGACTGCCCCTTTTCGTCCAGACCACTGCCGTTCTTCGTCATAAGGAATCACACGGATGGCCCGGATACGATCTCCCGCATGGCGAATATCGCGATTGTTGGCGCGGGTCAGGCGGGGCTCTTCCTGGGCTTCGGTCTGCTCGAGGATGGACACGAGGTCACGCTCTTCTCGGATCAGACGAGCGAGGGGATTCTGAATGGCAGGTTGCCCTCGGGCATGGGGCTCTTCGAGGACGCGGTGAAGAAGGAAGCCGCGCTGGGGCTTCCGAACTGGGAAGACGGGATGACTCGGGGAGAGGGCGCCATCCTCGAGTTGATCAACCCCGATGGTGGTGTCGGGCTGCACATCGCCCCGCCCGTGCCACGGCCCCACCGGGGCGTCGATCAGCGGCTGAAGAACTCGCGGTGGATGCGGGAGCTGGAGCGGCGCGGCGCGGCGGTTCGCGTCGTTCCCCTCGCGACACCGGAAGACCTCGACAAGCACACGGCTGGCCATGACCTCGTCGTGGTCGCCACCGGGAAGGGCTCGCTTTCCAGCCTGTTCGCGCGAGATCCCCAGCGCAGCCCATTCGACCGGCCGCAGCGCCACATCATCGGCCTGCTGCTGAAGAACTTCCGGCCCGATCTCCGCAGCGGAACCATCCGGATCCTGCCCCGCATGGGCGAGGTAATCATCACCCCGTTCTACAGCCGGGAGCAGCTCAAGGGACGCTTCCTGCTCATCGAGGGCATCCCGGGAGGACCGCTCGATCAATTCCCTCGCGAGCTGTCGGGCCACGAGCTGCTGAAGGCGTGTCAGCAAACCATCCGCGCGCTCATCCCCTGGCAGCTGGAGGACTTGAAGGAGGCGGAGCTCAACAGCGAGCAGTGCTGGCTTCGCGGCAGCCTCACGCCCACCGTCCGCCAGCCAGTCGGGCGGCTTGCCTCCGGCAAGGTGGTGCTCGGCCTGGGCGACGCCGTCATGCTGCATGATCCGCTGGCCGCGCAGGGCGGCAACAACGCGACCCACATGGCGGACTTCTACCGGGGCCGTATCCGGGAGCACGCCGGGCGACCCTTCACCGCGGAGTGGATGCAGCGGACCTTCGAGGACTTCTGGCGGGACCATGGCCAGTACGCGATGGGGGTGACGGCCGGCCTGCTCATGCCTCCGGCGCCCCACCAGCAGGCCGTCCTCGTCTCGGCGCACCACGTGCCCGCGATGGCCACGGCGCTGATCGATGGCCTGTACGACCCCCGAGCGCTCTTCCCGTGGTTCGTCGACCCCGCGGTCACTCCCGGGTTCCTCGAGTCTCGGGGCGTTCCCCCCGCGCTGATGGATCAGCTCGCGCCCCTGCTCAAGCGGTCAGCACGCGCTTGAGGCCATCAGGGTTATCGGATCCCGGTTCAGGACGCGCTGCTCTCCTCGACGTCGCGGATCTCGGACTGCACGTGGAGCTCGAAACCCTGACCACCGATCGTCAGTTTCGGGTCCTCGTCGAAGCCTCTGTCGACGTAGCGCTCCTCGGTCCGGGGCTGGCCCTGGACCGCCTGGATCAGGGGATACGGGTTGCCGCGCGAGGCCTCCAGGAGGTAGCCGTCGAGCTCCTCGGGCGGAATGCCGCTGACGTCGATCTCTACCTTCA
The DNA here is from genome assembly GCF_036389735.1 of Archangium sp. Lineage (GTDB taxonomy): Bacteria > Myxococcota > Myxococcia > Myxococcales > Myxococcaceae > Archangium. Next base: position 4,374 of record NZ_DASVWK010000776.1, on the reverse strand, counting down.
CGCCCCTCTCACCCTCCCCAGCGCTCCCTGACAGCTCGAGGGTGATCTTCGTCGACACCTGCCCTTGCGCGCCGTCGATGCTGCCACGCGGGTCGCTGAGCAGATCGCCCATCGTGGTGCCAGGCTTGACGGGGTACCGCCACGTCCGCTCCACCTCGGCGCTGCCCTCGATCTCGCCACCGGTCGCGGTGAGGCCATCCCCGCCGAGCTCGCCCGCCAGGGGGACCGTGAGATCCCCCGAGGCCTCCAGCTCCGCCTTGGCCTTGATCTCGACGAAGGACGGCTGGCCGCCCTCGAACTCGACACGAAGCGTCCCACCGACTCCGGCCGAGCCGCTGGCTCCAAAGGCGTCACCGACTCCCATCTCGGCCGCCACGCCGATCGCCGCGTCGCCGCTGAGCTCCACGGCCGACATGTGGCCGTTGAGGAAGTCCATGTCCTCCTGGCCGGGCATCATCGCGTCCGAGAGCGGCTGGAAGCCAGGAGTGGCGCCCATGGCCTTCGCGCTGGCGGCCATGGCGATGATCTCGGCGGCGCGCGCGGCATCCTGGGGGTTGTCGAACTGATACTCCACCTTGCCGCCAACTCCCACGCTGACCTGGGCGCCCGGGATCGTCAGGCCGATGTCCACCTCGAGCGAGGCCTCCAAGGTGTACGTGTCCTGGCCATTCTCCTGGGTCCGCTCGATGGAGATCTCTCCGGCCGCTTCCACCGAGGGGCCAGCGGAGACCTCACCACCGACGGCGAAGGTGTATTTGTCACCGACGCCGAGTTCGTTGACGTTGCCTCCGATGTTCAGGGGACCGAGCAGGCCGTCACGGGCAAGCTCACGCGCTTTCGTCCTCAGTTCACCGGTGAGCTTCAGCCCCTGCTCGCTCGCGATCTGGACGGCGTCGGAGACGGCATTCCATCCCCCCTCCGCCACGTCTCCGACGAAGTCGATGGTGCCGGCCCCCGCGTCCGCCACGAACGTGCCCGCATCCGTGACGATATCCGCCACCCCGCCCGCCACGGCCCCCGCCACGTCCTTGATGGGATCGGTGATGTCATCCCAGCCGAACCCGTTGGCGAGCTGGTTCGCGGAAACCTCGCCGGCCTGACCGTCGCTGCCGAGAGTCCCGGCCTCGCGACGCGCGGCCACCGTGCCCGCACGCCTTCGCTCCGCCTCGGACGCGCCGGGCGGAAGCGCCTCCATCGCCTGGCGCGAGGAAGCGGCCATCTCCTCCCGCTCCGCTACGCTGACCCCATCCACGCCCTCGTACGGTTCCGCTTGCTCGGGGGTGAGGAACGGATCCTCTCCGAGGATCGCCCGGGACGGATCGTAGTAGCGCCCGTCTTGCATGCGGAGCACCGCGTGCTCATCCCCGACGACGATCTCCGACTCGACGGGGGGGTTCTGGTCGTTGAAGTAGTCCTGCGCCACGACGGCGGCCTGCGTGCAGTTGAGGGCGTTGTCCTTGCCAAGGTCGACCCGGCCCCCGTTGAGCTCCATGGCGACGATGGAGTCCACCAGGGAGGTGCCAGCGCCCTCCTCGGCGTACCGGAAGCCCTCCATGTGGCGGTTGGCACCGCGCACGTCATAGGTGGGCAGCTTGTTGTCATGGAGCATGGCCTCGAGCTCCGAGGGCGACAAGCCGCCCGCGTGGCGCACGCCCCCCACGTCCGCCTCTCCCTTCAGATTCACCGGCGCCGTTTCCGCGCGGACCTGCTCGACGAGCTGCGCGACGTGCTGCTGGGCGACCTCCCGGACCCGAGGGGCGGCCTGCGCGGCGGCGGCCTTGGTAGCGGCGGGCTGAGCGGCGGCCTGCGCTGCGTTGGCCTGCGCCGCGGCCCGGCGGGCGGCGGCCTCGGCGGCACGTTGTGCGGCCTCCGCGGCGCGCCGGGCTGCCTGCTGCGCCGCGGCCAGTCCGGCCGAGAGCCTTGAGCCGATGGAGGAGTTGCTCATGAGGGCACCTTTGAGGAATTCAGTTCTTCTCGGGAAAACAGTCTACACCAGCTTATCCACTCCGTGTGTCAAGTCAGTTGGATTCGTGGTGGAGCGTCGCGCACGTGTAGCGCCAGCGGAGTGGTGGGCGAGCGTAGACCCCGCCCGTGCCCGGCGCGCACTCCAGCAACAAGCGTCGGGCCGCGGACTGCTCTCGGGTGACGGTGTAGTCGGTGGTCGTCTGGAAGCGATGGACGCCGCGCATTCCGGAGCTTCGGTCGTCGGGTTGGATGGAGGCCCAGCCCTGCGTCCACTCCATGAAACGGGGCGGGTGTTGGTCGAGGTAGGCCTGGGCTCCCTCCGTCAGCAGCTCGGGGGTGTTGAGCCCGATCATGTCCACCACGAAGGCCTGACCGAAGAAGCGCGGTGCTCCCGCGTCGAGCGCCCATACCACGTCGCCGGGCGAGGCCTTCGCCAGGAATCGGCCCTCCTGGACCTGAAGGTCGTCGATGTTGTGGGCGTCGTTCTCGAGCCGGGTGAGGCGAGCGGGGAGCCCCGTGGCCAGGGCGAGCGGCAGGAGCACGGCCAGGGCGGTGGCCAGCCACGGGCCTCGCGTCGCCAGGCGGGCCTCGAGCCACCGTCCCAGCAGCAGGGGCGGGGCGGCGAGGAGGAAGGGAATGGCGGGCAGCAGGTAGCGCTGCGTATAGAAGATCTGCGATGCGGGGTGCCGCAGGAGCGCCTGCGAGACGGAGCAGAACACCAGGGCCACCCCCACGAGTCCGGCCGCCAGACGCTCGGGGCTGGTGGGGGGCACGCGACGCAACACCAGCACGCCCCCGGCCACCACCACCAGGGCCGCGAACACCGGTCCGGGCCAGGAGAGCTCCGGCACCAACCGGAAGAAGCCCGCCCATTGCGTGGCCAGCAGGGGCAGTTGATTCGAGGTGCCCACCTTGGCGTAGAACGTCGCGGGCAGCGGCCTGCCCGAGGCATGCAGGTTCCACAAGGCCCAGGCGCCCCCACCGAGCGCCACGCCCACCCCCGCATGGAACCAACGCCGGAGGACGGGCTTCCACCCGGGCTGGGGCCGGACGACGAGCGGCAGGAGGAAGAGGAAGAGGCCCACCTCAGGACGTGCCAGGGGGCCGAGCACGCCGCAGAGCACGTAGGGCCCGGACCGCTCCGAGCGCAGGGCGAGCAGGAACCCCACCGCCACGCACGTCGCCAGGGGCACCTCCATGCCGGAGAGGCTGGCGGCGACCAGGTGTGGACTCACCAGCACGAGCAGCGCCGCGCTCGCGGCCCAACGCCGGCCCGACTCCCGGAAGACCACGTACAGGCCTGCGGCGGTGAGCGCATGCAGCAGGAAGCCCAGCAGCTTGGTGACGAGCACGGCCCTCGCCGCGTCCGCGTTCCCCAGATGCGCCACGGCGAGCACCACGGCCCACAGTGGGGACGTCTCGCCCGTGGCGGGCACACCAGGGTTGTAGCTGAGCCCATCTCCCCGGGCCACGGAGCGCGCGTAGACGGCGTGGATCCACGCGTCATCGAGCGGAAAGCCTCGAGCGCGCCAGTAGTCGGGGACCAGGGCCACGCAGAGCGCCAGCACCGCGAGCACACAGAGCACGCCGATCCAACCGCTGGCACGTCCTTCCCGAGTGGCCGGGGTGGGAGAGGGAGGAGTTGAAAGGTCACGCATGAGGTGGCGCGAACCTACCGCACTCCCTTGGAAGAGGCGGGAATCGAACCTGCCGCCTCCAGCGCGGGTCTGCTGTAGCTTGCTCTCATAGGTCCCGATCCCACAAGCAGGCAGGGGCTCCACGGGGGCTCGTGGGAGGCGAACGGTAGCGTGTGCCCTGGCGAGGTGTGGCTGGGGAGGGGTAGGTGGGAACGCACGGGTGGGCGTACCGGCGAAGGCAGCCGGAGGGGACGGTGCTGTATGAGGCGCATGTGACGGCGGGACGGAGGTGGACGTGCGGCCCCCTCCCCGAAAGCAGCCCCGATGCGCCTTCCTGGAGGGCTTCTCCCTGCACGCCAACACGCACCTGCACGCCAACGACAGGCAGGGTCTGGAGCGGCTATGCCGCTACGGGGCGCGCGGTGCACTGGCGCTGGAGCGTTTGTCACGAGCGGAGGATGGCCGCATCGCCTACCAAATGAAGCGCCCGCTGCCGGACGGTACGACGCACCTGCTCTTCACCGGGCTGGAACTGTTACGGCGTGTGGCGTCCCTGGTGCCTCCGCCTCGGGCAAACCTCACAAGGTTCCACGGCGTCTTCGCTCCAGGCGCGCGACTGCGGCCATTTCTGGTCCCCCAAGCAGGAGAGGAGGAGGCGAGCGTGGAGCCCCAGGCAGCTGCGAGGCAGGAAACGAGGAAGGAGCGGAGGGCGCGAGTGGACTGGGCAGGGCTGCTACGAAGGACCTTCGCGGTGGAGGTGTTGGCCTGCGTG
>NZ_DASVWK010000775.1:0-3581 GCF_036389735.1 Archangium sp. | reverse complement strand
GTCGCGGAGCCGGTCCTCCAGGCGCATGCGGAACTCGCGCAGGCGCTCCACCTCGCGCATCAGCGCCGTCACCTGGTGGGCGGCCACGCGCCAGCCGGCGTCCGCGTCGGAGTCGTCCGCCAGGGTCGACGGCGCGGCCTGGGACGGAGCGGCGGCGGGCGCGGCCTTCACGGGCGCATGGGCCGCGGCCTCGGGGGCATGGTGGGCGCCACCCGCGGCCTCCTCGGGCGCCGGTGCCTCCGCCACGAGCTGGGCCAGGGCGGCCGTTGGATCCGGCAGCGAATCCCCGCGCCCCTCGGCATGCGCCTGGGCACGCAGCAGGAACAGGTCCAACCCGTGCAGCAGCATGTCCACCATGGACCGCGGCATGGGCGTGATGTCCTTGCGCAGCGGCGCGAGGGCATCTTCCAGCTTGTGGGCGATGGAGCTCAGGTCCTGCAACCCGAGGCTGGCCGCACTGCCCTTGAGGGTGTGCAGGTGGCGCGCCAGGCGGGTGTACACCTTGGCCAGCGCCTCGTTGTCGATGCCCTCCCGCTCCAGCTCGAGCAGGTCCAGGGTGACCTTCTGACAGACTTCCTGCGCCTCGCCCGAGAAACCGGCGACGAGGCTCTGCAGCATGGGGTCAACCGGCATTGCGCGCCCCGGCACCGCGCGCGAAGAGGCGCGGCAGGTCGATGAGGTGGATGATCTGGCGGTTGTTCTGGACGGGGACCTCGATGACCGGGCCCTCGGTTTGTGCCCGCGCCGCCTCGACCGCCACGGTGGGCAGGCTGAGCGGACGGGGAATGGCTTCGCAGTCCAGGGCACACAGCTCCCCGTCCCCGCGCTCCACGACGAGCAGCACGGCGGGGTCCTGCCGCCAGCCATGGCCGCCCAACAGCGCGGCGAGGCTGAGCGCGGAGAGCACGAAACCCTGGTAGCGCAGCACGCCAATGACATGAGGCTGGGACAGGGCCACCGGCGTCACCAGGCGCAGCGGCAGCGCGGCGCGCAGCGAGTCCAGCGGCAGCGCGTAGCGCTCCTCGCCCAGGGGGAACTCGGCCACCATGATGACGGTCTCGTCGGCCGTTCCTTCCACCCGCCCACGCAGGCGCGTGGCGCGCTCGTCCAGGAGCGAGCGGATCTCCGGATCCTGGATTTCCTCGGGGCCTCGGGGGTTCGCACTCATTCGATGGCTCCCAACGTGAGGAAGGCGTCAGCGGACGCCCTGTAGAAGCGAGCCGGTAACGGCTCGGGTCCCTTGACGGTCAGATCCGGCGGAAGCCGGGCGGCGATGTCGCGCACGGTGTGCATGAGAGCGAAGGCAGCCTCGCGAGCCCCCGCGCGTTCGCGCAGCAGGGCCAACTCCAGCATGCCGGGTAGATAGTCCCGGAATTGTTCCAGGAGCTTTTCCAAGGTGGAAGCCGCGCCCGTCTCGTCGCCGCTCTCGATGCGCTGGAGCGCCTCGAGGTGCAGGTGCACGGGTGAGGGCGCCGGAGCGGGCGCGGGCATGGGTGGCGGAGTCACACGCAGCGCCGCCCGGGCCGGCTCGGGGGAGCGGGCGACGGGACGCGGCGGCGCCTGGAGCTCCTGCGGTAGCGGGCGGCGGAAGGCCTGGAGCTCCGGCAGGCCCACGCGCACCAGCCCGGCGGGCGGATGATCCACCTCCACCGTGCCCAGCAGCAGGAAGCCGCCCGGGACGAGCGCGCGCGCCAGGTGCCCCAGCGCCGTCTGCACCGCATCGGGCGAGAAGTACGTCAGCACGTTGCGGCAGAAGATGACGTCGAAGCTGCCGTGCACCTCGGCCAGCGGCTCCAGCAGGTTGCCCTGGGTGAAGCGGGTGACGGCGCGCACGTGATCCAGGACGCTCACCCGCCCCTCGACGGCCGTCTCCTGGTAGACGGGATAGAGCAGCGGCCCGGCCTCGCGGCGGGACCAGTTGCCATAGACGCCCCGGCGCGCGTACTCCAGGCGCCCCTCGTGCAGGTCGGTGCCGAGCACCTCCACGCGTGTGCCCGCGGGCGCCATGCCCAGCAGGCACGCGGCGATGGAGTAGGTCTCCTCACCGGAGGCGCAGCCCGCGCTCCAGCCGCGCAGCACGCCGTTGCCCCGGCGCAGTGCCGCGGGCACCGCCTCGGAGGCGAGGAAGCGGAACTGCTCCGGGTGGCGGAAGAAGTACGTCTCCCCCACCAACACGGCATCGAGCAGCGCCTTGGCCAGTGGCGCGCCGGGACGCTGGAGCTCCGCCATCAGCTCGGCGGCGGAACGCCCCCGGGCCAGCTCCGCGCGCACCACGCGGTCCACCGCCGAGGGCGAGATGGCCGTGTCCCGAAACCCCGTGCACGACGAGACGACCTCACGCGCTCGCGTGAGCAGCTGCTGCGGCTCCACTCCGGTACTCATGCGCTGCGCTCCACCCCCTCGGGCCTCAGCACCTGGATCGCCTCACGCAGCAACTCCTGCGTGGCGAAGGCCCGCGGCTCGAAAATGGGCACGGAGCGATCTCCGGCCCTCAGCATTCCCAGCAACGTGTTGCGCAGCAGGCCGTGATCCGAGCCACCTACGCGCTCGCGCCGCTCGATGTCCGAGGACTGGTACTCCTCAGGGTCCTGCACCGCGTCCACGCTCAGCGCCAGCAGCACCTCGTCGATCTCCAGGATGACGAGCTTGCGCTCCTCGACGACCTCGCGGTGGGCCACGTCCAGCCGGCGCGCCAGGTCCAGCACGCACACCGGCTGGCCCCGCAGCTCGAAGAACTCGGAGATGTACGCCGGCCCCATCGGCAGCGGGCGCGTGGCGGGCTGGAGGATGACCTGCCGCACCGACTCGAGCGGGATGGCGAACTCCAGGCCTCCCACCGTCAGCCGCAGCAGGGCCATGGCGCCCACCCGGGCACGGCGCCGCGCGTTGGCCAGCGCGTTCTCCACCGCGCTCAGCAGCTCATCGGCGCGGAAGGGCTTGGCCAGGAAGAGTTCCGCCCCAATCGTCAGGCATGCCTCCGCCCGCGACGCCTCCGAGGAGATGATGATGACGGGGATGTCGGCGGTGGTGGGATCCGCCTTCAACCGCTTGAGGACCTCATCGCCATCCATTTCCGGCATGGAGAGGTCCAGGAGGACGGCGGCGGGCTGGACGCGACTGACCTTCTCGAGCGCCTCCTTGCCGTTACTCGCGGTGTTCAGCGCGTAATGGCCAGAGAGGATGGCGCGCTCGAGCGCCAGGATGGCATCACTGTCATCGACGAGGAGCAGGGACGGGAGGCTCACAACTAGGCTCTCAGTTCTGGGCCAGGAACTTGCGCACGGTTTCCGTCAGGTCGTGATGGGAAACCGGCTTGTTGATGAAGGCATTGGCACCGGCTTCCACGCCGCGCTGACGCAGGTCACCGCCCCGCTCACCAGTGAGCAGGATGACCGGAACGTCTCGCACGTGCGTCAAGGGACTCTGACGCACCTGCTTCACGAAGGTGATGCCGTCCATACCAGGCATGTTGATATCCGCGATGACCAGCTTCACCGGCACCAGCCGGAGCAGCTGCAACGCCCGTGTCGCATCCTCTGCCTCGACGAACCCCATCTTCAGGTTCATGAGGTAGATCTTGA
>NZ_DASVWK010000774.1:0-5475 GCF_036389735.1 Archangium sp. | reverse complement strand
CACCCGAGATCACTTGGGTTTTTGTCTGGGTTTGGGGGCTCGTCCTTGCGTCACACGTACGAGGAGACATGAGGCTGCTGGTGCTGCTGGGTGCCGTGGCGATTGCTTGCGGCGGGTGCGGCCACGTGGGACCGGCGCGGGACAAGGCGGGAACCTACTTCATCGCCGAGGACGCGAGCGGAGTCGGTAGCGCACTCGGAACAGGCGGCTCCGGGTACGACTGCGACGACGAACTCAACCGGTGTTTCACCAGGTGCTGGGAGTCGTCGCGGCAACCCTATCCACACGTCGAACATGACGAGTGGTATTACGAATACTGTACCAAGACGTGTCGTAAAGAATACATGCAATGCATTGACGAGAAGGAGAAGGCAGAGATTGCGCTCGGCACCGTCGTCATCGTCGCGGGCACCACGTTCATCCTCGCCACGGGCGGAGCCGGTGCGCTGATTCTGGCGCCGCTCGCGCTCTAGGTGCCGGAGCCTGGCCATGAAATACAACAAGAACTTCGATGCCGACGCCGTCCTCCGGGCGATGGAAGCCTTGAGCAAGCATCACCTGGAGGGGACGCCCGAAGACGAGGCGCTTCGGGTCTGTGCGGCCGCGTTGCTCTTCGTTCGCGACGACCTCCAGAAACTGGAGCAGTTCCGCGAATTTTTTCGCAAGATCACCACGCCAGCCATTGAGGGAATCAAGGTCGCCCACACGTTCGCCTCGAGAGAAGAGGCGGACGAATGGCTCAAGAGTGGAGCCGCCCTGGATGGTCAGCTCGTCCGGGTCGCCGGCCAGGGTTTCACTGTGATTGACCATGGGCCGAAGGGGCTGAAGCTGGTCCGGATACCGCTGCCGGAAGAGCTTCCTCCCCACAAGCCGGGGAGATAGCCACGCGGCGCATCGGCCTCAGGGAGAGCTGGCGGGTGACTTCACGGGCTCGCCCTTGCGGAAGCGCTGCTCGGGGCCGGGGCCCACGTATACCTGCACGGCGCGGAAGCGCGGAGCCCCCTCGGGAATCCGGGCCGCGTGGCGGGTGCCCGCGGGGATGTAGACGGCGTCCCCGGCACGGACGGGCATCACCTGCCCCTCGATGGTCATCTCGGCGCCCCCCTCCTCGACATAGAGCATCTCCACGCTGTCCTCATGGATGTGCTCGGGCACGCCGGCCCCGGCCTGGAGTTCCAACACGCCCAGCGAGGCCGCACGGGCCCCGGTCTCCTCGTTGACGAGTAGGATGGCGGTGCCCCTGCCCTGGGAGACGCGGAAGGTGGGCGCGTCCGCCGTGGACACCACGTGGCGAACGGGCACGAGGGGCGCCCGGACACAACCGGCGGAGACACAGAGCAGGGCCGTCAGGAGCGAGGTGCGCAGCATGCCCCGTTCCTAGCACGGTGGCCCCGTACCGGGCGGTAGGCCACTCGTCTAAGGTGCCGGACGTGAGCCCACCCCGTTTCCTCCCTGGTCATGACGCCCCCGAGCGCCCGCGGGACTCCGCCCTGCTCTTCGTCGCGCGCGGCCTCGAGCTGCTCGTCGCCGAGCGCGAGGGCGCCATCCACGTCCCCACCGGCGCGGAGCTGCCCGCGCTCGCCGCCGAGGCCCTCTTCCTCGGTACGCTCGACGGCGTGGACTGCTATGCCGTGGCCCTCCCGCAGGGCACCGAGCCCCCCGCGGGCCTGAAGCTGGTCTCGGCGCGCGGCCTCTTCCTGCGGCTGGACGATGCCCTGCTGGGTGTCGCCGGCCGGGCGCTCGCCGTCGCCGAGTGGGACATCCTCCACCGCTTCTGCGGTCGCTGCGGTCAACTCACGGTGCTCGTCCCCGGCGAGCGCGCGCGTCGCTGCCCCGCCTGCCGCACGCCCTTCTACCCGCGCATCGCCCCGGCCGTCATCGTGCTCATCACCCGCGGCGACTCCATGCTGCTCGCGCGCAACGCCAACTTCCCCGAGCCCTTCTTCAGCACCCTGGCCGGCTTCGTCGACATCGGCGAGTCGCTCGAGGACACGGTGCTGCGCGAGGTGAAGGAGGAGGTGGGCGTGGACGTGAAGAACCTGCGCTACTTCGGCAGCCAGCCGTGGCCCTTCGGACGCTCGCTCATGCTGGGTTTCACCGCCGAATACGCCGGGGGCGACATCCACGTGGACGGCCAGGAGATCGCCGAGGCCGCCTGGTTCACCCCCGACAACCTCCCGCGCATCCCCCCGCGCTTGAGCATCGCGCGCCAGCTCATCGATGCCTTCCTCGCGCAGGTGAAGGCGAGGAACACGCCGGGCTAGTCCCTCACACGGGCCCTCGGGCGCCCGCCCTCCCCCAAGGAGAGCAAGCGCTCGGAAATCCCGAGGGAAGTCGAAAGGTTGGGCTCCCGGGGGTGTCTCCACTTGCATCCACCCATCCGGGTGAGGTTGAAGCAGGCCCCTCCTCCCGGACTTCCCATGCCCGTCGCGCGCCCCCAGATCGAGCCCCGTCGTGTTCCCACCGCTGACTCGGTCGTGGTGAAGGAGATCTACCTCTCCGTGCAGGGCGAGTCCTCGCACGCGGGGCTCCTCTGCTCCTTCGTGCGACTCACCGGCTGCCACCTGCGCTGCACCTACTGCGACAGCGAATTCGCCTTCCACGGCGGCACGCGGATGAAGCTTTCGGAGGTGGTGGCCCAGGTGAAGGCGCTCGGCGCGCGCCGGGTGGAGGTGACGGGAGGCGAGCCGCTCTTGCAGCCCGGGGTCTACCCGCTGATGGAGGAGCTGCTGGCCTCCGGGCTCACCGTGCTGCTGGAGACGAGCGGCGCCATCGACGTGCGGCTGGTGCCTCAGGCCGTGCACAAGATCGTGGACATGAAGACGCCGTCCTCGGGCGAGAGCGACCGGAACGACTACCGCAACCTCTCCTCCATGAACGCCAACGACGAGCTCAAGTTCGTCATCGGCAGCCGCGAGGACTACGAGTGGTCCAAGCGCCTCATCGCCGAGCACCGCCTGCTGGAGAAGCCCTACGAGCTGCTCTTCTCCACCGTCTTCGGCAAGCTGACGACGAAGGACCTGTCCGAGTGGATCATCGAGGACCGGCTCCCGGTGCGCTTCCAGCTCCAGATGCACAAGTACATCTGGGACCCGAACGAGCGCGGGGTGTAGCTCAGCTCCGCGGGAGCGTGCGCAGCAGCCACAGCGCCCACGCGAGCGAGAGCAGGAAGAAGAGCAGGTTCACGACGGCGAACCAGCGCGTGCATCGCGCGAGGAGTCGAGCCCGTCGCGGCCCCCGCCCGCTGTCGATGCGATGAATCAGCCGGGTCGGCACCCACAGGCCCAACACTCCCGACACCCCGAGCAACAGCCAGCGGGGGAAGCTGAGGAGGGAGGGAAACCCGGGGAGGAAGGCCGCCCCGGAGGAGAGCATCCCGAGCAGCACCAGGCCGGACACCCCGAGCAGGCTCCACGGGAGGCGGCCGAGCTGGGGCCCGACGAGGGCGGCGCAGGAGGCGCAGTACGCGGCCTCACCGAGCAGCTCGGTGCACTCACCACAGAGGAAGGTGCCACAGCGGACGCAGGTGGCGACGGCGGCCCGTTGGTGTGCCGGACAGCGAGGGCTCGCCGGGGCGGGCGTCTCCATCGAGCTCAGAAGACGGGAGGCGGGGGCGGCCGCAACATCACCTGCTCGAAGGCATGGGCGCCAAGGCCGAGGAAGACGCCGGCCAGCACGGAGCCGCCGAAGAAGCCGGCGATGATGAGGTGCTTGCGCGGGTGCTCGAACTGGCTGAAGGCGTAGACGAGCATGTAGCAGGGCACCAACAGCACCATCATCCCGGTCCCGAGGCTGCGGCGGAACGCGTGGACGAGGAGGAAGACGGCGCAGACGAGCGTGATGACCCCGAACAGGGCGGCGAGAGGCAGGAGTGGCACGCCCCCTCAGATAGCACGGAGGGCGGCGTGTCGCGGCCCCCGAGAGCGGATTGCGTGCTAAAGGATGCTCCCACGTCTCCTGACCGAGGTACCCGGATGGCCACACTGAAGACGCTGCTGACCTTCATGCTCGCGGGAGCATTCCTGGGACTGGCCACGGCCTCGTGGGTGGGGCCCCGGTTCCTCGAGTGGTACAACACGGCGCCGCTCGGGGCGCAGACGATGTGCGACCTGCCCAAGGTGATTCAGGGCATCACGGCGGACCTGCTGCGCTACCAGCTCATCGGCACGGGCACGGGCACGGGCGTCTTCCTGGTGTTGGGCATCGCCTTCGTGGTGTGGCGCAACAAGCGGCGCAAGCTGGCGCAGCAGCAGGCCCCCACCCCCTCGCAGCCGGGCTGAACCGCTCACGCCACCGGCAGCTCCACGGTGAAGCGCGCGCCGCCCTCGGGGCGGTTCTCCGCGTGCAGCGTGCCCCCGAAGGACTCCACGTACTGCCGCGAGAGCGCCAGCCCCAGCCCCGTGCCCTTGCCCGGGGCCTTCGTGGTGAAGAAGGTGGTGAAGAGCCGCGACAGGTTCTCCGCCTGGATGCCGGGCCCGTTGTCCTCCACCATCACCCGTACCCGCTCCCCCACCACCTCCACGCGCACCGCCACCCGCCCGTCCTGCAGCTTCGCGTCCTCGATGGCGTCCGCCGCGTTGAGCAGCAGGTTGAGCAGCACCTGCCCCAGCCGTCGAGGCTCGGCGCGCACCACTGCCTCCCCCGGCACCTCCACCACCAGCTTCACCAGCGACTTCAGCCTCACCGAGGCCAGCCGCAGGCTCGCGTCGACGACGGGCGCCAGCTCGCACCGCCCCACGCCCTCCACCGTCTCCTCCGCGCGAGACAGCGCCGTGAGGTCCTTCACGATTTGATGGATGCGCTCCACGCCCTGCATCGTCTCCTGGAGGGCCTCGAGGTACTCGGCGTTGCTCGTGGCCGTCGCCGGCTGCCCCCACTCCTCCAGCAGGAAGCGCAGGTTGGCCTGCACGTACGCCAGCGGATTCTTCACCTCGTGCGCCACGCCCGCCGCCAGCCGACCCACGTCCGCCAGCCGCTCGGCCTGCTGCATGCGTGCCTGTGACTCCACCAGCTCCTCGCGCACCGCCCGCTGCTGCTCCTCGGCCCGCTGCCGCGCCTGCCGCAACCGCCGGTAGAAGAAGCCCAGCTGGAGCCCCACGCCCCCCGCCCCCAGCAGCAGCAACAGCCACGTCGCCATCAACGGCAGCGGCGTCTCCTCCACCCACATCACCGTGACCGCCGCCACCAGCGGCAGCCCCGTGCTCAGCACCCCCTGCCACCGCTCGCCCCGCGACACCGAGAGCATCACCAGCGGCAGCACGCAGAACCAGCCGAACAGCGGGCTGTTCACCCCGCCCAGCCGATGCACCACCAGCCCGAAGAAGAGGTTGGGCAGCACCATGCCGGCGGTCATCTGCATCACCTTGCGCCACGGCGGCCCCACCCACGCCATCCCCCACCCCAGCGCCGCCGTCGTCCCCGCCCACAGCAGCCGGATTCCCAACGTGTCCCACGGCAGCCGCATCACCGACAGCG
>NZ_DASVWK010000773.1:0-3692 GCF_036389735.1 Archangium sp. | reverse complement strand
GGACGGCGCGAATCACCTGAGGCTCCGCCGGCAGGCCAACCCGGCCTTCTCGCCTCAGGCGCTCGATGCCTGGCGGCCGGCCATCCGCCGCATCACCGAGGAGCTGGTGTCGGCCGTGCTGCCCCGGGGGCGCATGGATCTGGCGAAGGAGACCGCCTACCACCTCCCCTCGTTGATCATCGCCGAGGTCCTGGGTGTCCCCCCGGAGTCCCGTTCGCGTTTCCAGAAGTGGGGGGAGGACATCGCCCGCTTCGCCATTGGTGTGGCGGGCATGGACATCGTGCAGGTGGCCAAGGAGGCCAACCAGGCCGTCCTGGAGTTCAACGCCTTCCTGGAGAGTCTCATCGAGGATCGTCGCCGCAATCCCGGCAACGACATGCTCAGCCAGATGATCCACATCCAGGAGGGGGGGGGGATGGCCATGGAGGAGCTGATGTCCAACGCCCTGCTCATCCTCACGGCCGGGCACGTCACCACCTCGGATCAGATCAACAGTGGCATCTACGATCTGCTGACGCACCCGGATCAGCTCCAGCTCCTCCGGGAGGACCCCAGCCTGATCAAGCCGGCCCTGGAGGAGATGCTGCGCTTCAGCCCGCCGACCTCCTTCGGCATCCGCGTCGCGACGGAGACCTTCGAGCTTCGTGGCCGGACCATTCGCAAAGGCGACGTGGTGATGCTCGGGTTGGCCGCCGCCAACCGGGATCCGAATGTGTTCCCCGACCCGGATCGCTTCGACATCAGGCGCGACCATACCCACCAGAAGCACTTGAGCTTCGCCTTCGGGGCGCACCACTGCCTGGGGGCCGGTCTGGCTCGTCGCGAGCTGGAGATCGCCTTCGAGATCCTGCTGGCGAAGATGCCCAACCTGCGTCTGGACGAGGAGCTGCAACCGCAGCGCAAGCCGCCCAGCATCCTCTTCCGCAACTTCGACTCGATGCCCGTGAGGTGGTGAGTCGTCGGCGCGCCTGCCTGCTCCACGGGGGACGGAACCTCCCTCGTGCGAGGCGCGCACCTCTCTCACGAATGCCGCTGTGACCTGGGGTAGGATGTCCAGGTCACGACCCGGGCGCCTGGAGCGTCTCGCGCAACATCGGACGAGAGGAACCTGACGATGAGCAATACCCCTGCCCTCAAGCAGTCGGCACTGTCGCTTCCGCCGAAGGTGAAGGGCTATCCCCTGGTGGGAGCGCTTCCCGGCCTGCTGAGCAAGCGCCTGGACTTCCTGGAGGCGGCGCAAAAGCAGTACGGGGACATCTTCACCCTGGACCTCGGGTTCTCCGAGATCGTGGTCATGTGCCACCCCCGGCACGCCCAGCGGGTACTCATCGACCACATGAAGAACTACGTCAAGGAGGGGCCCATCTGGGACTCCTTCCGGACGTTCCTGGGCGATGGGCTGCCGGTGCGGGAGGGCGAGCCCTGGCGCAAGCAGCGGCGGATGATGCAGCCCGCCTTCCACCACCAGAAGCTCGTGATGCTCACCGAGAAGATGGCGGAGAGCATCGACAAGTGCTTCGAGGAGGATTGGGAGAAGGCCGCCAACTCGGGCGAGCCCTTCGACATCGCCAAGGCGGTCACCCGCGTCACCATGAACGTGCTCGTGCGCAGCCTGTTCGGCAGCGGGATGGAGCAGGGTGAGGCGGATCGGGTCTCCGTGGCGCTGGCCTACGTCTTCGACTTCATGATGCTGGGCATCATGACCCACTCGCTGCCGGAGTGGATTCCGGTCCCCGGGAAGGCTCGCTACAAGGAGTCGATCCAGATCATCGATGAGACGGTGATGCGGGTCATCGAGCGGGGCCGCAAGGATCCCACCGTGGGGGACAACCTGCTCTCCCTGCTGCTGCAGATGTCGGATCCGGAGACGGGCGAGAAGATGTCCGACGAGCTGCTCCGCGACGAGGCGGTGTCGCTCTTCTGTGCCGGCTACGAGACCACCGCGGTGAGCATGTCGTGGGCGTTCCACTTCATGGCCCAGAACCCGGAGCTCGCGCAGCGGCTGGAGACGGAGGCGGATGCTGTCCTCGGCCAGCGCGCGCCCGGCTTCAACGATCTGCAACAGCTCACCTACAGCCGCAACGTGGTGTTGGAAGCGCTCCGGCTCTATCCCCCCTCGTACTGGATGCCGCGCCAGACGGTCGCGGAGGACGAGGTGGACGGCTACCGCATTCCCCCCAACACCATGGTGGCGATCATCCTGCACCTGCTCCATCGCAACGAGGATGCCTGGACGGATCCGAACACCTTCGACCCGGACCGCTTCACGCCGGAGCGCTCGGTGGGACGACACAAGCAGGCGTGGGTTCCCTTCGGCGCCGGTCAGCGGCAGTGCATCGGCAAGGAGTTCTCGCTGATGGAGGGGCCGCTCATCCTCTCGCGTTTCGCCCAGCGCTACCGGATCAAGCCCGTGCCCGGACGCGTGGTCGAGCGGCACGTCAGCACCACCCAACACGCCAAGGACGGCGTGTGGGTGTACCTCTCGAAGCGGTAGGGGCAGGGGACCGGGGCCCGGCGTTGCTGGCCGGGCCCGCGCTCCCCGCCGCTGCTCAACCCCTCGACTTGAGACGCTCGTACCGGGCGAACACGGCCAGCACGGCGGACTCGACGATGTGGTACGGGTTGTAGAGGACCTTGGTGATCCAGAGCCGAGGCAGCTCCTCGGGGCAGGTGTAGTTCTCCTTGAGGTAGGCGACCCCCTTCTCGATGCGGTCGAGCAGGGCGCCGTCCTTCTTGTGCTCGTACAGGGACTGCAGGGCCATCACCCCGTAGATCGTCTCCTCGATGGCCGCCTTGGGGAGCTCCGGGTAGTAGGTCCAGCTTCCGTCCTCGCGCTGGGTCTTCAGCAGCCAGGCGACGTGCTTCTCGATGAGATCATCGGCCAGGCCCGTCAGGGCCACGATGGCATGGCCCGTACTGTAGTAGGGCGACACGTGCCACTTGTCGGTGATGAAGTCGTTGGCGGGCTTGCTCCTCAGGGCGTTCACGGCCTTCGCCAACATCTCGGCACGACGCGGGAACTCATGGGCGTCCCGGAGCGCGTGGATGATGTGGAGGTGGACGTCGATGGAGATGTTGCGCTCCAGCGGGTAGCACCGGAAGTGCTTCTCCGCCTCGAAGAACTCCAGCCCGGCCGGGTCGACCTTCTCTCCGAAGAGGTGCAGGAGCCGGAAGGCCAGCGCGGTGTCGTCCAGGTCGGAGAAGGAGAGGTTGCTCGAGAAGCTCAAGCCCTTGGGGTTCCAGGCCTTCTTGAGCTGCTCGATGAAGGGCCTGGCGGCCTCCAGCTGGGTGATATCCGTTCCCAGGCTCAAGTTGTGGAGCGCCCAGGCCGACTCGAAGATCTCGAAGGGCGCGAACGCGGGCATCTTGCCCTCGTACCGGGTCCTGAGCGTATCGAGGTAGTCGCGCCCGGCCTCGCTCTTGAGCGACACATCCGCGAAGGCCGTCGCGGCTGGGGAGTTGTGGATGCTCCCGTTCGAGGACCGGAGCTTCTGCTTCTGGACGGCCTCCCCGTCGAGGAACTCGGTCCCCAGGAACTCCAGCGAGAAGCCCACGGGGAAGTGCGGCGAGTAGATGGCCTTGCTCACAAGGTTGATCTTCTCCTTGTAGAGCGCGAGCTGGGGTCCCATCAGCAGATCGATCCCCTGCACCTTCAGCCCCTGGTTACGGGCCATGTTCAGGAGCCCGGGGAG
>NZ_DASVWK010000772.1:0-7804 GCF_036389735.1 Archangium sp. | reverse complement strand
GCGGCGGCGCGCAAGGTGCTCAACTCCATCCCCGCGCCCTATGACGTGACGGGCGTGTTCGCTGGCGCCACCGAGCCCACCCACGCCAAGACACTGGAGAAGAGCTGGCAGCAGTACGTGGTGCCGGTGCAGGGGCAGAGCGACATCGTCATCTTCCCCATCCCCTTCATCTCGCCCTACAGCGTCAACTCCATCCTCAACCCGCTGCTGGTGCAGGTGATGGCGCTCGGCTACTTCTTCAACCTCAACCGCGGCGTGCCGCTGGTGAAGAAGGGCGGCGTCATCATCCTCACCCACCCCGCCTTCGACGAGTTCGATCCCGTCCAGCACCCCAGCTACATCGAGTTCTTCAACCGGGTGCTGCCCGAGACGCGCGACGCGATGCAGATCGAGCAGAAGTACGAGCGCGAGTTCGCGGAGAACCCCAGCTACGTGCACCTGTACCGCAAGGGCAACGCCTACCACGGCGTGCACCCGCTCTACATGTGGTACTGGGGCGAGAATGGCCGCCAGCACGTGGGCAAGGTCATCTGCGCGGGCGCGGAGAACAACCATGTCCCGGCACTGCTCGGCTGGGAGCGTACCGACACCCTCACCGAGGCCATCGAGGAGGCGCGCGGCTTCATGGGCCGCTCGGCCAGCATCAGCCTGCTGCGCATCGCCCCCACCGTCATGGTCGACGTGAAGTAAGTCCCCGAAAGCCCCGCGATGAGTCTTCCCGAGCTGAACGTCACCCAGGTCTTCTCCGGCAAGCGCCTGCTCTTCGCGGGCTCCACCGGCTTCGTGGGCAAGGTCACCCTGTCCATGCTCCTCTCGCGCTATGGCGAGACGCTGGACAAGCTCTATGTGCTGGTGCGCAAGGGCAATGCCCCGTCCGCCGAGCGTCGCTTCTTCGACAAGGTGGCCACCAGCGAGCCCTTCCAGCCACTGCGCGACGCCTACGGCGACGAGGGCGCGCTGGAGTTCATCCGCCGCAAGGTGGAGGTGCTCGACGGCGACATCACCGACCCGCTCATGGGCCTCACCCCCGAGCAGGCCGACGCGCTCACCGGCAAGGTGTCCGCCATCATCAACTGCGCGGGCCTGGTGTCCTTCAACCCGTCACTGGAGGTGGGCCTCAACGTCAACACCCACGGCGTGAAGTACACCGTGGAGCTGGCGCTCAAGTGGGGCGTGCCACTGGTGCACATGTCCACCGCCTTCGTGGCCGGCAACCGCAGCGGCCTCGTCTTCGAGGACGAGGAGGTGCTGGGCTACTTCCCCCGCAAGGAGGAACTGGACGGGCGCGACTTCAGCCTGGAGCAGGAGCTGGCGGACGCGGAGAAGGTCGTCGCCCGGCTGCGCGAGCAGGCGGATGACAAGACCCTCACGTCCAACTTCCGCAAGAAGGCGCTGGAGCGCCTGGAGCAGGAAGGGCGGGATCCCAGCGACGAGAAGACGCTGCGGCTGGCGGTGGGGCGCGAGCGCAAGCTGTGGCTCACCGGCGAGCTGGTGCGCGCGGGCATGGAGCGGGCGAGCCACTGGGGCTGGCCCAACACGTACACGTACACCAAGAGCCTCGGCGAGCAGGTGATGGCCAGCACGCCGGGCCTGCGCTACTCCATCGTCCGGCCCTCCATCGTCGAGTCCGCCCAGCACTTCCCCTTCCCCGGGTGGAACGAGGGCTTCACCACCTCGGCGCCGCTGGCCTTCGCCGGCATCAAGGGCCAGCGCAACATCCCCGCCGGGGACCGGGCCATCCTGGACATCATCCCGGTGGACCACGTGGCCGGTGCCACCATCGGCATCACCGCGCACGCCATGCAGGTGGAGGAGCGGCGCGTCTACCACCTGGCCTCCGGTGACGTGAATCCCTTCTACGCCAGCCGCTCGGTGGAGCTGGTGGGCCTCTACCGGCGCCGCTACTACCGCAACAAGGACTCGGGCAACGCGCTGATGAACGAGCTGCGCTCGCGGCTCGAGCCCATGCCGGCCAGCCGCGTGGTGTTCGAGAACTTCAGCGCCCCCATGTTCGTCAAGGGCGCGCGCCTGCTGCGCCAGGTCATCGACGAGGTGAAGCCCGGCTGGGGCGCGCCCAAGGTGCAGGCGGTACTGGAGAAGGCCAGGGACTCGCTCACCAGTCTGGAGGAGCAGGGCCAGAGCCTCATGGGGCTCGTGGAGTTGTTCATGCCCTTCCTCTACGAGAACCGCTACGTGTTCCGCTGCGACAACACCCGCTCGGTGTACACGCGGATGGAGGGCCACGACCGGGCGAGGATTCCCTGGAGCCCGGAGACGATCGACTGGCGCACCTACTTCCTCGACACCCACCTGCCCGGCCTGGAGAAGTGGGTGTTCCCCGGAATGGAGGAGGAGACGAAGAAGCGCACCGTCATCCCCGCCAGCAGGGATCTGCTGGAGATGTTCGAGGCCAGCGTCCACGCGTGGCGTCACCGGGTGGCCTTCCGCTTCGCCGCGAACGAGACGGAGGAGCGCGTCACCTATGGCGAGGTGCATCGCTACGCGGGCCGTGTGGGCAGCTTCCTCCTGAAGGAGGGCGTGAAGCGCGGGGACCGGGTGATGCTCCTGTCGGAGAACCGGCCCGAGTGGCCCATCTCCTACTTCGGCATCCTGCGCGCGGGCGGCGCAGCCGTGCCGGTGGACCCGAGCCTCAACGAGGCCGAGATCGTCAACATCGCCCGCCGCTCCGAGGCCAAGGTGCTGCTGCTCTCGGAGCAGGCCTTCGAGGACCTCCCCCGCCTCCAGGCGGCGCTCACCGAGGCGGGCCTGTCCACGCGGCTGGCCAGCCTCGCCGAGGCGATGACGGGGGACCCGGCGTACCCGGACAACATCGGACCGGTGCGCCGCACGGCCGCCGCGGATGACGTGGCCAGCCTCATCTTCACCTCGGGCACCACGGGCACGCCCAAGGGCGTGATGCTCACCCACCGCAACTTCGCCTCGCTCATCGCGAAGCTGGCGGGCGCCTTCGACATCGGCGTGGGCGACGGCGTCCTCTCCGTGCTTCCGCTGCACCACACCTTCGAGTTCTCCGCCGGCTTCCTCACGCCCTTCTCGCGTGGCGCGGAGATCACCTACATCGACGAGCTCACCTCGGACCGGCTGGGCGAGGTCTTCGAGACGGGCCGCGTGTCGGCGATGATCGGCGTGCCCGCGCTGTGGCAGCTCCTGCACCGCAAGGTGACGCAGGAGATGGCCAGCCGGCCGCCAGTGGTGGAGCAGGCCCTCAAGGCGCTCATGGCCACGCACGGGGAGCTGCGCAACCGCAGCAACGTCAACCTGGGCAAGCTGCTCTTCTGGCCGGTGCACCGCAAGTTCGGCGGGAAGATCAAGTTCCTGGTGTCGGGCGGCTCGGCCCTGCCGGACGACGTGCACAAGGCCTTCCACCAGATGGGCTTCAACATCATCGAGGGCTATGGCCTCACCGAGGCGGCCCCGGTGCTGACGGTGTCCGAGACGCGCACCAACAAGCGTCAGGCGGGCACGGTGGGCAAGGCGCTGCCCGGCATCGAGCTGCGCATCCTCGACCCGGACAACGACGGCATTGGCGAGGTGCTGGCGCGCGGCCCCAGCGTGATGGCCGGCTACTTCGGGGACAAGGAGTCCACCGACGCCGTCCTCAAGGAAGGCTGGCTGTACACGGGCGACCTCGGGCGCATCGACGACGAGGGCCGGCTGTACCTGGTGGGCCGCAAGAAGGACGTCATCATCGACGCCAACGGGAAGAACGTGTACCCGGACGAGCTCGAGGATGCGTACAGCAACCACCCGCACATCAAGGAGCTGTCCATCGTCGGCCTGCCCGACGAGGGCGGTGGCGAGAAGGTCGCCTGCCTGTGCGTGCCCGACTACAAGGAGCGGCCGCGCGAGGAGGTGCGCCGCGAGCTGGAGGAGCACTTCCGCAAGACGAGCGCGGAGATGCCCTTCTACCGCCGGGTGAAGGTGCTGCGCTTCTGGGACGGGGACCTGCCGCGGACCTCGTCGCGCAAGGTCAAGCGCAAGGTGGTGGTGGAGGAGCTCAAGCGCCTGGAGCGGCTGGCCGCCTCGGGCGAGAAGGCCCGCGAGAAGGTGCAGAGCACCGGCGGTGTGGCCGACTGGCTCTACCCGCTCATCGCCGAGGTGGTGAGCCGGCCGCTCGCGGACGTCCGCCCCGAGGCCCGCCTCTCGGTGGACCTGGGCCTGGACTCGCTGATGCTCACCGAGCTGTCCGTGGCCCTGGAGCAGGCCGGCGTGCCGCTGCCCGCGGTGAACGACCTGACGCACGTGCAGACGGTGGATGACCTGCGCAAGCTGGTGGTCGCCAGCGGGCGCCGGCCCTCCGTGGAGACGCGCGCCAAGGAGATCTCCCAGGAGGTGGAGAAGACCGAGGAGCTGGAGATTCCGGTGCCGGAGCCGCTGGTGACGGTGGGCCGGCAGCTGGTGCGGCTCGGCCAGCAGGCCATCTTCGGCGGCCTCTTCGACGTGAAGGTGACGGGCAAGCCCTTCATCCCGATGAACCGCAACTTCCTCGTCATCGCCAACCACACGAGCCACCTGGACATGGGGCTCGTCAAGGTGGTGCTCGGCGAGCAGGGGCAGCGGCTCACCACGCTCGCCGCGCGCGACTACTTCTTCGATACGGCGCTCAAGCGGGCGTACTTCGAGAACTTCACCGACCTCATCCCCATGGACCGGCACGGCTCGCTGCGCGAGTCGCTGCGAATGGCCGGCAACGCGCTGCGCCAGGGCTTCAACCTGCTCATCTTCCCCGAGGGCACGCGCTCGCCCACGGGGGAGCTGCTCGAGTTCAAGCCCACCCTGGGCTACCTGGCGCTCACCTACGGGGTGGACGTGCTGCCCGTCTACCTCAAGGGCGCCTTCGAGGCGCTGCCCAAGGGCCGCATGGTGCCCAAGTCGCGCGAGCTGGAGGCCCACATCGGCCCCGCGCTCACGTACGAGATGCTGCGGTCGAAGACGCAGGGCATGGCGCGCTCGGAGAGCTACCGCTACGCCACGAAGCTGGCGGAGGACTCCATCCGTGCGCTCGCCGCCGGCCGGGTGCTGAGCTTCGATGAATCGGCGACGGTGGAGGACCAGCGTCGTGCGCTGTCCTCCGGAGGGAGCGACTCATGAAGCTGCTCGTCACCGGAGGCTCGGGCTTCCTGGGCGCGCACCTGGTTCCGCGGTTGGTGGCCGCGGGGCATGAGGTGCGCATCATCGGCCGCTCCAAGCCGGCGGGCCCCGCTTTCGAGAAGGCGGAGTACGTCCCTGGAGACCTGAAGAACCGCGAGGCGGTGCGGCGCGCGCTCCAGGGCGTGGAGGCCGTCTACCACCTGGCGGGGCTCGTCTCCTTCCAGGACAAGGACGCGCGGCGCATGTACGAGCTGCACGTGGACGCCACGCGCGAGCTGCTGCAGGACGTGCGCGAGGCCGGCGTGAAGCGCGTCATCCTCGCCTCCACCTCGGGCACCATCGCCGTGTCCAAGGAGGAGCGGGTCGGCACCGAGGACGACGACTACCCCATCACCGTGGTGGGGCGTTGGCCGTACTACCTGTCGAAGATCTACGAGGAGAAGCTCGCGCTGGAGTACTGCCGCAAGCACGCCATTCCCCTCGTGGTGCTCAACCCGAGCCTGCTGATGGGGCCCGGGGACGACCGGCTGTCCTCCACCTGGACGGTGATGAAGTTCCTCCAGGGAGAGATTCCCGCCATGCCCGGTGGGGGCATGTCCTTCGTGGACGCGCGGGACGCGGCGGACGCCTTCGTCAACGCGCTGACGCGCGGCGAGGTGTACGGGCGTCACCTGATGGGCGTGAACCTGCACATGGACGACTTCTTCCACCGCCTGGAGCGCCTGTCGGGCGTGCCGGCGCCGCGGCTGAAGCTGCCCTCACGGGCCAACGTGCTCGGCGCGAAGCTGCTGGAGCAGCTGGCGAAGTGGCGCGGGACGACGCCCACATTGGATCCGCAGGAAGTGGACGTGGGCGAGCACTTCTTCTGGCTGGACGCCTCGAAGGCCGAGCGCGAGCTGGGCTTCAAGGCCCGGGACGTCCACGAGACGCTGCACGACACGGTGCAGTACCTGTACACGCGGATGGCGCCGGGCCACCTGCCGGGTACCAAGGGCAAGCTCGGGGAGCTGCGCGACGGCACCTGAGTCACCCCCCTCCCCCTCTCGCCGAGCAGGGGGAGGAGCAGGGACTAGGCGACCACCCGGTTACGGCCGGTCTTCTTCGCCTTGTACAGGTTGGCGTCCGCCACCTTGATGAACTGGAGCGGATCCACCATGTCCGACGTCATGTCCGCCACGCCGATGGACAGGGTGACCGGAATGTCCTGGTTCTCGAAGGAGAACGCCTTCTCCTCGATGGTGCGGCGGATCTTCTCCGCGAAGATGCGCGCCTTCTCCAGGCCATCCTCGGGCACCACCAGGGCGAACTCCTCGCCGCCGTAGCGTGCGAAGCACTGCTCCTTGCGCACCATCCGCTTGACTGACTGCGCCAGCTCGCGCAGCACGTAGTCGCCCGCCAGGTGCCCGTGGACATCGTTGATTTTCTTGAAGAAATCGATGTCGAACATCATCAGCGTCAGGGGGCGCCCGTAGCGGTGGCACCGCCCCATCTCCCTCTCCAGGTACTCGAGGAAGTAGCGCTTGTTGTTCACCCCGGTCAGGCCATCCACGATCGTCAGCGTGTAGATGGTCTCGTGGTACTGGAGCTCCACGTTGTCGCCGGTGAGGAACTTGAAGATGGAGCCGCCCACCTTGATGAGGTCCCCACTGCGCAGCGGAGTCTCCTGCGTCACCTCCGCATCGTTCAGATAGGTCCCATTGGTGGAGCCGAGGTCCTTCACGAACATCCGCCCTTGTCGGTGGATGATCATCGCGTGCCTGCGCGAGACGTTGTCGAGGTCCACCACGATGTGGTTGCCCTCCTCACGCCCGATGGTGAACTCGTGCTCTTGGAGCGTGTACTTCTTGCCCAGCTCCGGACCGTGAATCTGCACGATGCAGCATTCCGATTCGACCGGGGCCAGCTCCTTGATCGAGGAGATCTTGGTTACTCGGGTTTCGTCGCCAGCCATCGTCTGGAAGACATAGCACGGCTGCCCCGGTGGAAGCCATGACGGCCGGCCCCCCCCTGGTTCCGCTACTCAACGAAGGCCCAAGAGCGGCCTTGCCGGGCCCATCTCCCTGGCTAACGTGGGCGGTCACCTATGGCCAAGACCCTGGCAATGATCCTCGCGGGCGGAGCCGGAACCCGGCTCGAGCCCCTCACGCGTGAGCGCGCCAAGCCGGCCGTACCCTTCGGCGGGCGCTACCGCATCATCGACTTCGTCCTCTCCAACTTCGCCAACTCCGGCATCTACCGGATGAAGGTGCTGACGCAGTACAAGAGCGACTCGCTCAACAAGCACCTGTCGCGGGCCTGGCGGATGACGGCCTTCCTGGGCCACTACGTGGAGACGGTACCCGCCCAGATGCGGACCGGCATGGACTGGTACAAGGGCAGCGCGGACGCCATCTACCAGAACCTCAACATCATCACCGACGAGGAGCCGGACCACATCTTCGTCTTCGGGGCGGACCACGTCTACCGGATGGACTGCCAGCAGATGCTGGACTTCCACATCGACCGGAAGGCCGCCTGCACGGTGGCCGCCATCCCCGTGCCCCTCGAGGAGGGCAAGGAGTTCGGCATCATCGACATGGGCGCGGACGGGCGGATGAAGGGCTTCGTGGAGAAGCCCCAGAACCCGCCCCCCATGCCCGGCAACCCGAAGATGTGCCTGGCCTCCATGGGCAACTACCTCTTCTCCACCGAC
>NZ_DASVWK010000771.1:0-9991 GCF_036389735.1 Archangium sp. | reverse complement strand
AGGCTCTCCGCGGAAGGGGGGCGGCGAGCCTACCGCAGCCCCTCGCGTGGAGTCCGTGACGCGTGTTGCCACTGTGCGTCAGGCGCGGCGGCATCCGACAGTCGACTCTTGTTACCCCTCACTTCCGCCAGACGCCGAGTCCTTCTCCGCGCCGCGCCGGATGCCCAGGGCCTTCATCTTCTTGTAGAAGTGGCCGCGCTCCAGATCGAGCAGCCGCGCCGCCTCGGTGACGTTGTCCTGCGTGTGCACGAGCGTGTGGTGGATGATCTCCCGCTCGGCGTCCTCCACCTGCTCGCGGAAGGTGCGGTCCACCCGGGGGCGGAAGCCGCTGGCGGGGGCCGGAGCCACCGGGGCTGGAGCCGCCGGCGTCAGTGGAGCAGGGGGGCGAGGCATGGAGACCGAGGCCCCGGCCGCGTCGACGGGCGCTGGCGGCGGCACGGTGCCACCCTTGCCGCGCGGCAGCAGCTCGGCGGCCTCGGGGCCGGAGACGACGGGGCCCTCGCAGAGGATGGCCAGCCGCTCCACCAGGTTGCGCAGCTCGCGCACGTTGCCCGGGTAGTCGTAGGCGGCCATCACCCCCAGGGCCTCGGGCGAGAGCGACAGCGGCCGACGCCCGTTGCGCGCGCAGGCCTCCTTCAGGAAGGCGTCGATCAGCGCCGGCAGATCCTCCCGCCGCTCGCGCAGGGGCGGCGAGTGAATCTGCACCACGTTGATGCGGTAGTAGAGGTCCTCGCGGAACCGCGTCGCTTCAATCTCCTTCTCCAGGTTCTTGTTCGTCGCGGCGATGACGCGCACGTCCACCTTGATGGTCTCCGCGCCACCCACCCGCTCCAGCTCACCCTCCTGGAGCACGCGCAGCAGCTTGGCCTGCATGGCCTGGGGCATGTCGCCGATCTCATCGAGGAAGAGCGTGCCCTCGTGGGCCAGCTCGAACTTGCCCCGGCGCACGCTCATCGCCCCGGTGAAGGCGCCCTTCTCGTGGCCGAACAGCTCGCTCTCGATGAGCTCGTGGGGCACCGCCGCGCAGTTGAGCTTCACGAAGGGCCCGCTCTTGCGCTTCGAGTTCTGGTGCAGCGCCCGGGCGATCAGCTCCTTGCCGGTGCCGTTCTCTCCGGTGATGAGCACCCGGCCCTCCGAGGGCGCCGTGCGCTGGATGAGCGAGAAGATGCGCTGCATGGCCGGGCTGCTGCCCACCATGTCGTAGCGGCCCACCTCCGCGCGCAGCGCCTGGAGTTCCTCCATCACCGCCTGGTGCTTGAGCGCGTTGCGCAGCGCCACCAGCAGCCGGTCCCGCGCGATGGGCTTCTCCAGGAAGTCCCGGGCCCCGAGCTGCGTGGCCTTCACCGCCGTGTCGATGGTGCCGTGCCCGGACATCATGATGACGGGCAGCTCCGGCTTGTGCTCCATCATCCGGGCCAGGGCCGTCAGCCCGTCCATGTCCGGCATCTTCACGTCCATCAACACCGCGTCCACCGGGCGCGCGGACACCACGTCCAGGGCCACCTGGCCGCTCGCCGCCAGCTCCGTGTGGTACCCCGCCAGCCGCAGGGACGTCTGGAGGGTCAGCAGGATGTTCTTCTCGTCATCGACGATGAGGACGGTCGCGGGCATGGGGCTGCACCGTCCCGGAAAACCGCCGGGGATTCAAGGGCCGCGGAGGCCCTCCTCGGTGGTGAAGCCCGCCGACAGGTCGCCTGGGCGACGCAGGCGCAGTCGGGGGCTCGGGTTGAGCGCGCACGGCGGCTCCCAGCACAAGCCGGTGTCCCGCTGGATGACGTCACCGGAGGGCAGGCGCAGCGGCTGGCTCCGCTGGGGTGGGGGCGGCGGAAATCCGTGGTGTCCCTCGAGGGAAGGCAGAGGCACGTATGCCCCCAGGGCCAACACCGTGAAGAGCAGAACGGTGCCCTGCCTCCACGAAGACGAGGCGGGCCAGTCGAGGGCCGTCGACAAGGCCAGATAGGACTGCGCCGCGAGCAGCCAGAACAGCGGCCCGGCGAACCGCACCGCGGGCGCGAGCACCCACCACAGTACGAGCGCGGCCAGTGTCGGCACCAGCGGGGTGAGCGGAACGCGCCGCCCCCGCAGCCCCGCGAGCGCGCAGCCGCCCAGGCAGAGCAGCGCGAGCACCACGGGGATGAGGAACTCCCGGTTGTCGAGCCACGCCTTGGCGAACCAGCTCGCGATCCAATCGGCGTTGCTCAGCACCTCCTCCGTCGGGATGCCGGGCCGCCTGGCATAGGCCTTGATGAAGCGGGTCTCCTGCTGCCCCACCTCCTCGGGCACGCGCCAGGACAGGTGCAGGTTGCCCACCGTGCTCGGAAACGCGGGGTAACCGTTCATCACCAGCCCGCGTGCCACCCAGGGCCCGAGGCAGAGCACCGCCAGTCCGACCCCCCCGAGGGCCAGGCGTCGGACGTCCCGCGCCGAGGGGCGTCCGCGGCGCCACCACACGAGGATGCGCGCTACCCAGAAGGGCGCGGCGACGGTCACCATCGAGAGCTTCACCGTCAGTGCCCCGGCCGCGAGGAGCGTGGTGTCGAGCACCTGCCGGCCCGAGGAATCTCCAGAGTCGCCCAACAGCTCCGCGAGGACGGGCATGACCAGCGCCACGCCCAGCACGAACACCGCCATGTCGGCGGCCGGACTCGACAGGTTGTAGCTCTGTCCCTGATCCAACAGCGGCGCCAGCAGGAGTGCCCACACGACGTCCGTTGCCCGCGGCGCCGGTCTCGCTAGCCGGAGGAACGCCGCGAGTGCTGGACCCAGCGTGCTCAGCAGGAGCAGCCCGTTGGCGAGGTGGTGGCCACGGTGGAAGAACGGACCGACATCGAGGAGCGCGACGTACAGGTGGTACGACTGGTTGAAGGCGAGGCGGTGGTGGAGGTTGCCGAGCCCGGGCACCACCGGATGGGTGCCGAACCAGCGGACCGTCTGCATGAAGTAGAGGTGGGTGTCCGGGTTGCCTGGCGGCGCGAGGGCCTGATTGGAGAGCCACACCGCGGCGGCGACGAACAGGCCCGTGCAGAGCGGATGCGAGCGGATCCACCCCACGGTGCTCCGGGCCTCCTCGCGCGCGCGGGGCACCAGCCCGAGTGTCCCCGCCAGGGCGACCACGCCGAGCGCCCGTCCATCCACCGGCAGGACGAAGTGCCACAGCTGGAGGAAGAGGATCGTCCCCAACCAGCCGAACCAGAACCGCGGGAATGGGTGGACCGCCGTGTCGCTGACGACGACCCGCCCCACCCACCGTCCAACTCCCAGCAGCACCAGTGCGAGTGCGGACCAGGCCAGGAGGATGGACAACATGGCGCCAAGCATGCGGGGGTCGATCAGGCGGAGGGTCAGTTTATCCCACACCGGGAGCGTGCGCGAGCCAACCCTTCGGAGTTCCCCCGCGCGCCCCACCGTGACGCCTCTGGAAGATGGTGGGCATAGAACCTTTTCGTCGGGGACAAAAGGCTTTGACTCAGCGTTCCAGAGCGGGCTAGACGCGGGCGGTTGTCCCGTCCCTAGGACGTCATCTTTTTCGGAGGAAGAATGCGTCGGATTTCGATGGTCGCGGGGCTGGCCCTCGCTGTTGCGGTGCTGGCTGGCTGCCCGCCGACCTACCCCAACTGCAAGAGTGACGAGACCTGTCAGGAGAAGGGCGAGGTGTGCGTCAACGGCTCCTGTCAGGAGTGCTCCACCGACGCCAACTGCAAGGAGGGCTTCACCTGCCAGGGCAACAAGTGCGTGCCCAGGGGCCCCGAGTGCAGCCGCGATGAGCAGTGTACGGGTGGGAAGATCTGCGAGGCCGGCAAGTGCGCCGAGCCGCAGTGCACCGGCAAGGCCCAGTGCCAGGGCGTCCAGGAGTGCCAGAAGGGCCGCTGCGCGCTGCCTCCGGGGGCCTGCAACTCGCCCACCGACTGCGCCGGGGACCAGGATTGCCAGAACAACCGGTGCGTGGCCGCCGCCCAGAAGGCCGAGTGCAACTGGGAACCGCTGCGCTTCGGCTTCAACGAGGCCTCCCTCTCCTCCGAGGCCCAGAACCGTCTGGGCGAGCTGGCCCAGTGCGTGAAGGACGCGGGCGCCACGGGCACCCTCGAGCTTGCTGGGCATGCGGACGAGCGAGGGACCGAGGAGTACAACCTCCAGCTCTCCCAGAAGCGCGCCGCCTCGGTGAAGCGCTACCTGGTGGACCTGGGAGTGCCGGCCAACCGGCTCAAGACGGTGGGGTACGGCGAGAACCGGCCGGCCGAGAACGCCTCCAGCGAAGAGGCCTGGGCGGCCAACCGTCGCGTCGAGTTCGTGCGCTAGCGCTCCTTGAGGTAGGCTGCGCGCGAAATGGCCTCGACCGAGACCGAGACGCGGCAGTCCTTCCTCGTATTCGCCTGCGGCAGCAGCTGGTACGCCGTGCCCGCTGAGTGCGCGGCGGAAGTCGTCAGCTTCCCCGAGCTGACGCGGGTGCCCGGTTCCCCCGGGCACCTGCTGGGAGTCTTCGCCCACCGTGGCGAAGTCATCCCGGTGGTGGACATGGGGGTGCTGGTATCCGGAGAGAGCGAGCCCACCCGGCGCGCGGTGCTGGTGAGGCTGCCTCGTGGCACCCTGGCCCTCACGGCCAGCCGGGTCGCCGGTGTCTCCCAGGTGGACGGTCGCTTGGAGCCCCTGGGCTCGAGCGGCGTCCACCTCCACCTGAGGGGTCCCGCCCGCAGCGCCTCACGCGACGTGGCGGTCATCGATCCCGATGGCCTGTTCGATCACCTCAGCCAGGGTAGCTGAGCCATGCTCATGGGCAGTCGCATCACGGGCATGCTCCTGTGTCAGGCGGGCGCCGAGCGGGTGGCGTTCGCCGCGCACGAGGTGGCCACCATCGAGTCCCCCAGCACCTTTGGTGGGTACGCCGGCTCGGCGCGCCAGGCCTACGACGGCGCCTCCTCCGGGGCCGAGCGCATCCTCGTGGCCGCCACCGGTGAGGCCGTGGGCGTGGACACGCTGGAGATCGATGCCGAGTCGCTCACCGTACTGCCGGCCCCGGCGGTGCTGAGCCGGTTGGCGGGTGGCAGCCTGCGCGGGTTCGTCCAGGCGCGCGGCGCGCTGTGGCCGTTGATGTCGTTGGTCGACTTCGGGCGCTTCCTCGTGCCCTCGTCTCGGGAGGCCGCGTGAAAGTGCCGGAGGGGCTCAAGGGCCTGGCTGTCTGGACCACGCGTCCGTCCTGGCTGGGCAGCTCGCTGGGATTGGTGCTGGCGCTGCTGTACGGGCAGCTCACCCACTCGCTGCCCGTGGGCAGTGGCTGGCTCTTCCTCGGGCTGGTGGTGCTGGTGCTGGGGATGAACACCGCCCTGTCCGGCGCCCAGGAGCGGCACGCGCTGCGCGTGCTGCGCGCGGTGGAGGACGGGCGGCTGCCGCCGGGTCCGGACAACCTGCGTCGGGCGTTGCAGGAGGTGCGTCGCATCCCCGGGCGCTGCTTCTGGTTCACCCTCCAGGGCTGGCTCGGCGGCGCGCTGCTGCTCGCGGTGACGTTCACCCCGCTGGCGGACGCCCAGTGGACCATGGGGATGCGCATCGGACTGGTGGGCCTGTCGCTCGGGCCGCTGTCGGGGATGCTCGTCTACCTGATGGTGGTGCGCCGCAGCCGGCGGGCCGCCGAGCGCATCGCCGCGCAGGGGCTGTCACCGCAGGAGGTCATCGCCGCCATCCCCCCCGAGCGGTTGCGGCTGCGCCGGCGGCTGGTGATGTTCACCGCCGTGGCGGTGCTCAGCCCCTCCGTCTTCATCCTGGACGTGTCGATGAGCCGCACGGTGAGCACGTTCGACCAGATCCTGGAGACGAAGGATCCGAAGGTGCAGCAGGAGGTGGTGCACCGGGCGCGCCGGGCCACGGGACTGCCGCTGGGGGCGCTCGCCGGGCTGGTGGTGGTGCTGGTGCTGGGCACGGCGTACGTGGCCGGCACCGCGCTGGCCGAGCCCCTGCGGGCCCTCTCCGAGGACGCCACACGCATCG
The DNA here is from genome assembly GCF_036389735.1 of Archangium sp. Lineage (GTDB taxonomy): Bacteria > Myxococcota > Myxococcia > Myxococcales > Myxococcaceae > Archangium. The sequence continues at coordinate 4,012 of NZ_DASVWK010000771.1, read as the reverse complement.
CCCAGGGCGAGGTGCGCACGCCCCGCTTCATCCCCGCGGAGGACGAGGTGTGGGCCGTCTCCGCGGCCTTCACCCGCATGCAGGCGCAGCTCGCCCAGGCGCTCGTCCAGTTGCAGCGCGCGGGACTTCAGATCTCCTCCACCACGGAGCAGTTGGTGGCCACCTCGGCGGACCAGGAGTCGGGGGCGGGGGAGCAGGCCATCTCGCTCAACGAGACGCGCGCCACCACCGAGGAGTTGGCGCGCTCGGCCCAGCAGATCGCCGTCAACGCCGAGTCCGTGTCGGCCATGGCGGAGACGACCTTCGGGGCGGCGCAGAGCGGGCAGCGCAGCGCGGCGGCCTTCCTCGCCGCCATGCACCGCATGAAGGGTGACAACCAGGCCATCGCCGACGCGGTGGTGCGGCTCAACAAGCGCGTGCAGCAGATCGGCAAGGTGGTGGAGTTCATCAACGAGATCGCCGACAAGTCCGACCTGCTGGCGCTCAACGCCGAGCTGGAGGGCACCAAGGCGGGCGAGCCGGGCCGGGGCTTCTCGCTGGTGGCCGCGGAGATGCGGCGGCTGGCGGAGAACGTGCTGTCCTCCACGCTGGCGATCGAGCGGCTCATCGATGAAATCCGCGACGCCACCCAGGCCGCGGTGATGGCGACGGAGGCGGGCCTGAAGACGACGGAGCGTGGTGCCTCGCTGGCGGCGCAGGTGGATCAGAGCCTGGGCCTCATCCTGGAGCTGGCGCGGCAGACGTCCCACGCCGTGCGCTCCATCTCGCTGGCCACCCAGCAGCAACAGACGGGCACGGATCAGCTCGCCGCGGCCATGGGGGACATCCTGCGCGTCACCGAGGAGAACGCCGAGGCCACCCAGCAGATGGTGGCCGCCAACACGGACCTGTCCGCGCTGGCGAGGGATCTCAAGGGCACGGTGCAGCGCTTCCGTGTGGCGGACCGGGGGGAGGGGTGATGTTGCGCTCACGCCTCAGCCGTCCCCGGCGTCCCTTCAGCCGCCGTCTGGTGCTGTCGGGCCTCTACGCCAACCTCACCACCTTCATCCTGGCGGGGCGCTATGCGCAGCTGACCTTCGGCGAGCAGCTGGGGGAGGACTTCTCCCTCTTCCTCAACTTGATGGGGAGCCTCGGCCTGCTGGCCATCGGGGTGCAGGTGTTCCTGTGCCTGCGCCGGCTGCGCGTGCTGCGGAGCCTGGAGGTGGTCGACGGTCCCGCGGAGCCGGAGCGGCTCGGCCAGGCCCTGGTGGAGGTGTACCGCCTCGCGGACTTCGCCTTCGTCTCCATGCTCGCGCTGTGGCTGCTCTCCGCCCTCCTCGTCAACGTGGGGATGGGAGTGCTCGGTCCCTCCATGGACTGGCGCATGGTACTGCGCATGAGCTGGCCGGGGCTGCTCTTTGGCCCGCTCTCCTCCCTGCTCACCTACTGCATCGTCACGATGCAGGCCCGGCGCGTGGTGCTGGACCTGGAGCCCTTGGGGCTGACGCCGGCACAGGCCATCGCCGCCGCGCCCCGGCGCTCGCAGATCCGCCTGCGGCTCGTCCTCTTCACCGCCATCGTGGTGGTGACGCCCGCGCTGCTCATCTGGGACGTGTCTGGCGTGCTGGCCAACCGGGCCTTCGATCAGGTGTTGATGGAGACCCGCCCCGAGAAGCAGGCGGAACTCGTCGAGTTGCTGCGCACCGAGGCGCTGGTGTCCGGCGGGGCGCTGTGTCTGCTCGTCTTCGCGGTGGCCCTGGCCGCCGCCTACCTGGGAGGCACGCTGATGGGCCGTCCCATGCGTCAGCTGGGCGAGGAGGCCCACCGCATCGCCGAGGGGGACCTGAGCAACCCGCGCATCATCCCCACCGAGGATGAGGTGTGGTCCGTCTCCGCCGCCTTCTCCACCATGCGGGCCCACCTGGCGGACGTGCTGTCGCAGCTGCAGAAGGCCGGCGCCCGCATCGGCTCCACCACCGAGGAGATCCTCTCCACCTCCACGCGCTACGAGGCCGGTGCCGCCGAGCAGGCCAGCTCGCTGGACGAGACGAGCGCCACCACCGAGGAGCTGGCGCGCTCGGCGCGGCAGATCGCCGAGAACGCCGGCTCGGTGGCGGAGATCGCCCACAAGACGCTCGCGGCCGCCAAGGGGGGCCAGGCCAGCGCCGAGTCCTTCCTCGAGACGATGAACCGCATGCGCCACGACAACCAGGCCATCGCCGCGGCGGTGGCCCGGTTGAACAAGCGGGTGCAGCAGATCGGCAAGATCGTCGAGTTCATCACTGGGGTGGCCGACAAGTCGGACCTGCTCGCGCTCAACGCCGAGCTGGAGGGCACCAAGGCGGGCGAGGTGGGGCAGGGCTTCTCGCTGGTGGCGGCGGAGATGCGCCGGCTGGCGGAGAACGTCATCGAATCCACCAAGGAGATCGAGGGACTCATCGAGGAGGTGCGCGACGCCTCGGGTGGGGCAGTGATGGCGACCGAGGGGGGCGTGCGCGCCACCGAGACGGGCACCACGCTGGCGCAGCAGGTGTCCGAGTCGCTGCGGCAGATCGTCGAGCTGGCCGGGCGCACCTCGGACGCGGTACGGGCCATCTCGCTGGCGACCCAGCAGCAGCAGGGCGGTACGGACCTGCTGGCCGAGGCCATGGCGGACATCCTCCGCATCACCCAGCAGAGCCACAACGCCACCAAGCAGGTCATCGGCGCCAATGGCGATCTGTCCACGCTGGCGCGTGACCTGAGGGGCGTGGTGGAGCGCTTCCAGATCGATGCGTCGATGCCTGGGGGTACGCCGGGGGGTGGCGGGTGAGCGCGCGCGAGAAACTGCTCAAGCAGTTCCGTGAGCTGGTGGGGGTGCGCCTGGAGCGCGTCAACCGCCGCATCATGGAGCTGGAGACGGGGGCCAGCCTGGAGGCGGGCCGCACCGTGCTGCGCGAGCTGCACGGGCTCAAGGGCGAGGCCCGGATGATGGGCTTCGACGACATCAACGCCGTCGTCCACGAGATGGAGGAGCTGGTTCGCTCCACCGAGCGCGCCGAGCACGCGCTGTCCGAGCGCTCCATCGACCTGCTGCTCCAAGCCGCGGACGCGGTGCTGGTGCTCGCGGGGGCGGCGGCGCCCCAGGTCTCGCAGACGCCTCCCGAGGTGGAGAAGCTGGTGCGCTGGCTGCGCGAGTGCACCCGCGTGGAGGTGTCCAACCTCGCGGAGCTCGGCGCCTCCCTCCAGAGCACCGCGCTGCGGGTGGACCCGTCCACGCCACCGGCGCGCAAGGACGGCAAGGACTCCTGGGAGAAGGACAACCGGGAAGAGGTGACGCCCGCGTGGGGCTCGGCCCCGCTCGGGATTCCGGCCCCCTCGCTGGTGGTGCCCCGGATGATGGAGCCACCCCCCGTGCCGTCGCCCTCCGTGGCGACCCGGGTGGCGACCCCGGCGGGACGACCGGTGGCGGTGGAGCCCCCGCGCACGCCCGTCTCCTCGGCGGCCACGACCCACATCGGTAAGATGCCGCCCGCGACCTCCGAGCTGCCCGCCCGGACGTCGACGGTGCCGGCCGTGCGCTCGGCGGAGACTCGCGCGGACGGCTCGGTACGCATTGGCGTGGCGAGCCTGGACCTGCTGACGAGCGCGGTGACGAACCTCACCCAGGTCGCGCGCCGTCGCGAGCTGGCCACCACCCGGCGGCTGGAGCTGGCCCGGGAGCTGAGCCTGCTGGCGCGGGCCGCGGAGGACCTGGGGCCGGCGGCCGCCGAGCTGGCCGAGCGGCTCGGCAAGACGAAGGAGCTGGCCGCCGCCCTGCACCGCGAGGCGAAGCTGCTGGCCAACGAGGAGCTGCGCGACCTGGGCTACGTGGCCGAGGAGGTGCAGCGCCTGCGCATGCTGCCGCTCTCCCTCCTCTTCGAGCCCTACCCGCGCATGGTGCGGGACCTGGCGCGCGAGCTGGGCAAGGAAGTGGAGCTGGTGGTGGACGGCGAGGACACCCGCGCCGACCGCGCCGTGGTGGAGGCGCTGAGGGATCCGTTGCTGCACCTGG
>NZ_DASVWK010000770.1:0-6402 GCF_036389735.1 Archangium sp. | reverse complement strand
CTGGTTACGTTCGCCGCATGAACGGCAATCCCCGGACAGATGGGACGTCCCCGGAGACGCAGGCCCAGGACGCGGCCGCGTCCACGGCGTCGCCCGAGACGACCGCCGAGCAGTCGGCCCAGCAGCAGGCCGGCCCGGCGGTGGATCAGGAGCGGCAGCGGCTGGAGGCGGAGTTGGACGCGACCCGGCGTCGTGTGGACCAGCTCGCGCGCGCCTATCAAGAGGTGCAGAAGGACCGCGAGGAATTCAAGCAACGCCTCACGCGTGAGCGCGAGCGGATGATGGACGTGGAGCGCGGCAACGTGGCCACCACGCTGCTGGAGGCGGTGGACGAGCTGGACCGCTGCCTCTCCATGAGCGGGGGCGACACCACGTCCCCCCTGGCGCAGGGCGTGAAGATGATCCGCGACGGGCTGCTCTCGAAGCTCCAGCAATCGGGCATCGAGCGCATCAAGGTGGTGGGTCTGCCCTACGATCCGAATACCGCCGAGGCCACGGACATGGAGATCACCGCCAATCCGGACGAGGATCAGAAGGTGGTGGCCGAGGCCAGCGCGGGCTACAAGCTGAAGGATCGGATCATCCGGCCCGCGCGGGTGAAGGTGGCCAAGTACATCGCCCCCGCCCAGGCCTGAGGTGTTCCTGGGAAATAGCCGGCGGGGGTGGGTGTTCGAGCCGGTTGCCATGGCCCCCGTCGCCCTCCGCCGCCTCCTTCCTCTCACCCCCTTCCTCGTGCTCCTGTCACTGGTGATCACCCCCAGGGCGGGAGCGGAGCAGGGACCGCTCGCCCCGTGGCTCGCGGCCCGGGCGCGGGAGCATGTCTCCTGGCACGAGGAGTCCGCCCAGGTGCGCAGCGGCCCGATGGGGCTGTGGCGCGAGTGGGCCTCCAAGGAGCCGATGCTGCCGGGCTTCGTGCCGCCCACCTCGCTGGCGCCGCTCATCCGGGCGGTGGAGGCGGGGGTGGTGAACATCAACGTCAGCCTCTCGGGGACGGATCCGCTGCGGGGCCCGGTGCGCACGGGCAGCAGCACGGGTTCGGGCTTCATCCTCACACCGGACGGGCTGGTGGTGACGAACAACCACGTGGTGGCGCGCGGGGACGTGGAGGCCAGGGAGATCACGGTGCGCCTGTCCGACGGGCGCGAGTTCCCCGCCGAGGTGGTGGGGCGCGACAAGTCCACGGACGTGGCGCTGCTGCGGCTGCGCGGCCAGGGGCTGGCGGGGCTGCCGGCGGTGTACCTGGGAGACTCGGATCGGCTGGAGGTAGGCGACTGGGTGCTGGCCATCGGCAGCCCGTTCGCGTTGGATCACTCCGTCTCGCACGGGATGATCTCCGCCAAGGAGCGGGTGATCGGCGTGGGCCCCTTCGACGACTTCATCCAGACGGACGCGCTCATCAACCCGGGCAACTCGGGTGGACCGCTCTTCAACATGCGCGGCGAGGTGGTGGGGGTGAACACGGCCATCATCAGCCAGGGACAGGGCATCGGCTTCGCGGTGCCCATCAACATGGTGAAGGACCTGCTGCCCAACCTGCGCAAGAACGGCCAGCTCCAGCGGGGCTGGTTGGGCGTGGTGATCGACGAGAGAGCCCAGGAGGGCCAGCCCCAGCAGCGCGCCGCGGTGGTGCGGGACGTGTACCGCGACAGCCCGGCGGCGCAGGCGGGCATCCGCACCGGGGATCAGGTGGTGGCGGTGAACGGGCGGCAGGTGGACTCGTTCCAGCAGCTGTTGCGCAAGGTGGCGATGCTGGCGCCGGGCACGGAGGCGAAGCTGACGCTGCTGCGTGGCGGCACCACCCAGGACGTGATGGTGAAGCTGTCGGCCCGTCCGGCCCAGGAGGTGCTGGAGGCACTGGCCAGCCCGGGCAACCTGGCGGACCTCGGCCTGGTGCTCCGGGACGTCTCGCCCGAGGTGGCGGCGCCCCTGGGGCTCCAGCCCTACGACGGCGTGCTGGTGTCGGGCGTGCTGCCGCGCAGCGTGGCGTCGCGCGCGGGGCTGCGGGCGGGGGACGTGGTGACGGAGGTGAACCGCCGCAAGGTGAGGGACATCGCGGCGGTGAAGGGCGCGCTGGAGCGGGGCGCGGGCGCGGCGGTGCTGCTCCGGGTGCGGCGCGGCGAGGTGCAGCAGTACGTCGCGCTGGAGCCCTAGCCCCCCAGGCTACTTCCTCTTCCTGCCACCCGCGGAGGAGGTCTCCTCGGCGAACCACCGGCCCAGCGGCTCGCCCGTGCGCGCGTGGGTGAGGAGCAGCGCCTCGACGCGCGCCCCCACGCCGTACATCTTCCCGCCCCCCTTCTTGCGCGGCAGGGCCCACACCTCCTGCGGCGTGAAGACCATCTGCACGCGGATCTGGCGCGTGGAGAAGAGGCGCAGGAGGTTGCTGGCGTTCCAGCCCTCGGGGGTGGTGCCGGTGATGCGCAGGAGCGGCAGCAGCGGGTTGCCCTGGGTGTCCGTCTGCGTGGGCACGCCCTGGGTGAGGGCATAGGGGCCCCCGGGGAAGAAGGGCGTCACGAAGATGGTGTAGTTGCCCGTGCCGGGTTGGTACGGGCCCGGGCTGACCATCGTCGCCGAGTCCTCGTTGATGATCATGTACAGCTTCTTCCCCTGGAACCTCTTGCGGAACGCCTCGGCATCGGCGCGGCAGGAGGAGCCGGCGAACAGGCCGGAGCACTCGCCCACGTACTTCTCCAGGAAGATGCCAAGGCTGCCCAGGGGCTCGGCCTGATCCCTCTGGCGGGCGAAGCGCGGATCCACGTCCGCCAGGGCGAGCGCGGGCAACAGGAGGACGGCGGCCAGGATGAGTCGTCTCACGGAGGGGGCACTCCAGGCAGGTGAAGAGGGGGGCCGATGCTGCCACCCCGGCCGCCTACCGGCACTCCCGGGCAGCGGGTACGTAGCGGTACGTGTGGGTATGGGTGGGTGGATATTTTGACTACATGGCCCCACCATGTAGTTTTCGTGGCACCTTCCACCCACCCGGACACCCCGGAGGCACCCCTTGGCTCAGGTCCACACGGAGCGACGTACCCACCTGCGGTTCGACAAGGTCTTCACCATCTACCTCTCCACGGAGGGGGGGCTGAGCCGAGGCATCGGACGCAACATCAGCGCCCAGGGCCTGTTCGTGGAGACGCGCGAGTCGCTGGCGTTGGGCGAGCGGGTGAAGGTGACGTTCGCGGGGGAGGACGGCACGGAGATGACGTGCCTGTGCGAGGTGCGCTACCAGGTGGCGCTCTCGTACGGCCGCAAGGACGGGCGCGAGGGCAACAGCCGGGGCGTGGGGCTGCGCATCGTCGCCTACGAGGTGCAGGACGATCATCCGCTGCTGCTGGTGGACCGCGAGCGCGTCATGCACTGACGCGCCGCTGGGGACGCGGTGGAAAAAGCAAAGGGCACGGCCGCCAGGAGCGACCGTGCCCTTCGTGCTTCAGGGGAGGCGGGGGCTTACTGGGAGAAGCCCTCGAGGAGGTAGTGGGCCTCGATGCGCTTGAGCGCGAGGATCATCGCGGCGCAGCGCGGATCCACTTCCTTGCCGGAGATGAACGGGCGGCTGTCATGCGACTCGGTGCGGCGGCCCTGGTTGCGCGAGATGTCGCGGATGATGCGGTAGTTGCGCTTCATCGCGTGCTCGAGGCGCTGGTTGACCTCGGCCTCGCTCCAGCGCTCCATGCGCTTGTTCTGGATCCACTCGTAGTAGCTCACCGTCACGCCGCCGGCGTTGGCGATGATGTCGGGGATCATGTCGATGCCGCGCTTCTGCAGGACGCGATCGGCCTCGGGGGTGGTGGGACCGTTGGCGCCCTCGGCGATCAGCTTCACCTTGATGCGCTCGGCCACGTCCCCGGTGATTTCACCACCCAGGGCGGCGGGGATGCACATGTCCGCGGAGACCTCCCAGAAGTCCTTCTTCTCGATCTTCTGGGCGCCGGGGAACCCGAGCACGCTCTTGCGCAGGTTCTTCGGATCGTTCACGTGGGCGATGAGCGCGGGCACGTCGATGCCGTCGCCGTTGTAGATGGTGCCGTCGGCGTCGTTGACCGCGAGCAGGCGGGCGCCCATCTTCTGGAGGATGGCGGCGCCGTGGCTGCCCACGTTGCCGAAGCCCTGGAGGATGAAGGTCTTGCCCTTCAGGTTCTCGCCCTTCTCGGCGTAGTAGTCCTCGATGCAGAAGGCCACGCCCTGGCCGGTGGCGGCCGCACGGCCCTCCGAGCCGCCGATGCGCACGTCCTTGCCGGTGACGATGCCGCGCATGTTGTGGCGCTCGCGCTCGCCGTCCGAGTACTGACGGTACATGAGGGCCATGATCTCCCCGTTCGTCCCCACGTCGGGAGCGGGGATGTCGATGTTGGGACCGATCAGACCCTTGAGCTTGTACATGAAGCGCAGGGTGATGTTCTCCAACTCCTCGCGGCCGTACGAGCGCGGGTCGATCTGGATGCCACCCTTGCCACCGCCGAACGGAACCTCGGAGATGGCGGTCTTCCAGGTCATCTCGGCGCCGAGCGCCTTGAAGAGATCCAGGGAGACCTCGCGGTGATAGCGGATGCCGCCCTTGTAGGGGCCACGCGCCTGGTTGTGCTGGACGCGGTAGGCCTTGAAGCGCTGGGACTCGCCGGGGACGAGCTGGTACACGTTGCCGTCCGGCAGACGGATGTGACCGCGGCGAATGGAGACGTCCGAGCCGAGCAGGGCGCGACCATTGAGGATGATCTTCCCGTCCGCCAGCCGCTCCAGCCCCTCGGGGTTGCGCACCTGGGAGATGGAGAGGTCCGCGAAGTCCCGGGCCAGCTCGGGGGCGAGCGGCACGAGGCGATCCTTCAGCTTCGCGGTGACGTAGAAGATGTGCTCGTAGTCGGGCTCCTCGAGCTCGAGGCGAACGCGCTTGTCCAGACCGATGATGTCGGCGGCGCGGTTGAAGATCTCCATCGCCTCCGTGTAGACGGTGCGCTTGGGCGTCGGAGCCGGGGCGCGCATGAAATTCTCTTCGCTGGCCATGTCGGGAATCGCTCCTTGGGGTGAGGCGATTGTTGAGTAGAAGCGAGGCCCTTATGTGCATAGCGTCCACCAGGGGTCAACCGGCTGGGCGGGTTGTTGAGATCCAAACGTTCAACAGTTTCGGGTAGTTAGCCAACGCGGTGTGTCATTCACCCCGGGTGTTCGCTCGCCTGCTCCCCTGGGCTGGGCGGAGGGGGAGGAGAGGCGGGGTGGGGGAGGATGAAAGAAGTGCTTGCCGTGGTTGGGGCAGCGTGTTACTTCGCGCGCCCACATCGGCAACGCCAAAAGCGTCGTCGTTGCGGCGGGTTGTGCCGACATAGCTCAGTCGGTAGAGCAACTGATTCGTAATCAGTAGGTCTCCGGTTCAAATCCGGATGTCGGCTCCAATAGTTTCAAGAGGTTACGGGTCGGTTGCGAAAGCAGCCGACCCTTTTTATTTGCCCTGTTGGGGAATCTGTTGGGTAACGCCGCCCGACGACCCACGGGAGCATGTCGTGAAGGCGAAGCGTCGAGGCGGGTTCAGTGGCTCCTGGGCCGGGGGCGAGATCTACTGGAAGGACCTGGGCGAGGCCGAGGTCCCCGCAGATGCGGCCGAGCCGGGGGTGGGCAGCGGTTCCTCCGGAACCACGGGCAAGCGGGGGCGGAAGCCCAAGGGGCCGAGCGGGCCCACCTACTACATCTCGAAGATGGTGGGTGGGCGCCGGTACAAGGTCTCCACCGGGGCCGACAACCTGAAGGACGCGCTCCACGAGCTGGACCGCTTCATGGCGGACCCCGTGGGCTATCGCTCTCCGGCCGAGAGGCGCCCGGAACGTGCGCTCCCCATTCTGCTGAACGCGGAGACGGCCACGCAGTTCCTCACGTGGAGCCGGGACGAGAAGAAGAACAGCCCGAAGTGGGTCCACGAGCAGAAGGTGTACCTGGCCTGGTGGCAGGAGGTGCTCGGCTCGGTCAACCTGCGCGAGTTGCGCATCGAGCAGCTCCTGGAGGTGCTGAACGGGACGAAGTGCCGGACGCCGAAGATCGCGGTCATCAAGAGCCTCTACGGCTACCTGCGCAAGGACGGCTTCCGGGACGCGGAGGGCGGAGTGCACCGGCTGGCTGCCGATGAGGACCCGACCCTGCACCACCTCACAGCGGCTCAGCGGCTGCGGCAGCACGGGCCCATCGGATTCTGGCGCCTGTCCGGGGCCGTAGAGCGGGCGTGTAAGGCGGCGGGCGTCAAGATCTTCACGCCCGCGAACCTTCGCCACAGCGTGGCTACCTGGGCCGTGGAGGCCGGCGCCACCATCGGGCAGGTGGGCGACTACCTAGCCCGGATTTGTCACACCGGGCACGGACATAGGGCTGGTGTCGCGGCGTAGTCTGCTGGTGGCCGCGCGCCTGGCCTCGCGTCGGTTCTGGCTC
>NZ_DASVWK010000769.1:0-2225 GCF_036389735.1 Archangium sp. | reverse complement strand
GACGCCTCGGGCACGGCGACGGTGCCGGTGCGCGTGCCGGACCGGCTCACGCAGTGGCGGGTGCTGGCCCTGGCGCACTCGCGCACGGGGGCGCAGGCGGGCGCGGTGACGCGCTTCGCCGGCACGCTGCCCACCTACGTGGACCCGGTGCTGCCTCCCTTCCTGCGCGCCGGAGACGTGGTGCGCCTGCCGGTGCAGGTGGTGAACACCACCGGGGCCCCCGTGACGCGCGCGCTGAAGGTGGAGGCGCAAGGGGCGACGGTGGAGGGCGGCTCGCGCACGGTGACGGTGCCGGCGGCGGGCAGCGTGGTGGAGTACGTGACGGTGCGGGCGGCGCGGCCGGGGCCGGTGGCGGTGCGGGCCTCGCTGGGCGGCACGGACTCGGTGGTGCGCACCTTCGATGTGTGGCCCACGGGCCGGCCGGTGATGGAGACGCGCGGAGGCACCCTGGCCGCGCCGCGCACGCTGGAGCTGACGGGCCCCTCGGACGCCGTGGCCGGCAGCGAGCGGGTGCGGTTGCTCGTCTACCCGGGCGCCCTCGGGGTGCTGCGCGCGGAGCTGACCGCGGCCGCCGGGCGTGGGGGCGTGGCGGAGGATGCCCATGCGCTGCTGCTCGCCGGCCGCGCGCCGGAGCTGCTGAAGACGCTGGGCGGGACGACGGACGCCGAGGCGCTGAAGCAGCTGACGGCCCTCGCCGGACAGCGGGTGCTGCGGGCTGGCCGCACGCCGGACGTGGCCACCGCGGCGCTGCTGGCGGAGGCGGCGCTGGCGCACCCGGGCAACCCGGTGCTGGCACGCCTGGGCGAGCGCCTGTCCGCGAAGGTGGCCTCGGCCCAGCGGCCGGATGGGACGTGTCAGGGGGCCGATGGCTGGACGCTCCAGCGGCTGCTGGTGGCCACCGCGGATTGTGCCCGGGCGGTGCGCGCGGGCGCGGGCTCGGACGAGGGCCGGCGGCGGGCCTCCGCCTTCGGTGTGCGCGCGTCGGGTGCCTTCGAGCGCTACCTGTCGCGGGTGCGGGACGGCTACACGGCGGCCTCCCTCCTCGCCAGCGGAGAGGTGTCCGGCTCGGTGCGGGACACGCTGCGCAAGCAGGTGCGCGAGTCGCTGAAGACGCGGCCGGACGGCTCGGCCTTCCTGCCGGTGGAGCCGGACGTGGTGCGGGCGGACGGGCTCGCTCCGTCCGTGTCCGAGGCCACCGCGCTCGCGGTGCTGGCGCTCGCCGGAGACAAGGAGGCGCCGCTGGCGGACCTGGGCACCTCGCTGCTCGCGGACTACCGGCCCGAGCTCGGCTGGGGTGACGGGCGCGCCAACCTCGTGGGGCTCCAGGCGGCGCTGGCGCTCTTCAAGGATCCGCTGCCGCCCCAGGTGCGGGTGGTGCTGGAGCGGGACGGGAAGGTGGTGACGGAGGGGACGCTCGACGCGAAGGCGCTGCGCGAGGTGCTCGCCCTGGAGGGGGCGGTGCCCGGCTCGGCGGGGGCGCACACGTGGACGGTGCGCGCGGAGCCGGCGGTGCCCGGGCTGGGCTTCTCCCTCACGCTGGGGGCCTACGTGCCGTGGCGCGCGGGCGAGGCGGGCCAGGGGCTGGAGCTCGCCGTGAAGGGCCCGGCGGAGGCGAAGGTGGGCCTGCCGGTGGAGCTGACGGTGCAGGCGGCGTCCCCGGCGGGCCTGGCGCTCACGATGCGTCAGGGCCTCCCCGCGGGCGAGCAGGTGGACCGGGTGAGCCTGGATGCGCTGGTGCGCGAGGGGAAGGTGACGGAGTACGAGGTGGAGGATGGGGCGGTGAGCCTCACCCTGCCGCCGCGAGGCGCCGCCGAGCCCTTCACCGCGCGCTTCCGGGTGGTGCCCACGCTCGCGGGCTCGCTCCAGGCCGGAGCGTCGAGCCTCACGCCCGTGGGTCGACCGGACCTCGTGGTCCACGTGCCGCCCGCGACCTGGGCCGTGCGCTGAGCCGTGAAGGCGAGGAGCCAGGCCAGGTGTCCTGGCCGGCTCCTGGCCTCAGGGCGTCAGGGGAGGGCCCTGCTGGAACCGGTCCCGGGACACGCCCCACGCCACGAGCGCCACCACGACGATGGAGAGGACCGCCAGCCACACCCAGCCCACGCCCCAACGCGTGGCCTCATGGGGCTGGTAGGGCTCGATGGGCTCGACCGACTGGGCCAGTGCCAGCGCGGGGGTGAAGAAGAGCGACCACAGGAAGGCGTGCAACGCGCGGAGGTTCAACATGT
>NZ_DASVWK010000768.1:0-39466 GCF_036389735.1 Archangium sp. | reverse complement strand
AGCGGGGCGCGCAGATCATGGCTGCACACGGCGATGATCTCGTCCTTGAGCCGGTTGAGATCCTTGAGGCGGCGGTTGGCCTCGGTCAGCTCGCGGTAGCGCTCCACGTAGGCCAGCTCGAGCTCGTCGCGCTTCCTCTTGAGCGCGGTGTGCAGGCGGGCGTTGCGGATGCAGTTGGCCAGGGCCGCCGCCACCGCCTGGGTGAACTCCTGCTCGTCCCGGCTGAAGCCGTCGGTGCCGTGGGAGATGCGCAGGAAGAGCGCCCCGAGCAGCTCGTCCTGGCACACCAGGGGCTGCACGAGGATGGAGCGCACGCCGATGGAGGTGATGGTGGGGCGCACCTCGGCCATCAGCGGATCCCGCTGGGCCTCCTCCACCAGCACGGCCTGCCGGGTCTCCAGGGCGCGGCGCAGCTCGGGGTAGCGCGCCAGGTCCACGTCCAGCGACAAGCCGGGACTCTCCAACGTGGCCACCACGCTGGCGGTGCGGGAGTTGACGTCCTCCACCAGCACCACGGAGCAGCGGTCCGCGTTGATGACGGCGCCCACCTTCTCCACCGCGAGGCGGAGGATCTGCTCCAGCTCCAGCGAGCTGGTGGCGGCCTGGGTGATCTCCAGCAGCCGCTCCATGCGGTTGCGGGTGCGCTCCATGATCCGGCGCTCGCGCAGCACCGAGTCCAGCCGGGGCGTGAGTTCCTCGAGGGAGCGGACCCAGTCATCCACGGGCAGCTTGCGCAGCACCTCCGAGCGCGAGCGGGTGAGATCCGCCAGCACCCGCAGCTCGCGCAGCCGCGTGTGCTCGCGAATGGCGGCGAGCGCCTCGGTGGCCCGCTTTCCGGTGGCCGCCACGAGGACGGCATCCGGCCGCAGCGACTCCGCCAGCCTGGGTAGCTCCTGGAGATTCTCGGTGATGTCCCACTGGTAACCGCTGTCGGACAGCCGGGTGAGCACGGCCGCACTCGCCGTGCGTGCGCCAATCACCAGGACGCGACCGCGTGTTGCCGAGAGCTCCGCTCTCAACGGAGGCCTCGCGGTGCCGAGCCCTGCAAGGGCTTATGGAGAGACCGGAAAGTTTTCAAGAAAGCATCAACCTTCATGCGCGGGTCCGAATCATGCCGTCGAAGCCGGCTGGGGGCCAGCGTGTCGGACTCGCAGGGTCAGGGCAAGAATTGTGAGGGAAAACCCCCGGCGTATACTCGGAGACCGTGCGACTTCCGCGAGATCCATAGTCCTTTCGCCCGCCCTGCCCTCGGACATGCGGGCGGTGGCCTCCATGCCCGGCGGGCGGTGTACGGGCTAGACTGCGCGCCACCATGCCGAACCGCTCTCCGATCCGGGCGCTCCTCCGCCCGGCGCTGCTGCTGCCGCTCCTCTCCGTCGCCTGCGATCCCCCGCCGCCGCCCTCCACGCCGGACCTGCCCCAGGTCAGAGTCCTCCTGGACGAGCCGAGCACGGTGGGCACCAGCCTCAAGTTCTCCATCTCCACATCGGGTTGTGACCAGGTGCAGCGTTTGGATCTATTCGACGACACCACGCCGCTCAAACAGGTGCCGTTCGCCGGCAACCCCACCCCCGTGGAACTGGCGATGAACGAGGTCCCCTACACGCGGGGCATCGCCGCCAACCTGGCGCTCAGCGCGCGCGTCACCTGCGCCGATGGGCGCACCAACATCTCCCAGGCGCAGCTCGCCACGTTCTTCCCCGTGGCGGAGTCGATCTCCCCGCTCACGGCCACGGATCAGGTGGTGACCGACTTCTTCGTCGCCGAGGGCAGCGGCTCCACCGTGTCGTTCATCGGGTGCGTGCGGGAGACCACCGGGCAGGGGCTCTACAAGGTGACGAAGAACCCCGCGGATACCGGGAAGCGCATGGACATGCCCATCCCGTGCAAGGAGACGACGGTCATCACGGAGCGCAGGCCCAGCGGCACCGGCTGGCGCTGGGTATGGACGCCCAACGAGGGACTCTTCGCCATCGACCCCCAGTTCAAGCCGGGCCCCGTGTTTCGCCTGAAGGTGGATCGGCTGGCGGTGACTCCGGAGGGGGATGCCCTCGTCTACGACAAGGGAGAAGGCGCCGAGCCCATCAACATCAAGCGCGTCACGCCCGCGGGCGAGATCAAATGGGTCCTCAACATGGGCAGCTTCATCATCGGAGACATGGTCTTCGCGGGGAGCGGACCCACCGTCGTCATTCCGCTGGGCAACGAGTTCGAGGACAACACCTTCGGCGGGAAGATCAGCGTGGGCACGCTGAACTACGACACCGCCCAGTGGACCAGCATCACGCTCATCCACGCCCCCACGAACTACATCGAGTGGGACTACGCGCCGCCGGTGGCGCTCAACACCTTCGGCACGCAGCTCTACATCGTCACGCAGAACGGGGCCTCGGCGGACGTGCGGGCCTGTGCCGTCTCTGGAACGGGTGACGGCCGGTGCGATCCCCCGACCAACCAGAAGTGGCTCCGCAACCTTCAGGGGCAGATGGTGGCGCTGGTGCCGTATGCCAATGGCTCGCGGTTGGCGGCCATCGCCGCGCACCAGACCTGGTTCCTGGACGCGGCGACCGGGCAGGTGGTGAACAAGGAGGCGAAGTCGATCTCCCCGACCGGAGCGCTGGTGCCACGCCAGGTGCTGCTGGGCCCGGGCAGTGAGTTCTACCTCTTCACCAGCGCGGTCCTCCAGCAGGGCCAGACGCGGCTCCCCGATCCGGTGGAGATCATCGCCACGGAGAAGGCGGAGAATGGCGAGCTGTACCGCTACCAGATTCCGGGCGGCTCCATCGCCGGCTCGACGGACGACTCGGGGGCGCTGTGGCTGCGCGTGGGCCGCAAGCTGGTGAGGCCGCTCCCGCTGGAGCAGTACCGGTTGGTGCGCTGAGTGGCGCGGGGTGAGGGTCGACCGAGGCCCTCACCCCCTCACGGTTTGTCCGCGACGAGCAGCGCCTCGACGTTGCCGGCGGGACCGGGCACGGTCGAGTCCATCACCCCACGCACCTCGAGGCCCTGCTCCCGGACGAAGGCGGAGACGGAGTCGATGGCCTCCTGGCGCGCGGCCACGTCCCGCACCACACCACCCTTGCCCACCTTGTCGGGGCCCACCTCGAACTGGGGCTTCACCAGCGCCACCAGCAGGCCCCCAGGCTTCAGGAAGGGCAGCACCGCCGGCAGCACCTGCGTCAGCGAGATGAAGCTCACGTCGATGACCACCACCTCCACGGACTCGGGGAGGTCCTCGGCCGTGAGATAACGGGCATTCACCCGCTCGCGGGAGCGGACGCGCGGATCCGTGCGCATCTTCTCGTGGAGCTGACCGTAGCCCACGTCGATGGCGTGGACGCGCGTGGCCCCCTCTTGCAGCAGGCAGTCGGTGAAGCCGCCGGTGCTGGCTCCGATGTCCGCAGCCACCTTCCCGCGCACGTCCAGGCCGAACCGATCCATGGCGGCCTTCAGCTTCAGCCCACCCCGAGACACGTAGGGCAGCACCTCACCCTTGAGGCGCAGCTCCGCCTCCACGGGCACCAATGCGCCGGGCTTGTCCACCCGCTGCTCTCCCACCACCACCTGCCCGGCGATGATGAGCGCCTGGGCCTTGGTACGGGACTCGGCGAGCCCTCGCTCCACCACCAGCACGTCGAGGCGCTCCTTGCGCGGCTTCACGGCGTACCTCCCTCCGAGAGCAGGGCCAGGGCGGCACGGCGCAGGCCCGCGGCATCCAGGCCCAGCTCGGCCCGCTGCACGCGTGCGTCCCCATGGGGCATGAAGGTGTCCGGCATTCCCCGCAGCGTCACCCGGGCGAGCACGCCCCGCGCGGCGAGCAACTCCAGCACCGCGCTGCCCAGCCCACCGTGCGTCGTCCCCTCCTCCACCACCACCACGCGCCCGCACGCGGCGGCCTCCAACACCGCCGCCTCGTCGAGCGGGGACACGAAGCGCGCGTCCAGCACGTTCCAGTCCGGCTCGGAAGCAGCGGCCTCCAGCGCATTCAGCGCCAGCGGCCCGAGGGTGATGAAGCTCACCCGCGCCCGCGTCGCGCGCTTCAACCAGCGGGCCCCCCTCACCAGACCCGGGCCCGGGTGCAGCTCGGCGGGCAACGTCGGAAGGGTGCCGCGAGGGAAGCGGATGAGCGAGGGGCCGGGCAACGCGAGCGCGGTGGCGAACATCGCGGGGAGGTCCTCTCCCACCACCGGGGCCATCAAGGTGAGGCCCGGCACGGGCCGCAGCGAGGCCATGTCATAGGTTCCCTGGTGCGTGGCGCCGTCCGCGCCCACCAGCCCGGCACGGTCCACGGCGAACATCACGGGCAGGCCCGGCAGGCACACGTCGTGGATGACCTGGTCATACGCGCGCTGCATGAACGTGGAGTAGATGGCGCACACGGGCCGCAGCCCCGAGGCGGCGAGCCCCGCGCAGAAGGTGACGGCGTGCGACTCGGCGATGCCCACGTCGAAGACGCGCTCGGGGTAGCGCAGCTTGAGGCCCACCATCGCCGAGCCCTCCAGCATGGCCGGCGTCACCGCCACCACGCGCGAGTCCCGGGCCATGGCGTCATCCAGCACGGCCGCGAAGGCCTCGCTGAAGGTGCGCTGGCCGCCGCGCGAGCGGACCAGCTTGCCGTCCCGCCACTCGTAGGGCCCCATGGCATGGCCGCGCGTCTGCGTGTCCGCCTCGGCCGGAGGAAAGCCCCTGCCCTTCTGCGTCAGCGCGTGCACCACCACCGGGCGCGTGGAGGCACGGGCCTCGCGCAGCGCCCGGGTGAGCGCCCCGAGGTCGTGCCCGTCCACCGGCCCCAGGTAGGTGAAGCCCAGCGCCTCGAAGAAGGCACGGGCCTCGTGGGTACGCAGCAACGCGGGGATGGCGCCCACGTTGGCGGAGATGGACATCTGGTTGTCATTGAGCACCACCACCAGCGGCAGGTGCGCGCCGCCAGTGTTGTTGAGACCCTCGAAGGCGAGCCCGCCCGTGAGCGACCCATCGCCCACCACCGCCACCACGTGCCCGGGCAGGCCGCGCAGATGCCGACCCTCGAGCATGCCCAGGGCCGCGGAGACGGCGGTGCTCGCGTGGCCCGCGGCCAGCGCGTCATGGGGGCTCTCGCGCGGGTCCAGGAAGGGAGCGACGCCCCCGGCCTGGCGCAGCGTCCCCATGCGCTCCCGCCGGCCCGTCAGCAGCTTGTGCGCGTAGGTCTGGTGGCCCACATCGAAGACGAGCGCGTCCTGGGGCGAATGGAAGACGCGGTGCAGGGCGACGACGAGTTCCACCACGCCCAGCGAGGCCCCCAGGTGGCCGCCCACGCGGCCACACAGGGAGATGATGTCCTCACGCAGCTCCTCGCACAGGCGAGGCAGTTCGGACTCGGGGAGCGCCCGGACGTCCGCGGGGGATTGGATGCGCGGCAGGAGCCGCTCCATCACGTGCTGCGCTCCACCGAATAGCGCGCGAGCGCCGCCAGCGGGCCATCGTTGGGCTCCAGCGTCTTCACGGCGGCGATGGCCTCGGCCACCTTGCGCGCCGCGAGCTGCTTGGACTCCTCCAACCCCAGCACCGCCGGGAAGGTGAAGCGGCCGGCGGCGGCATCCGCTCCCACGGCCTTACCCATGGAGGACGCATCCCCCGTCACATCCAGCACGTCGTCGGCGATCTGGAAGGCCAGCCCCACCGCGTCCCCGTAGGTGTCCGCGCGTGCCAGCGCATCCGCGTCCCCACCGGCGGCGATGATGCCCATGCGGCACGCGGCGCGGATGAGGGCGCCCGTCTTCAGGCGATGCATCCGCGTGAGGTAGTCGATCCGCGCCGGGCGATCCTCGGCGATGTCCAGCACCTGGCCGCCCACCATGCCCGCCGAGCCCGAGCCCATGGCCAGCTCCCGGCAGAGGGGGCCGCGCACCGGCTCCGGGCCCCCCGCCACCAGGGCGAAGGCGTCCGTGAGCAGCGAGTCGCCGGCCAGGATGGCCATGGCCTCGCCGTACACCTTGTGGTTGGTGGGCCGCCCGCGGCGCATGTCGTCGTCGTCCATGGACGGCAGGTCGTCATGGATGAGCGAGTAGGTGTGGATGAACTCGAGCGAGCACGCGCTGTCCTCGACCACGCGGGGGACATTGCTCTGGCGCAGCACGGCCTCGGCGAAGGCCAGGCACAGCACCGGCCTGAGCCGCTTGCCTCCAGCCAGCAGCGAGTAGCGCATGGCCTCGTGCAGGCGCGGCGGCACGTGCGTGCCCATCTCATCCGAGCGCGAGCGCAGCAGGTTCTCCACGCGCTCCACCTGGGTCCGCAGGTACGACTCCAGATCAAAAGACGACATCTCAGGGCACCTCGGATGGAGCAGCCGCGAGGATGAGCTCGCGCAGGCGCTTGATGAGCGCATCGAGATCCAACGGCTTCACTAGATAGTCCGCGGCGCCGGCCTCCAGCCCGCGCCGCTTGTCCTCGGGCTCCCCACGTCCGCTGATGAAGACGACGGGGATGTCCCGGAACTGCTCGTTCTTCTTCACCGCCTTGCACAGCTCGAAGCCGTCGATCCAGGACATGTTCACGTCCATGAGGATGACGTCAGGCCGCTTGAGCTGGAGGGAGGCGATCAGCCGCAGCCCATTGGCCGCGGCGTTGACCTCGAAGCCCTCGGACTCCAGGGCGAACGAGAGCAATTCGCGCGTGTCGCGGTCGTCGTCGACGATGGTGACCTTGGGCTTCGGCATGGTGTCCCGATAGGTCTACACCCGAGGGACTAGAACGGCACGTCATCCTCGGGGGGAGGAACGGATTTGGACGCGCCCGCGCTCCCGCGCGAGGTCGGGGCCGGAGCCTTCACGCCCGTCTGGAGCGGCACCACCACGTCCCGATCGTCCTCGTTCAACAGCTCCTCGATGCGCTTCTCCGCCGTGTTGAGGAGCTGCTCGCCCCGGCGTACCAGCTTGATGCCCTCCTCGAACGACTTGAGTGACTCCTCGAGCGTCAGGGTGCCGCCCTCCAGCTGCGCCACCACGTCCTCGAGACGCTTCACCACGTCCCCGTACTGCTCGGGGACCTCCTCCGCCGCCTTGCCCTTGCTGTCCTTCGCCACTTCCGGTCCACCTCGACGAGAAAAGAGCCGCGGGACTCTAGAGGAGGGGCGGGCCCGGGTGCCAGGGGGACGTGCACCCGGACGTCAGCAATCCGCCGGTCCCTTCACCGCCGTCACGGTGGCTTCAATCTCCTCGCACCCCTGGAGTGTCTTCGCCCCGTTACTGGCGAACTTGATGCCGAGCACCTCGCCGGGCCGCACGTCGGAAATGGAGCGCACCACGCCCCCGTCGTGCTTGCGGAAGGTGACCGCGTAGCCGCGGGACATCACCTTGAGGGGGCTCAAGGCATCCAGCTGACCTTCTAGCCGCTGGAAGTGTCGCTGCGCGGACGCCAGGTTGTCCTTCTCCAGGGCGACCAGCCGGGCCTTCCGGTCGGCCAGTCGGGCGCGCAGTTCCGCCACCCGGGCCGCCGGGGAGACGCGCTCCAGGTGCAGCCGGCTGTGGGCCGCCTTCGCCCGCCGGGTCGCCACATCCGCGCGCACCGCGTCCTTCAGCCGGGCGGACAACTGCACCAGCCGCGCCCGCTGCTCGGCCAGCCGGGCCTGGGGCCGCTGACGCTGGAGGTGCTCGGTATGCGCCTTGAGCTGATCGCGCCGCTCGCGCAGCACCTGGCGCAGCACCCGCGTCATCGCGTCCTCGGCATCCGACAGCCGCAGCCGCTCCGTGGACAGCCGACGCCGTGGGTCCTCCAGTTCCCCGCCCAAGGAGCCCAACCGCTCGCGCAGTTCCAGCACCTGGCGCTCGACCGCCTTGCGCAGGCGCACCTTCTGGGTGGCCAGGCCGTACTCCAGATCCTGGAGCACCGGGGCGAGCCGCTCCGCCGCCGCGCTCGGAGTGGGGGCACGCCAGTCCGCCACGAAGTCCGAGATGGTGAAGTCGATCTCATGGCCGATGGCGGACACCACCGGCACCGGGGAGGCGAAGATGGCGCGCGCCACCCGCTCCTCGTTGAACGTCCAGAGGTCTTCCTTCGAGCCACCGCCGCGGGTGACGACGATGACGTCCACGTCCGTGCGGGACAGGCGCTCGATGCCGCGGGCCACCTCCTCGGCGGAGCCCTCCCCCTGCACGCGCGCGTCGCACAGCAGCACGGACAGGCGGGGGTTGCGCGAGTGCAGCACGCGCAGGAAGTCCTGCAGCGCCGCGCCGGTGCGGCTCGTCACCACGCCGATGCGCCGGGGCAGGGAGGGCAACGGACGGGGCGGGCGGACGCGGTTGTCGCCAATGAGGCCCTCGGCCGCGAGCCGCTCCTTGAGCTGCTCGAAGGCGAGCGCCAGCGCGCCCTCCCCTTCCGGCTCCAGCTTGTAGGCGATGAGGCTGTAGCGGCCGGCGGGCGCGTACACGTCCACGCTGCCCTCGGCCACCAGGGCCAGACCGTCGCGCAGGTGGAAGCGCAGCCGCGCCGCCTGCGAGGCCCACATCTTCACCTCGAGCGAGGCCTCCGCGTCCTTGAGCGAGAAGTACAGGTGGCCGCGCGCGTTGGCGCCACGGAAGCCGGACACCTCGCCGCGCACCAGCACGCGTGGGAAGCGGGACTCGATGGTCTGCTTGAGCTGCTGCGTGAGCTCGCCCACGGTGAGCACCGTGCGCGTGGGCGCCGTGCGCGGGGGGGCGCCGGGCAGGGACGGCAGCGACTCGGAGACGTCCTTCAGCTCCGAGGGTGCCGGGGGCGCGGGAGGAGGTTCGGGCGGCTTCGAGACCGCCACCACCGCCGCGGCCGCACGCGGCGACGCCCCGACACCGCCGAAGAGGTCTCCCTGTCCGGCGGGAGGCGGCGGCGAGGCTTCTCCCGTCCCTCGCCGCTTCTTCATCGCTGCATCTTCTCGATCCAGGACTTCGCCTTCTGGTACGTCTCGTCGTCCGGCGTGGTCATGGCCAAGACCTCACGGAACTTCGGCAGGGCGTCCTCGGGGCTGCTCTCGCGGATGGTGTAGGCCTGGAGGTAGAGCTCCTTGGCCTTCTGCCGCAGCTCGTTGACGATGTTGCCGGCGCCGACGTTGCTGGGGTCGGCCTGGAGGGCGCGCTGGGCGTTCTCCATGGCGCGCCCGTACTGGCCGGAGGCCTTCGCCGACGAGGCGGTCTTGAAGAAGATGGTGGAGGCGCGCGTGCCGGCGTTGCGCGCCAGCTTGCTGCCACGGCCGTTGGTGATCTTCCTGTCCAGGTCCAGCAGGCGCCCCAGGCCCTTGGCGTCCAGGTCCTCCAGCCGCTTGTAGAGGTTGCCGAAGTCCGTCATCTGGCTCATCAGCGCCTTGCACTGGGGGCTCTTGACGCAGGAGTTGGCGATGGCCACCGCGCCCTGGAGGTCACCGTCACGGAAGCGCTCCACGGCCTGATCCCAGGGCTTGGGCGCCTCGGGACGGGGAGCCTGCGGCTTGGGACGGTCGCGCTCCGTGATGGCGGCCACCACCTGCTCGGCGATGATCTTGCCGTCGCGGTGTTCCGGCATGGCGGAGAGCACGTCGTCGATGACGGCCTTGGCCTCATCGAGCTGCTTCTGATCCATCATCGCGTGGGCCTCGAGCACGCGCTTGTCGGCCTTCTCGTTCAAGGAGAGCTTCAGGGTGCGCACCTGCTCGAAGAGCTGGGTGTCCGCCTGCACCTTGTTCACCGCGATCGTCGCCGCGCCGAGCTGGTTCTTCTCCAGCGCCGCCTTGGCCTCGTCGATCGCGTCCTGGTTGGGGATCTCCTTCTCCACGCGCGCCAGGTAGTCCGCCAGCTGCTGGTACTGGGGATCCAGGGCCTGGAGCTCCAGCAACTTCTCCTTGGCGTCCTTCCACTTGCCCTCGCGGATGAGGTTCTTGGCGTCCTGGAAGAGGCCGGCGAGCTGCGCGCGCTGCTGCTGGACGGCCCGCGCCGCGATGGCCTTGGCCTCGGCCTCCTGCTGCTGCTTGGACTTGATGACGACCAGCAGGCCCACGAGCATCACGAAGACCGCCGTGGTCAGGAGCAGCAGCCGCTTCTTGCGCTTCTGCGCCTGCGGATCCGGCGCGGCCGCCCCGCCGCGCCCACGACCGGGACGCACGCGGCTCTCGGGCCGGGGTGGTGGGCGGCGCGGCACGGCCTCGCCTCCCTCGTCACTCGCGGCGGCAGCGGCAGCGGCGGCGGGCCGGGAGCCAGTCCGGCCCGGACGCGACGGAGGCGCCGAGGGCATCGGCATCATCATCGTCGCGTTGGAGTTGTCCTGGAAGGTAACCTCCGTGTCGCCGAGCGTGAGGACGTCGCCGTGAGACAGGGGCATCTCGTCGGTGACGGGCTCGCCGTTGAGGAGCGTGCCGTTGCCGGAGCCCAGGTCGCTGGCCGCCCAGCCCCCACCCACGCGGCGCACCAGCACGTGCTTGCGCGACACCGAGGTGTCCGGGATGCAGATGGCGTTGTCGTTGGACCGGCCGATGACGTACTCGCCATCCTCCAGCGCGAACTCCTCACCCGCGTGAGGGCCAGCGGACACCATCAGCTTGGTGCCCGTCACCAGGACAGGTGCCGGGGCAGCGGCCGTCTTGCGCACGGCGGGACGCTGGCCGGTGGAACCAGCACCCGTATTGGTGGTCGACGTCGGGCGACGGCGGGCGGGAGGAGAACCGTTCGACATGGGAGATCACCACTTCATTTCGTGCGCGAGCCCGGGCCTCACAGCCCGTACTCATTGGCTTTTTCGAACGCCAGATTGTGGCAGCGATGCGCCGCCGTAGGGAAGCGCCTGTTGACGTCGTCCAGGACCGCGCCCGCTCGCTTCCTGTCCTTGAACTGGATGTTCCGTTGGAAATCCAGCATCAGCTGCCCGCATTTGTGGTCCAGGTCCGCCGCCACCTGGTTCAGCATGAAGCGCACATCCTGGTAGAGCTCCGGCTTGTCGTCCAGGGCCTCCAGGGTGATCCACGCCGAGCGGAAGTTGTCCCAGGCCCGGAAGAGGTTCTCGGCGCCCACGTCCCGCTGCTCGTAGAAGACGCGGCCCCGGGCCACGTAGTTGCGCGCCGTCTCCATCAGCTGCTCCGGAGGCAGGTCCGGCACGGGGATGATCTCCAGCCGCAGGTTCCACACCCGCCAGCCGTCCTGGCCCGGGGGATTGCGCACATTGTCGAAGACGACCTGGTTGCGCTCGTTCCGCTTGAGCACGGACGGAGAGACGATCTGCTGCACCTCGCGCTCCGAGGCATTGAGCGTGTCCGCCGGGACATAGCCCACGGGCACCGCGTTGACGGAGAGGGAGACCTCGTCCTTGGAGATGCCACTGGCGTGGTAGCGGATGACCA
Source organism: Archangium sp. (assembly GCF_036389735.1). GTDB lineage: Bacteria > Myxococcota > Myxococcia > Myxococcales > Myxococcaceae > Archangium. The sequence goes on along the minus strand of NZ_DASVWK010000768.1, from coordinate 28,155 downwards.
CCACGGCGCGAGTGGGTGAGACGAACTCGAAGTCAAAAGCCTTCATGTCCGGCTGCTCCCACTTCACGCCCTCGCCCAGGCCGAACGAGTCCGGCAGGCCCTGGAGCCCCAGCGTCTTGGGCTCCGGACCGGTGGGCCCCATGTTGCCCACCGCCGGACGGAAGACGGCGTTGAACGCGGCCCCCATGCCCAGCACGAAGCAGCACGCCAGGAGGAACAGCGTGAACTTCCCCCCTCCGGACAGCTCGGACCACCAGAGCAAGAACTGGCCACCGAGCGTGCCGCCCAGCTCACGCCGGCGCCGGGCCTTCTCCGCGGCGGACGAGCCCACGGGTGAGGATTTGCCGACGGGAGCCGTCGGGGAGGGCTCGGGCCGGGCCAGGGGAGCGTCGGACACGGATGCCACTGGCATCTGTCCCATCGTTGCCCGACGGGGAAGCGTCGTGGGGGCCTCCGGGTCGACCAGGACTGGAGGGCGAGGCTCGACGGCCGACACGGCCGGCATCTGCCCCATCGTCGCCCGACGGACCCCCGGGGGCGGGGGCGGGGCCGCGGTCGCGGGCGTCAACACCGGGACCTGCCCCGTGCCCTTGCGAGCCTCCTTGGCCGGAGCCACGGTCGCGGGCGTCAGCACCGGGACCTGCCCTGTCCCCTTGCGAGCCTCCTTGGCCGGAGCCACGGTCGCGGGCGTCAGCACCGGTATCTGTCCCGTACCCTTGCGAGCCTCCTTGGCCGGGGCCTCGGTCACGGGCGTCAATACCGGAGGCCCCGAGGGACGGGGCGGCTCGGCACGCGGGGGGTTGAGGTTGCGCCGGATGGGGCGGGTGGAGTCGTCGTCATCCACCACGGCCTTGAAGACGAGCTCCGCGGGGCCCAGGGTGATCCGATCCCCATCGGACAGCATCCGCTCCTCGGTGAGGGGCGAGTCGTTGAGCAGGGTGCCATTGGCGCTGCCCAGATCCTGGGCGAAGTAGCGCCCCAGCCGCTCCGAGATGCGCACGTGACGGCGCGACACGCCCGCGTCCTGGAGAACCACGTCGTTCTCCGGGGTGCGGCCAATGTGGATCTCGGGCTGCTCGAAGGCGAGCTCCCTCCCCTGAAGGAGGCCCTTGGAGATGGTGAGCAGGAAGCCCACGAGGCACTACCCCGCGACGTTCCCGAAGACGAACTGGAACACGATGGGGCCGAACAGCACCATGAACACCGTGGGGAAGATGCAAGCGATGAGCGGGAAGAGCATCTTCACCGGCGCCTCGCCCGCCAGCTTCTCCGCCCGCTGGGTGCGATCGATGCGCAGCTGGGTGGACTGGATGCGCAGCACCTTGCCGAGGCTGGTGCCCATCTTGTCCGCCTGGATGAGCGCGGTGACGAAGGTGGTGAGAGCCGGCAGGTCCACGCGGAGGATCATCGCCTTGAGGGCCTCCTCACGCGTCTTGCCCATCTTCAGCTGCTTGAGGACGATCTGAAGCTCCTCGCGCAGCGGGCTCGCCTTGCCCTTCTCCACCACCTTGGCCAGGGCTCCGGTGAAGTCCAGGCCCGCCTCCACCGACAACGTCAGCAGGTCCAGGCTGTACGGCAGCGCCCGGGAGATCTGCAGGTGGCGCTTCTTCACCTGATCGCTCACCCAGATCATCGGGTAGTACATGCCGAAGAGGGCGAAGAGCAGCGACCAGGCCAGGTTCTCCCCCACCCCGTTCACCAGGAAGAGGCCCATCAGCAGGCCCACCACGCAGCTGATCTCCTGGAGCGCCATGATGTCCTCGGGCTTGAAGCCCTCGGGCTCGCCGGCCTTGATGAGGCTGCGGCGCATCTTGGACTCGTAGCCCGGCCACATCAGCCGCCGGTTGATCACCCCCAGCTTGCGGATGGTGACCGAGCCCATCCCCTTGACGCCACCCGCCGACTCGTCGCGCACCTCGGAGAGGAAGCGCTCGAAGAAGTTCTGGTAGAGGCCAACGCCTAGGAAGCCCGCGGCCGCCGCGAACATCAGCGCCGAGCCCCCCATCAGCATGTAGGTCAGGACGTCGCTCACGACAGCTCCTCAGATATCGATGTTGACGATGCGCCGGATGATGAGCACGCCCAGCACTTCCATGATGGCGATGATCGTCACCAGCACGTAGCCGAACCAGTGGTCCATCATCGGCCCCATCAGGTCGGGCCGCATGTAGTTGAGCACCATGCCGAGAATGGCCGGCATGGCCGCCACCACCCACCCCTGCAGCTTGCCCTGCGAGGTGAGCGCGTCGATCTTGCCCTCGAGGCGGAAGCGCTCGCGGATGACGTTGGAGATGGTCTCGAACATCTCCGCCATGTTGCCGCCCAGCTGGCGCGCGATGTTGGTGGCCACCACGACCAGCTCCAGGTCGTCGCTGCCCACCCGGCGGCCCATGTTGATGAGGGCCTCCTCCAGCGGCACGCCCAGCTTCACTTCCTTCACGAAGAGCCCGAACTCCTGCGACAGCGGCGGCTGCGCCTCGCGCGCCACGTGCTCGATGGCCTGCGGGAACGTGAGACCCGCCTTGAACGCGTTGGCCATGGCCTGCAGCGCGTCCACCAGCTGCACGTTGAAGCGCTTGATGCGCCGCGCCCGGTAGTGCTTCACCAGGAGGATCGGCAGGAAGAAGCCGAACACCGTGGCGAGCACGCACAGGATGGGGTTGAAGATGATGTACGACAGGATGCCCAACAGACACATGCTGGCGATGTTGAGCACCAGCAACTGGCGGGCATCGACGAAGAGGAACATGTCGCTCAAGTCGTTCATCGACTTGACGACGTACCGCTCCTGGTACTGTTCGTAGGCCTTCGCCAGGACGGTGAAGATCACCAGGCTGAAGAAGAAGACCGACCCGGTGACGAGGAGTAGGACGATTCCGGCCAGCATGCGCGGGGACTTCCTTCAGCGACGGGGGAGGAAGACAACCACTACTGCGGACCCGAGGCGGCGCTCTTCTCGGCGCTGCCCTTGATGATCTGGATGATCTCGCGGCGCTTCTGCTCCAGCACGCGGGTGCGCTCACCCGACAGCAGCGTGCTGATGGTGGCGCGGCCGCGCTCCTCGATCATGTCCACGTCCTCCTCGTTGCGCAGCGAGAGCGTCAGGTTGCCCAGCTCCGTGGCCAGCGTGAGGATCTCCGCCTCTTCCGGGATGACCATCAGCGTGATGTTGCTGTAGTCGCGCTGGTTCTCCGGGATGAGGTTGACGTTCGTGGTGCCGGTGATCTTGCCCGTGGCCAGGACGATCACGTTCTGCAGCAGCGTCACCGCCACGTTCTCGTTCGTCTGCGGGTCCAGGAAGGTGCCGATCACGTCCACGTGATCATTGGGCCGCACCCAGCCGCCCACCGAGGTGGTGCTGCGCGACTCGATGGTGACGGCGCGCACCTTCTTCTGCACCTTGGCCGACAGGCGCTCGGCCGCCTTCGTCGTCTCGAACTGGCTCCACAGCAGCGGGTCTCCCGCCTGGAGCGCCACCAGCACCTTCTGCCCCACCACGTAGGTCGCCGAGTCCGGCTTCACCACCGACGAGGTGACGAACTGCTCGGGCACCGAGCGTTGGTTGATCATCTCGAAGGTGATGATCGTGCCCTCGGGGATGTCCTGGGAGGCCACGACCACGGGCACCAGGTTCCAGCCACGACGCACGTCCGCTTCCTTCTTCTTGATCGCGGACCACGCGATGATGCCGGCCAGCAGGCCGAGCGCCAACGCGATCACGAGGGGAGTCTTACCCTTCAGCATGTCTCGAGGACCTCCAAAAACGGGGGGCGTCCAGGCGGGGCGGCGGGAATTCGTTCAAAGCGGCGAGCAACGATCTGAGGCGGGCCCTGGGCGCCAGCGGCCCGGGATGTTATCCACCGGTCAGGTCAGGTGTCAAAGTCACTATCCCACGCCTGCCTGCTTTTCCTGGTTCGCTGGAGTTTGGCGCCTCCCTCCCGTCAGGCCGCCCGCCCACCAGGTGTCCCACCAGGGCGTCCATCTGACCGATGTCGCACAAAGCCCGGATGTCGGTACAAGGAGGCCTCCATGCCTACTCCCGTCAAACCCAGGGAATCCGGTCAAGCCGCCGTCGAGTCCGCCTTGGTGCTACCGCTCATGGTCTTCATGTGCCTGGGCATCATCCAGCTGACGATGATGCAGCACGCGAAGATGATGACGGAGTACGCGGCGTTCAGCGCGGCGCGCACGGGCATCGTGTGGAACGGCAGCAACGAGCGCATGAAGGACGCGGCCATCATCGCGCTGCTGCCCACCATGGGCCGCACGGACAGCCTGTTCGAGCTGGGCAAGACGTGGGCGGTCGCTCAGATCTATGACGAGGCGCTCCAGCTGCTGGCGTGGCCCAACAAGAACGGGATCATCCCGGCCACGATCAACGGCTCCAACCTGTTCGGGCAGGTCCGTATCGATACGGTGAACCCGTCCTGGTACTCGCCCATCCAGAGCGTGTGGAAGCTGCGCTCGGGCTACAACTGGAAGGAGCTGGACTTCGACGGCCCGGACTCCTACCCGGAGGTGCCGGCGCTGGAGAGCAAGATCGCCAAGTTCTTCAACCTCCCGCTGCCGGACAACGGCGAGGAGGTCTACCGCAAGGCAACCGTGCTGACCATCCGCGTGCGCTACTGGTACGAGCTCCGGGTGCCCTTCGCCAACTGGGTCATCTTCACCTCCTGGTGGGCGGCCAACGCCGGCGTGTCGCTGTACGGCAGCATCGACCGGCCCACGCTGGATCCCCGCGCGAGCATGACCAACAAGAGCGGAGGGATGAACGCGGTGGGCGGGTTGAACGTCAAGGGCATCAGCCACCAGCGCGGCTACAACACGCTCTACAAGTCGGAGATGGCCGTGCTCTGGGGCGTGGCCACCGGGAGCATCCCGCTGCTGTCGCAGATCATCGGCCGGCGCTACTTCATCCCGCTGACGGCCACCTACAGCATGCGGATGCAGTCGAACTTCTACTACAAGTGGCTGATGCACATTAACCCCGCTTGGGGCCTGTGACACCTATGATGACCCGCGCCCTTCGTCGCAGCCTCGAGCGTCAGGAAGGCCAGGCGCTCGTCCTCGCCTGCCTGTTGATGCTCACCTTGAGCATCGCGCTCATCACCACCGTCAACATCGGGCACAACGTGCACGAGCGCATCCGCCTGCAGAACACGGCGGACGCGGCGGCCTACTCCACGGCCGCCATGGAGGCGCGTGCCTTCAACTTCTACGCGTTCACCAACCGCACCCAGGTGTCGCACTACGTGTCGGCGATGGTGTGGCAGTCGCTGAACTCGTTCATCTTCTTCGTCCAGGCCTTCATGACGGACCTGTACGGGTTCATGCGCACCATCGGCCCATGCTTCCCCAAGGACAGCCGGGAAGATCACTGGATCATCATCTGCGCCGTGTTGGACGTCTTGCCGTACATCGGCGCGCTGATGAACGCGTTGAACGCCATCTTCACGCTCGTGCAGAAGCTGCTGCTCGCCTTGAAACCGGTGATGGAACCCATCGACCGGGCCATCGGAAAAATCGTGGTGCCCGGCCATCGCCTGCTCAACGCGGTCATGGCCGGCGCGGCCGTCGCGTCGATGGTGGCCTCGTCGTCCTACGTGTTCGGCACCTCGAATACGATCATCGCGGAGAACGATCCCAACGTGGACTCGTTGGTCCCCCAGACGCTGGCGGGCCTCATCAACCAGTGCCTCTTCAACCGCGCGCATTTCGACGAGACCACCGTCTCGCCCGACCAGCTGCTCAAGTTCAAGCCCTTCCAGCCGCTGGATAACGACTGGAAGCGCGGCGAGCAGGACAAGGTCGCCCGCGCCAAGCGGTCGATGGCCAACATCACCAACGCCACGCGCTTCCCCTGCAACGCGAGCAACGGCATCTGCCCGGAGACGTTCGTCACCGCCCGTACGCTCGGCAAGCTCCTGCCGATTCCCAGCTGGCTCAAGCCGTTGGAGACGATGCTCGACAGCTTCCCCAAGTGGGGCCAGACGCGCATGCTCACCCACCGGCTCGGCTATGGCGGCATGGAGGCGACCAAGGGCGGTAACGCCAAGGGCCGCAACAGGATCCGCGAGCACCGGGATCCGCCCAACAGCCCCATGGGAATGCTGGCCCAGGGTGACGTGATCGGCGCGGACGACACCTATTACATCAACCTGGGACCCGACTCCGTCGGCCCGTTCATCAACCCCTTCAGCTGCCCCCAGTTCCCCGGTGGCGGGGATGATCGGACCTGGAAGGACTGCTGGGGAGATCCGCGTGGGCGGCCGGACGGGCTGCTCAGCAGCGCCGAGGATCGCGAGCCGAACAACATGCTCAAGACCAGCATCTGGGCCATGAGCGACAAGGATCTGCGCAAGAACGGCATCCACTGGCGGGTGGTCTTCCCCGGCGGAGCTGGAGGCGCGGACGGCAACGTCGGCTTGAACGAGAACTCGCTCTGCCTCATCAAGTACCTGCCGAACTGGGCCTGCCCCTCGAAGATCGACGTCTTCACGGCCAACGTCCGCATCGACACGAAGGACCAGAACCACCCCTGGCAGGGCCTGGCGCCCTTCCCCCACTTCGAACCGGGTGACTACAAGCAGGACTGCGCGGGCCTCAACCCGGGCAACAGCTCGGGCAGCAACGGCTCGGGCAACGGCCAGGCCAAGAAGGGCCAGGCCAGCATCCACCAGATGGCCAGGCGCGAGAACGACTTCAACCAGCCCTCCACCTGGGTGTTCCTCAACAAGGACACGGACGAGCTGCACAACACGAACACCGACGACACGGGGGCCACCCGCAACGGCCCGGCCCGGCTCAACGCCAGCTCGAAGTTCTCCTTCAACTTCGACGGCTCGCCCCAGACGCTGGAGCTGGACAACAGCCGCAAGAAACTGGAGATCGGCGGCCTCACCGTCTCCTCCGGCATGACCGTCATCTCGCGCGGCCAGACGTACTACCACCGGCCCGGCAACTGGGCCGAGCAGCCCAACTTCTTCAACCCCTACTGGCGGCCCCGTCTCGCGGCCGTGTGGCAGGGCAAGGAGTCGCTGCCGTTGATCAACAAGTTGACGGACATACTTCCGGCGGACTTCAAGGACGCTCCGGCGAAGATCATCACCCACTGAGGCCCGCCATGCTCCGCAACCGCTCCAATCAGCTGACGTCCCGGCGCGGCGCCGCCACCGTCGAGTTCGCGATCGTGGTGCCGCTGCTGGTCTCCATCCTGATGTTCAGCATCTTCCTCACGGAGATCATCCTCGCGAAGTTCAAGCTTCAGGAGGCCTCCCGCTACGTGGCCTGGGAGATGACGAGCTACACCTTGAGCGACTACGCCGAGGCCAATCACGACCAGGCCTTCGATACCGCCATGCAGGCCACGATGACGGAGGCGACCGAGCGCTACAAGGACCTCAACTCCGTCGAGCCCAACGGGGGCAGGTCCTCCATCATGCTGCGCGCGGATCCGGTGACGGTGGCCATCACCAACCAGACGGTGGAGGGCATCGACTTGAGCTGGGCCATGCCCGCGGGCGGAGCGGGCGAGGAGGTGTCCAGCGCGATTGGCAAGGGCTACAACTTCTTCCTCAACCACTTCAAGTTCAACACCAAGGGCCAGGTGGAGGTGCAGATCACCAGCAGGCTCGCTTCCCTCGTGCTGCCCCGCAGCTACCTGCAGAAGGAGCAGGGCGGCTTCTACAACGTGGACAACTGGGGCGGCAGGGACTTGAGCAACCTGCCAGTCAACAACCGTTACACGCTCATCGCCAATGGCTGGCACCTGCCCGACGGTGGCGATGCCATCGCGGACGGCAAGCGGGCGGGCGTGCACAGGTCTGGTGGCACGGATCACGGCCTGTACAGGCAGGTGGACCGGATGAAGTTCCTGGGTGTAACCAACTACCTGAACAAGGTGGGCTTCGATAAGATCACGGGCGTCACCAACTTCTTCCTCCCGGACTTCATGGGAACCTTCGTGGTTGCCAACAACTACAAGCCGAGCACCTCCGGTCGGGACTGCAACAACGACAAGCACACCGCCCACGAGGGCCTGAACAACCTGGACAAGTACCCCGGGCTGGATCAGCGGCCCAAGGACGACGACGACCTGCTGCGCTGCTTCGACACCGCGCCGTTCCGCGACACCGCCGCGTACGCGGGCTCCCTGTACGCGAGGATCTTCGAGGCCCGTGGCGAGCACTTCATGGGCTGCAAGAAGGCCATGGCGGACATGCCCAATACGCCCGCGATGGATCCCAGCACCAACAAAGACAAGAACGAGAACAAGATCACGTGCGAGTAGGCATCCTCCCCCTCATCCTGGTGCTGGTCTGGGCCGCCCCGTCGCGGGCCGAGCAGGAGCTCGCGGTGTACCCGGGCACCGTGCACACGCGCATCGGCAATGATCTGCTGATCAACGGCCAGTACCACCGCATGGCCTACTTCACCACCCAGGATCCGATGATGAAGGTGGCGAAGTACTTCGCCACCTTCTGGGGAAAGCAGGGCTACCCGGTCGTCGTCGATGGGGACATGGATGAGGAAGGGGTGGTGTCGGCCTTCTTCACGCGCGAGGGACTCCAGCGGTCGGTGGTGCTGCGCAGGCACATGGGCAAGACGGTGGGCTTCACCGTGCTCAAGGACCTGTGGCTGTACGAGAAGCCTCCCGCCGCCGGGCAGGACAAGATGATCCGGGTGGAGGGCCCGCTCTTCAGCTCGGACGTGGGCTCGCGAGACGAGGCCGGAGGCTCGCGGCACAGCACGCAGATCGTGGATCGCCCCCTGGACGCGGTGCGCCAGGAGCTCGCCTCCAAGTTCACCGCCGCGGGCTACAAGCCGGTGCGCGAGACCGGAGGCAAGCTGGATGGTCAGCGCACGCACGTGCTCGAGTACGCGCGCGGGGCCGAGCAGTCGATGACCACACTGGTGGAGCTGGAGCCCTCGCGGGTAGCCGTCTCCCAGGCGTGGGTGGGCACGGACCGGCCGGACGGCATGCCCAACGCGGACGCGGTGCGCCAGGCGCGCGAGGCCGCCACGCGCCAGGGACTCGCGAAGGAGAAGACACCATGAGCGCGCTCGTATGCGCCCTGACGCTGACGCTGCTGGGAGCCGCGCCGGCGGAGCTGCCGCGCGAAGGGCGGATGCTCTTCGAGGCCGCCCCCACGCAGTTGGATGCACGCGTGGGCGAGTGGGTGACGTACCAGATGGATGGAGCCCAGCAGAGCTTCATGCGCCTGGCCGTCGTGGGCGAGCAGAAGGACGCCCAGAACCGTGACGCGGTGTGGATGGAACTGGAGTTCGGCCAGCACCCGGCGATGAAGGCGCCCATGGCGCAGTTCCTCATGCTGGTGGCCCGTGAGACGGGGCTGCGCTCCGAGGGCATCTCGCGGCTGTTCCTCACCCAGGGCATCGAGAAGCTCCAGGAGGTGGACAAGGACGCCCTCCCGCACTTCGTCGGCGACTCTGGCAAGGACGCGGCCCGCCCCGCCCCCGCGCCGACCTCGGCGCAGATTCCCGCCGGGAAGGACACCACCGTGAAGCGGGGCAAGCCCTCGCGCCTCATGACGCTCGGCGGCACCGTGACGGCCGAGCCCGTGGAAGTCCTCTACCGGAACAACCTCATCCTCAAGCGCTACTGGATGAGCCGGGAGATCCCCCTGCTGCGTCTGGCCAAGCTCGAGTACCCGGCCGTCAAGTACGCGATGGAAGTGCGCGACTACGGCGTGGACGCCAAGCCGCGCATGGTGCTCCCCGCCGCGGGTGAGAAGAAGATCTCCCTGGAGCCGGCCAGCAACCTGCCGGCCTGGATGCAGACGGAGTCCGAGACCGATTCGCAGGAGAACAGCCCATGAAGAAGCCCGCGACCCGCGCGCAGCTCCGGCGCCGTCACCCCCGTGGCCAGGCCATGGTGGAGTACTCCGTCATCAACTGGGTCCTCGTCCTGGCGCTCGTCGTGACGATGACCTCCAATGTGTTCGGCAACCAGAACGTCATCGACCTGTTCCTCCAGGCCTACCAGGTCTATTACGACTCGTTCTACCTGGTGCTGAACCTGCCGTTCCCGTGAAGCCGTCCTCCTCCTCCGTCCAGCAGCGGTCGCCGCTGCCGCTCCGCGTCCTCCACGGGGTGATGTTCGTGGGGTTCACCGCCATCACCCTCGTGGCGGCCTGGCCGGAGGTGGTGCACCTGGTCCGCTCGCAGCTCCAGCCCTACAACGCCGGGGCGCCCCCGCGTCCGGCCTTGCTGGTGGCGGCGCTCGCGGCGGTGGGGGGACTGGCGGTCATCCTGGTGCAGGCCGTGCGCGGGCGCAGCGCTCGGCTCTACTGGTCCGGGCTCATCCTCGGGGCCCTGGCGCTCGCCACCTGGGGAAACCGCGAGGGCCCCGTGCTGGGGCGCAACGCCGATGCCACGAACCTGAAGGTCCTCCGGGTGACGCGCGAGCTTCACGGCCGCACCGTGAACGAGCTCCAGACCCACGGCGCCATCCCCGAGGACGAGGGCTCCTGGCAGCAGGCGCTGGAGCAGCTGACGCGGGGGCAACCCACCCCCATCCACACGCGCTCGTTCGTGGCCCTCCCCTTCCGCATCCAGAGGGTGGACTCGCCGGAGGCGCTCCCCGCGGATGCGCCTCCCGGCACGCTGCTCGTCTACGTGCTGGAGGGAGGCGCGGCCTATGAGATCCACCCGGTGGGCATCTCGCCCTCGGGCGAGGCCTCGCGCCTGAAGGAGCCACGAGGAGACTTCCTCGTCTTCCGGGGCGCCTTCAATCCGGACCTGCCTCCCGCGCCGGGAGAGCACGCTCCGCATTGAGGCGGACTCCCGGGTCCTACTTCCTCGCTGGGGCCTGGAGCTCGCGCTCCAGCAGGCGCTGCGCGGCACGAGCCTCGCTGGAGCCGGGCGCCTCCGCCATCACCCGCTTGCAGAACTCCAGGGCGTTCCGCTCGCGGCCCAGCGCGAACTCCGCCTCACACAGGCCAGAGAGCGCCTCCACCCGCTGCGCGCCTCGCGCTCCCGCGGACAGCGCCGCGCGCAGCAGCATGGACTCCTGCTCCCTGTCCCCCGAGCGGTTGGCCACGTCCGCCTGCCGCAGCAGATCCGTGGGAGAGGGCATGCCCTTCGGACCGGCGGATTTCTCCTGGACATTCTGGGCCGCGTCCTCCTTCTTGTCCGCCAGGCCCTCCGGCCGCACGGAGGCGCCAGCGGTGGCGGGCGCCTGCGACTGGGCGAGGGGCGGAGGAGGCGGCGGCGCGGCGGTGGGCTGCTCGGCGCGCCCAGGGGCCGGCTGCGCGTCATCGTCGTAGGAAGCCACGCTCTTCTTCGGCGCCGCGCGTGAGGAGGTGGAGCCGATGATCCGCTGCGCCGGGCTGGACGGAGGCGCGTACTGCGCCATCTGGGACTCGCCGGGCACGGGTGCGGCCCCGGCCGCGAGAGACTCCTCCGCATCCGCCGGAGCCTCGACGGGGGCGGGCTCGGCGGTGGGCTGGGACGTCGCCACGGAGAGCGAGGTCCTCCCGCTGGAGGACGTACCCCGCTTGGTCTTCACCGATTGCGTGATGCTCCTCTTCTCCGGGAAGCCGCCGGCACTGCCCGCGCCAGCGTTGGACCAGTCCGCGTACTCCTCGCGGCGCAGCTCCTTCGGCTGGGGCTTCGCCGGAGCGGGACGCTGCTCGGCGGCACGGAACCGTTCGTCCAGCTCCTCGTGCATCTGCTGGGCGGCGGGTGACGGGGCCGCGGGTGACGGGGCCGCGGCGGACACGGGCTGCGCGGACAGGTCCTTGGCGCTCGTCGGCTCCTGGCGGGCGATCCGCTCCCGAGAGGACTCCTTCTTGCTGAGCGCGGGGCTGAGATCCACCTCGCGGTTCACCTGGAGGACCACGACGCCGAAGACGCTCACGGCCGCCATGCCCAGCGCGGGAGCCAGCAGGCGACGCCACCAGCGGGCCGCGGGCGCGGGACCCGCGGCGGACCGACGCGCGGCCTGCTGCGCGTACGCCATCAACGACTCCATCCCGGAGTCTGGCGCGGAATGCAGCGGCAGCCGGGACATGGTGACACGCACGCCGCGAATGTCGTCGAGCGCCTCCGTGCAGCGCGAGCAGCCCTGCACGTGCTGCTCCATCACCTGGGCCTCGGAGGGCGGGAGCTCGCCATAGGCGAAGTCCAGCAGCCGATCCTCGTGCGCATGGGAACCCTGAGGCTTCATCCCGCCACCGTCCTTCCGTCCTCTGCCAGGTCCCCATCCACCCCGAGTTCGGCCAGACGCCGGCGCAAGCCCTCGAGGGCGTAGCGCATGCGACTCTTCACCGTGTTCTCGGACACTCCTGTCACCTCGGCGATCTCCTTGAAGGGGATGCCGCTGTACTCGCGCAGCACGAAGACCTCGCGCTGCTCCTCCGGCAGGCCGGCGAGCGCGCGCTCCAGCAGGGGCCGCACCCGGGCGTTGTAGGCGCCACGCTCGGGGCTCACACCCTCGTCCGGGAGGGCCTCACCCAGCGGACGACCCTCCTCGCCCTCGGCCCCCGTCACGGGTGCCTCCAGCGAGGCCGTCTGCCGGTAGCTCTCTTTGCGCGCGCTGTCCACGCAGAGGTTCCTCGCAATCGTGTAGACCCAGGTGGTGAATTTCGCCTTCGCCTCGTACTCCGACGCGCTGCGAACCACCTTGAGCCACGTCTCTTGAAGCACGTCTTCCGCCCGAGCACGCTGGCCGGTGAAGCGGAGGATGAAGTTGAACACCGGCGTCCGGTGCCTGCGCACCAGCACCTCGAACGCACGAGCATCCCCCGCCCGGAAGGCGAGCATCAGCCGTTCGTCTGAGGTTTCCGGTCCCAACAGTCCCCCAATTCAGGGCCTCGTACCTGTCCTCACCCCTCCATCCCTTCCTTCAACGGACGATGGGGCGCCAGGGTCTACCGTTTTTTGGCCCACGGTAAGTAGCGAGAATGACAGGGAGCGCCACCGCTTGTCACCAGGGCCGCGAGCCCCGCCCCTGGAGGGGTACCGAGGAGATGACCGTCCGCCTTCCGTCCCGCCCCCCTTCATGGAAGGGTGCGTGAGTTGCATCGCGACGCGGTACAGGGATGACCGTGGGCCTCTCTTCAAGCTCCAAGCAGATCTTCCAGGACGAGTACTTCACCGCGTTCGTCGACGAGCGGCTGCGCATCGTCCGCACCGTTCGCGGCGACAAGCCGTTTGGCACGCTCGAGGACCTGGACGGTATCTTCGCGCGGCTCGGTGACGCCCTGGATACGCTGGACCGCTCACGGTATGGGCACCTCGCCGACATCCGGGCCGCCCCTGGCCGGAATGATCCCCAGTTCGAGGCCGCCATGGATCGCCTCCGCCCACGCTGGATCGGCGGCTTCCGAAAGATTGGTGTGCTCGTCCGGAGCACCGTGGGCTTGCTGCAGATCCAGCGTCATGCCCGACGGGACGGCGTCAACCGATTGATCTCCCAGGACGAGGCCGAACTCTTGAAATACCTCACCGAAGAGGACTGAGGCGCCTCTCTACCCGTTCCTCGGTCCTCGGGAGCTCAAGAGCAGCACGGGGAGCGCGACCACCGCCACCAGGGCGGCCTGCCACACCAGCATCGCCGGCAGGGGCTTCTGGACGTGAACGAACAACGCGCGGCCGAGCGCCACGCCCAGCAGCACTCCGGTGAGGGTGCGCACGGCGTTGGAGCCGCTGGCCGGACGGAAGCGCCCCACCGCCCAGTCCACGAGCGCCGGCAGCGTGAGGCCGAGCACCACCGGCACGTCCCAGCGCCACACCAGGGGCGCGCGCACGGCGAAGAGGCCCATCATCACCGCCACCAGCACCGGGTACGTGCCCAGGCAGCGCGCGCACACGCGCACCCCGCCGAGCAGGTACGTGCGGTTGTACTCGTTCTCGTGATGGTGGCTGATCCAGAACACCCTACCCTCCCGAGCCCCGCGGTGCGCCCGCTTCCGCCCCGCTGGGGGTGGCCTTACGCGCGTCCTCCTCCACCAGGAAGCACGCGGAGGTGTGCCCGTTGTCCAAGGTGTAGAGGGGGGGCGTCTCGCGCCGGCACCGCTCCATGGCGTACGGGCACCGGGGGTGGAAGGTACACCCGGGGGGCGGCGCGAGCGGAGACGGCACATCCCCCTGGAGGATGATGCGCGACCGCTTGCGCTCGGGGTCCGGCACCGGCACCGCCGACAGCAGCGCCTGGGTGTATGGATGGCGCGGTCGGCGGTAGAGGTCCGCCGCGTCCGCCAGCTCCACGATGCGGCCCAGGTACATCACCGCCACGCGCGTGGACACGTACTCCACGATCTTCAGGTCGTGCGCGATGAAGACGTAGGTGAGCCCCAGCTCGCGCTGGAGATCCACCAGCAGGTTGACGATCTGCGCCTGGATGGAGACGTCCAGCGCGCTGATGGGCTCGTCGGCGACGACCAGGTCCGGCCTCAGGGCGAGGGCCCGGGCGATGCCGATGCGCTGGCGCTGCCCACCGGAGAACTCGTGGGGATAGCGACTCAACGCGTCGCGCGGCAGGCCCATCAGGTCCACCAGCTCGGCGACCTTCGCCTCTCGCTCGCGGCCTCGCGCCAACCCGTGGATGGCGAAGGGCTCGCCGAGGATGTCTCGCACCGACATGCGCGGGTTGAGCGAGGCGTACGGATCCTGGAAGACGAGCTGCATCCTCCGACGCAGGGGCCGCAGCTCGCGCTGGGAGAGGCCCGTCAGCTCACGGCCCTCGAAGCGGATGGAGCCGGACGTGGGCTCCACGAGCCGCAGCAGCGTGCGCCCCAGCGTGCTCTTGCCGCAGCCACTCTCGCCCACCAGGCCGAGCGTCTCGCCGCGCCGCACGTCGAAGCCCACCCCGTCCACCGCCTTCACCGTGCCCCGCACGCGCCCCAGCAGCCCCCCGCGTACCGGGAAGTGCGTCTTCAGCTCTCGCACTTGAAGCAGGGGCTCGGTCATGGCGCGGGCACCGGGTTGTGGCACGCGGCCTCCTGGCCGTCGCGCTTGGGTTCCAGGGCCGGCTCCACCCTCGCGCAGATGTCCAGGGCGCGCTCGCACCGGTCCCGGAAGCGGCAGCCTCCGGGCAGCTTGCGCAGGCTCGGCACCATGCCTGGAATCGTCCGCAGCCGGGGGCGCTCCCCTGCCCCACCCGTCTCGTGGAGGGCCGGAATGGAGCGCAGCAGCCCCGCCGTGTACGGGTGCGCCGGCTGCCGGAAGAGCGCCTTCACCGGGGCCCGCTCCACCACCCGCCCCGCGTACATCACCACCACCGCGTCACAGCTCTCGGCCACCACGCCCAGGTCGTGCGTGATGAGCATCACCGCCATGTGGTGCTCGGCCTGCAGCCGCTTCAGCAGCTCGAGAATCTGCGCCTGGATGGTGACGTCCAGCGCCGTGGTGGGCTCGTCCGCGATGAGCAGCTCCGGCCCGCACGCGAGCGCGATGGCGATCATCACCCGCTGGCGCATGCCGCCGGACAGCTGATGGGGGTAGCTGTCCACGCGCTGCTCGGGGGCGGGGATGCCCACCCGCCGCAGCATCTCCACCGCGTGCTCGCGCGCGGCGACCCGCGACAGACCCTGGTGGAGCCGCACGCCCTCGGCGATCTGCTCGCCCACCGTGTAGACGGGGTTGAGCGAGGTCATCGGCTCCTGGAAGACCATGGACAGGTGGCGCCCACGCACCCGGCGCATCCTCGCCTCGGGGAGCGTGAGCAGGTCCTCTCCCTGGAAACGGATCTGCCCGCCCACCACCCGGCCGGGCGGCTCGGGCACCAGCCGCATCACCGAGAGCGCGGTGAGGCTCTTGCCGCAGCCGCTCTCCCCCACCACGCCCAGCGTGCCGCCAGGCGGGATGGAGAAGGACACGTCGTCCACGGCCAGCACCGGGCCCTCCTCCAGGGAGAGCTGGGTCTTCAGACCACGGACGTCGAGGAGGGGCTCGGACATGGGGCTCACGGCCGGGCTGGAACACCCGGCCCGGGGCGTCACTTCCGGGACAGCTCCTCCAGGAACTCCTCTTCGCGGATGACGCGCTTCTTGATGAGGAGGCGGATGAGGCTGGCCACCATACGGGCGGGCTTCACCTTCTCCGTGTGCAGCGTCGCCTCGCCACCATCCGCGATGCGCTCGATGTCCTCGAGCACCTTCAGGTCATCCTCGGAGATGTCGGAGAGTGACGGGGACGGAGGCGGTGCCGACACGCCCTTGGCGGCCCCACCGAAGACGACCACCGGCACGGACTTGCCGGAGCCTCCGGGCGTCCCGGACGGGATCGTGGGCTCGGGCTCGGCCTCGCCGAGCAGCTCGTCGAGCACGTCCTCGTTCTCTGGCGGAGGCGGAGGCGGCGGAACGGCGGCGCCCTTCGGTTTCGCGGCACGAGGGGTGATGAGGGTGATCTCCTCGTCGTCATCGTCGAGGGGGGGCGGAGCCGGGGGCCCCGGTGGCGTGGGCTTCAAGGCGGACCTCGGGGTGATCAGGGTGATGTCGCTGTTGTCGTCGTCATCATCCACCGTCTGGCCGGAAGGCAGCTCCCAGTCGAACAGGGACGCGACGGCCGAAGGTGGGGCCTCGGGCGGTGACTCCTCCCCGTGCCAGCTGCCCGCCACCATGCCGGAGGAGCCCTCCAGCTCCAGGGGCTCGCCCGTGTCGTCCTCCAAGGCGATTCCATCCACGACCCGGCCTCGTACGAGGCCGAGCGCGCGGTCCAGGTCATCCTCGGAGGCCACATGGACCCGGATGGGCTTGTTGAGCTGGAAGCTCAGCTCGTCCACACCGGACAGGTCCGAGGGATCATCCACCGCCACGTGCAGCCGCTCGCTGCGCCCCTCCTTCTCGATCCGGAAGGGGACGATGCGCTGCTCGGCCTGGAAGTCCTGGGAGACGAGGGAGCGAAGCTGCTCGGGGATCTCCGGCAGCTCCACGAAGGGCAGGTCGAACTGGCGCGCCAGGGCACGGGCCACCGCCGAGGGCGAGGCGAAGCCCAGGGTGACGATCACCGAACCCAGCTTTTGAGCGCTGCCAAAGGCCCGCTGCTGGCCGAGTGCCTTGCGGACCTGCTCCGGATTGACGGCACCGGACTCGATGAGCAGCTCGCCGATCTTCTTGCGCATGCGGGTGGGGGGGTGGACGGCTTAACGCTTGACCTTCGCCAGGTACTCGTCGCGGGTGAAGACGCCCTTCTCGATGAGCAGCTCCACCATGGCCTTGAGGGCCGCTACCTCCTTGCGCTGCACCTCCTCCACGCTGCGCAGGAGCTCCACCGGGCTGGCGTTGACGCCGCCGCGCGCCGTCGGCAGCTCGCGCGAGAGGGCGCCACGGGGAGCAGCCGTCTGCGCGGGAGCCGGAGGCGGGGCCGGAGCCGCGGCGGCGGCCGCACCCGGCACGTCATTCATGTGCTTGACGACCGTGCGGCCCTGGGCGTCCACCACCTTGAAGTTGGTGTCCGCGTCGCCCAGCTCGGCCGTCTCCTCGTAGAAGCGCGCCATGGCCCGGGCGATCGCCGTGCGGCCGGCCACGTTCGGCAGGATGCGGCACTTGGTGACGCCGCGCAGCTCGTCCAGCTGCCGCACGTTGAGCGGATCGGCGATGGCCACCACCAGCGTCTTGCCATCGTCCCGCAGTTGCAGTGGCAGCACCGCGAAGTCGCGTGCCGTCTGCACCGGGATGCGGTTGAGCACGTGTGGGGGGATCTCCTTCACCGCGTCCAGGTTCACGGCGGGGATGGCGAGCTGCTTGGACAACGCCCTCACCAGGATGTCCTCGGACACGAGGTTCATCCGCACCAGGATCTCTCCCAGCTTCCCGCCCCACTTCGCCTGCTCCGCGAGCGCCGCCCGGAGCTGGCCCTCCTGGAGCACGTTCGCCTTGATCAGCAGTTCGCCAAGCTTGATCTGTGCCATGTCGCTGTCGCGGGGAGTCCGAACGGACCCGACCGGTCCGGGCACTCTACCTGAGATTCCAACCGTTGCTGAATTCTTGACGCGGGCCTTCTCAGGCGTCCGGCCGGGCGGGTGGCAGCTCGACGGGGGGCAGGGTCTGTCCCCCCTCGTCCACCTCCACCACGGGCACGTCCTCGGGGGCGGAGAGGTCGAAGAGCGTGAGGTCCGGGGACTCGTTGACGGTGATTTCCGTGTAGCGCAGCCCCAGGGAGGTGTCCGCCGAGGGGGCCCGGAGCGTCACTTCATGGGGAAGGCGGGCCTCCCCGTGCTCCTTGAAGTTGTCGTACTCAAGGCCGTAGGTCTGGAGGCCCCGCACCTCGCTGCGTACCACGCGCAGGGACTTGGGGTGGATGTGGAGCACCTGGGACACCGCGCCCCGGTGGAGGGTGAGGACGTAGAGCCCCTGTTTCGCGTCCAGCGCGAGCGTCTTGCGCTCGGCGGGGAGGAATGGCACCTGACCGAGCATCACGGAGACCAGCTCCTCGCTCGGCAGGGCCACGGGCAGGAAGCGCGACAGGTTCCGAGGCGTCGCCGGCCCCTGGTAGAACTTGTTCTCTTGAGACTGGAAGAGGCCGAAGCGCTGCCCGTCCGTCACCAGCACGGCGATGGGACGGTTGAAGAAGTCGAACATCTCCACGCGCAGCAGGCCCGGTCGCGAGACGGCCAGGAACGCCGACACGGTCCCGGAGCCCTGGGGCGACTCCACTCGCAGCTTCCCGTCGCCCTGGAGGGAGACGACCTGGGTCTGGGCGGCGCTCGTCAGGCGGAAGAGTTCCTCGGGCTGCGTCACCCGCCCCTGGGGACCGAAATCGATTCGCTTGGGACACCCTGAACAGAGGAGGGCCAGGAAGATTGCTGCGGCTGCGCGGTTCATGGCTTAAGTCTCGCGCCAGCCGACCTACCTTGGCCACCATTGCATGAGTCTTTCCGAAATCCTCCACTACCTCCGCATCGGCGGCTTCACCCTCGCTCTCCTCATCGTCGCGTCCGTCGTCGCCCTGGGGGTGGCCATCGAGCGGTTGATCGCCCTCTGGGGGGTGAGCGAGCGCTCGCGGGCTCTCGGGGACACCGTCCACAAGCACCTGCTGCGGGGGGACCTGGCCGCCGCCCGCACCGCCTCCGAGCGCTCGGACGCCGCCGTGGCCGACATCTTCCTCGCCGGTTTCGATCGCTTCGAGCGCACCCGCGGCACCTGTGAAGGGGTGGACTCGGCCGTGGAGCGCGAGCGCGCCCAGGTGGGCTTGCGGCTGCGCCGCAACCTGTGGCTGCTGGCCACCATCGGCTCGCTGACCCCCTTCGTGGGCCTCTTCGGCACCGTGGCGGGCATCATGCGCTCCTTCAAGGACCTCGGCCTGGACGTGCAGGCGGGCGGCACCGGAGGCACCGGCGCGGTGATGACGGGCATCTCCGAGGCCCTCGTGGCCACCGCCGTGGGCATCCTCGTGGCGGTGCAGGCCATGGCCTTCTACAACTACTTCCAGGCACGGCTGTCCCGCGTGCTCGTGGAGCTGCGCCTCATGGGGGACGAGTTCGTCGAGCTGCTGCGCGAGCGCCCCGTGAACGCTCCCTCCCCCTCCGCTCCCACCCCCACTGCTCCGGCCCCGGTGGACACCCGTCCCCTGCCGGAAGCCTAGAGGTCCACTCACATGGCGATGGGCAAGGCACCGGGGGATCCCGACGGCAACGGCGAGGACGTCGGCTTCGCCGAGATCAACATCACCCCGCTCACCGACATCTTCCTCGTGCTCCTCATCATCTTCATGGTGACGAGCTCGGTCATCGTGCAGGCCCCCGGGGGTGGAGCGCAGGCGGGCCTCAAGGTGAACCTGCCCAAGGGCGGCACCACCGACGTCACCGCGCGCGCCACCGATCTGTCCGTGGCCATCCTCTCCGACGGGCGCTACGTGCTCGCCGGGAATGTCGTCAACGAGGACGAGCTCAAGCGAGCCTTCAACGACGCCCAGCAGAAGAACCCGGACACCATCGTCATCGTCCAGGCCGACGAGGGCGTGCCCCACGGCACCGTCGTCCAGGTCATGGAGATGGCCAAGAGCGTGGGCCTCGGCCAGCTCGCCATTGGCGTGAGGGACTCCCAGTAACGGCTCGGGGCCTCCACGGGGGTGAACCCGTGTGGCCCCGATCCCCTCACCCCGTCACTAGATGGCGCCGAAGGCCTCGTTGGTGATCTCCACCGACGAGGTGTCCTCGGTGGCCATCATCCGCGCCGCCTGCTCCACGTTGGGCAGCACGTTGCGCGCGTACCACAGCGCGCTCCACTTCTTGCCCTCGTAGAAGGCCTTCTCGTCGCCCGTGGCCTTCTCGCCCACGCGCTCGGCCACCAGGGCCGCGTCCAGCAGCAGCCAGCCCACCGCCAGCTCCGACATCATGTTCAGGAAGCGGTTCGCCGACAGGGGGATCAGCCCCATCTTCGCTGGATCCTGCGACCAGCCCAGCACCGCCATGGCGCTCGCCATCACGCCTTCCTGGGCCGCCGCCAGCTGCCGCACCGCCTGGCCGTACACCTTGTGCTCGCGGTGGGCCTCGATGAACGCGCCCACGTCCCCCATGAACTGCTGGAAGTTGGCGCCGCCCGCCTGCCCCATCTTCCGGCCCACCAGATCCATCGCCTGGATGTGGTTGGTGCCCTCGTAGATGGAGAAGATCTTCGAGTCACGCGTGTACTGCTCCACCGGGTAGTCCTGGCAGTAGCCCGCGCCGCCGTACACCTGGATCGCCTGCGCGCACAGCCGGAACGACTGATCCGACCCGTACGCCTTCACCAGCGGCGTGAGCAGCTCCACCTGCCCGCGGTGGTAGGCCGCCTTGTCGTCATCCTTGCCCGCCAGCAGGTGCGCCTTGTCCGTGTGCATGGCCAGCTTGACGATGAGCGCGCGGATGCCCTCCACGTGCGCCTTGATCTCCAGCAGCATGCGGCGCACGTCCGGGTGCTCGATGATGGAGACGCGCGGCGCCGTCGGGTCCTTCCACTTGCTCACGTGCGCGCCCTGCTTGCGGTCCTTCGCGTACTCGAGCGCGTTGAAGTAGGCCGCGCTCGCCAGCGACAGGCCCTGGATGCCCACCGCGATGCGCGCGCCGTTCATCATCTTGAACATCTGGCTCATGCCGACGTTCTCGATGCCCCCCACCAGCTCGCCCACGCAGCCGTCGTTCTCGCCGAAGTTCAGCACGCACGTGGCCGACGCCTTGATGCCCATCTTGTGCTCGATGGAGCCCACGGACACGTCGTTGGTGCCCGCCAGCGAGCCGTCCGCGTTCACGCGGATCTTCGGCACGATGAAGAGCGAGAGGCCCTTGGTGCCCGGCGCCGCGCCCTCGATGCGCGCCAGCACCAGGTGGATGACGTTCTGCGCCAGGTCGTGGTCACCGCCCGAGATGAAGATCTTCGTGCCGCGGATGCTGTAGGTGCCGTCCGCGTTCTTGCGGGCGGTCGACTTGGCCGCGCCCACGTCCGAGCCCGCGTGCGGCTCGGTGAGGCACATGGTGCCGCCCCAGGTGCCGTTGAGCATGCGCTCCACGAAGAGCTTCTTCTGCTCCGGCGTGCCGCACTCGGCGATCAACTCCGCCGCGCCGTAGGACAGGCCCGGGTACATGTTGAAGGCGGTGTTGGCCCCGCAGAGCATCTCCTCGATCATCACGTAGAGCATCATCGGGGCGCCCTGCCCGCCGTGCTCCGGGCTCACGCCCACCGTCTTGAAGCCCTGCTCGTAGAGCTGCCGCCACGCCTCCTTGAAGCCCTTGGGGGTGATGACGGAGCCGTTCTCCAGCCGACAGCCCTCGCGGTCCCCCGAGGAGTTGAGGGGCCCGAGGACCTCCTTGGCGAAGCGGTACGTCTCCTGGAGGACGGCCTTGGCCTCGTCGGGACCCCAGGCATCGAACGGAGCCTGCCCGGCCACCTGGCTGAAGCCAAACTGCTCGAACAGCGTGAAGAAGATTTCCCGAAGGTCGGTCTTGAAGGTGTTGACGCCGGCGGACATGGCCCCTCCCCGTAGGTGGGAGCTCACGGCCGCACAATCGACGGTCCGTGGCCCCCTAGTTGGGACACGGAAAGGTTACGACGATTGATTCTAGAGTCAATCCCGATTGACGCCTCGCGTTGCGGCGGCGAGGAGCGACTCGCCGCCTGGCGGACAAAAGGGGGGAAGAAGCGCCTACTTCTTGGCCTTCTTCGCGGCGGGGGCCGAGGCGACGGCGGCGGGGGCCGGCTTGGCGCCTGCCTTCTTGGAGCCCATGCCCGCGGCCTTGCGCTCCTCATCCTCCTCCGAATCCTCGGCCGAAGCGGCGGCGGAGGCGTTGAGGAGGCTCTCGCGCGGCACTTCCACGACGATGGGGGCCTGGCCGGAGCGCTGCCGGTTCTCGTCCTCCAGCGAGTAGAAGAGCTGGATGGTGGAGTTGCCCTTCATCACCAGCTCACCGCGCTGGTTCTCCGCCCACAGCTCCACGTCGACGAAGTAGCGGCCACCCTCGCCGTGCCGGTCGCTCACGCGGCCCTTGCAGACGACGGTGTCACCCGGCCACACCATCTTGATGAAGCGAACGTGGTAGCGCCGCAGCTGGCCGCCGCGGGACCAGTCGCTGATGAGCTGGCCCAGCATGCCCATGACGAGCATGCCCGGGGCATACACGGAGGGCATGCCCACGCTCTTGGCGTACACCTCGTCCACGTGGACGGGGTTGAAGTCGCCGGAGGCACCGGCGTACCGGGACAGCTGCACCCGGTCGATGGGGGCCTTGGCCAGCGCCGGCAGCTCGTCGCCGACACGGATACCTTCGAAATAGAGCTTGCGCGCGGGCATTACGAATTCTCCTTGGAGGCACGGACGATGAGCGTCCGGCGGGCGCGGAACACGAGGTTGCCCTCCTCGTCCCGACCCTCGTCCTCGATGACGGCGACATCCATCTTCCCGGCCGGGCCCGTGCGCTCGAGCACGTCCGACACCCGGGTGGCGACGAAGATGCGGTCGCCGGCGAAGATGGGGCGCTCGTACTCGAAGGACTGCTCGGCGTGCAGCAGGCTCTTGATGCCCACGCCCAGCAGCTCGCGCAAGTCCGCCGCCGAGCTGAAGGATGCGGGGAAGGTGGGCGGAGCCACCACGGTGGGGTAGCCCGAGGCCCGCGCGTACTCCTCGTCGTAGTAGATGGGGTTGTAGTCGCCCAGAGATTCAGCGAAGCGCCGGATGGCGCCCTTCTCGACCTCGTTCAGGAACGGCGGCGAAGCCCGGCCGATGGCGTTCTTGTCCAGCATGTCCTCTCCCTTTAACGACCGGCCGGAAGCTCGAGCACGGTCAAAAGCCCGGCCTCGGCGGCCGTCACGCGCGGGGCGGCGTTCACCAGCGTCTGGGCCGTGGCCCTGTCACCGGGGATGCCTCCACGAATCTCCAGGACGAGCTTCGGATCCGCGTCCAGCTCGATGCGGTCCCCCGGCTCGTCCGCGCCCACCGCGATGGTGAGCTCCAACCTCACCCGCTCCTGCCCTTCGTCCAGTCCCACGGCGGACTGGAAGATCCCCGCCACCCTGCCCTTCTTCACCGGGAAGGCGCCCCCGGTGATGTCCTCCTCGGCGAAGACGGGGACGATCTCCTCCTCATAATCGTCGCACTCCATGCCGAGTCCCAACGCACACAGGGCGGCGCTCTCCACCAGCCCCACGTGACCCATTTGATCCTTGTCCACCAGGGCGAAGAACTCGTCCTCGGTCAGACCCGCGCCCACCTTGCGTTGGAGCGCTTCACGGCGGGTACGGGCGTCCACCACGCGGGTGACGGTGGCATGGCGCACGGGGCCGCACACCTGGCCGGCCGTGGCCACCAGCCGGTCCATCACGAAGCCCGGGTTGACGCCGGTGCCGAGCACCGCCACCCCGGCCTTCTGCGCCGCCCGATCCAGCTTGTCGGCCAGCTCGGGGTATTTGAGGAAGGGGAAGGCCAGCTCTTCACAGGTGGAGACCACTGGCAGGCCGAGCTTCAGCGCGTCCAGCAGTTGCTCCATCACCTGCTCGAGCCGGGAGCCCGTGGCATGCAGCAGCACGACGCCCTTGCGCCGTCCCACGGCCGCCTCGAGCGTGCCGGCGACCTTCCCATTGAGGCCGGGCACCCCGATGACGTCCGACAGGGGGCGTCCCACCAATTGGGGGTTGGCGTCCATCGCGCCGATCAGCTCGACCTCGGTCGAGAGCTGAGCAGCCTTGGCGATCTCCTGCCCGATGACTCCCAACCCCATGACCACCACCGGGACCGGCCCTGCGGAGGCTCTAGGCATCGGAGAACTCTCCAAAAATCAAGGAGTTACACCACAATGCAGCAACTTGGCGCACCATAGACCACCCCCAGCCGGACAGGCAAGCGACTCGTGAGGTCGGCGGAGAGAACCCCTGCGGAAACAGGAGAGGTTTCGAGGGGTTGGGGGGCGAGCAGGAGGGCGCGACTCATACGGAGTGGGTGTGACCTTCTGGCCAGAAGCCGTGTATAACGGCTCGGTTCTTCAAACGTCCGTCAATTGAAGGGTTGGGAGGCCTGATTCATGGACCGCATCCTCGTGGTGGATGACGATCCGCTCATTCTCGCCGCGCTGTCGCGCATCCTCCAGTCGGAGGGCTATCAGGTCGTCACGCACTCGGATCCCGCCCAAGCCGCAAAGGAGGAGGGCTTCCAGGTGGTGTTGACGGACTTCATGATGCCGTTTCTCAACGGCGTGGAGCTGCTGCGTACGCTGCGGGAGAAGAATCCGCGGGCCGTGCGCTTGATGCTCACCGCCGCCGCGGATTTCCGCACGGCGTCTGAAGCCGTCAACCGGGGTGAGGTGTTCCGCCTGCTGGGCAAGCCCTGGTCGCTCAGTGAGCTGACCAGCTCCGTGCGGCAGGCCTTCGAGCACTTCAAGCTGGTGGAGTCCAACGCACGACTCACGCGGGAAGTGGCGGAGAAGAACGCGGAGCTCACGCTCATCAACCGCGATCTGGAGCGGATGGTGGTGGAGCGCACCAACGGCCTGCTGGATGGCCTCATCAGCGCGCTCGACTACCGCGACACCGAGACGCAGTGGCACTCGCGCCGGGTGTCGCTGTACTCGCGGCGCATTGGCGAGGAGATCGGCCTGACGGGTGAGCAGCTCGAGGTGGTGGAGCAGGGAGCGCTGCTGCACGACATCGGCAAGATTGGTGTGAGCGACACCATCCTGCTCAAGCCGGGTCCCCTCTCCCCCGAGGAGTGGGTCGAGATGCGCAAGCATCCCGAGTACGGCTACAAGATCCTCGCGAAGATGCCCTACCTGCACGAGGCCTCGCTGATCGTGCTGCACCACCAGGAGCGGTGGGACGGCAAGGGCTACCCGCAGGGGCTCAAGAGCAAGGACATCGTGATCGGCGCGCGCATCTTCGCCATCGCCGACACGGTGGACGCCATCACCTCGGACCGTCCGTATCGCAAGGGTCGGCCGATGTCCGTGGCGCGTGATGAGATCAAGCGCTGCTCGGGGACGCAGTTCGATCCCGAGCTGGCCGAGGCCTTCCTGCGGATTCCCGATGCCGAGTGGCAGCGCATCCGCAAGAAGGTCGAGGACATGGAGAACGCGGAGAACGCACTCTGGGCCGGCTTCACGCCGGGCAAGGTGCCCAGCCGCGTCGCCAGCTAGTCGTCCTCTGAATCAACCGCCTCGGGGCGACACCTCCACCTCCTGGATGGTGTCGCCCTCGAGGAGGCGATCCACCACCTCCATCCCGCGCGTCACCTCGCCGAAGGCCGTGTAGCGGCCATCCAGGTGCGGCTGCGGAGAGTAGGTGAAGAAGAACTGGCTGCCGCCGGTGTCCTTTCCCGACAACGCCATCCCGAGGACCCCGCGCGCGTAGGGCCGGCGCGTCATCTCGCAGCGGATGGAGTAGCCCGGGCCCCCCTCCCCGTCTCCGCGCGGATCTCCCCCCTGGGCGACGAAGTCCGGCACCACGCGGTGGAAGGTGATGCCGCGAAAGTAGCCCTGACGCGCGAGCGCCACGAGGTTGCCCGAGGTGAGCGGCGCCTCCGCGTCCAGTGCCACCGTGAAGTCCCCCTTGCTCGTGCGGAAGGTGAGCGTGGTCCCGGCCGGAGCGGGCTCGGGGCGGCGCGCGTCCGCTGGCAGCTCCACATGCGGGGCACGCATGGGCTGACCGGTGAGTCCGGCGAGGGACCCGGCCGCCACGCGGCGCACGTTGGCGTGCGGGTGCTGGAGCCACGTCCGCAGTACCGGCTCCGCCTCCTTCCCCGCGAGTGCCACCAGCCCTCCCGCCACCGGCTCGGCCAGGTCCGGCTCCCCGGGCACGCGCTCGGCCAGCGCACGCACCCGCGGCAGCGCCTCCGTGTCCTTCAGCTTCCCCGCAGCGCTCGCCGCCGAGGCGGCCACCACGGCGTCCTTGTCGTCGAGGAGCGCCCGGACGGGCCCGGCGGCCTCGGGCACGGGACGTGCCGACACCGCGTCGAGCGCCGCCAGCCGCACCCGCGAATCCGGGTGCGAGAGGTACGGCACCGCGCCACTCGCGCCATCCTTGGCTCGCGACTGCGCCACCTCGCGCAGGCCGAGCGCCAGCCGTCGCACCTCCGGCACCAGGCCCCCACCACAGCGCAGCACCTCATCGAGCGCCCCCCTCTGCCGGTCGAGCGCCGCCGCCAGCCGGCAGTCGAGGTTCATCAGGTCCGCCTTCCCGCCCGGTGCCTCCTGGAGCGCGCGCCGCAACGCCACCAGCACCGGGCGCCCGGCCTCGGGCAAGCCCTGTTGTGCCAGCGCGAGCACCACATGGCCCGAGGCGGAATCCCCCTGGGCCACGCGCTTCACCTGGGACGCCAGGGTTCGGAGCTCGTCCATCGGCGCGCAGTCCCCACTGCACCGCCCGGCCAGCCTCGCGAGCGCCCGCGCCGACTCGGCCACCACGCGCGGTGTCTCGTCCCGCAGCAACTGGCCCACCACGGCCGCATCCTCCGGGCCGCCCACGTCCCCGAGGCCCTTCGCGCACAGCGCCCGTACATCCGGGGCCTCGTCCCCGAGGCAGCGTCGCAGCAAGGGCAGCGCCTCGGGACGCCTCGCGCTCGCCAGGAGGTAGGCCCCGTCGTAGCGTGACACCTCGGGCTGGCCCGGCTGGAGCAGTACCGCCACCGGGGCCAGCGGCACATCCGCCAGCGAGGCCCCCCGGCGCATCGACACCCCGAGGGCCAGGGCCGCGCCCCCCGGGACACCCGCGCGCCCATCCGAGAGCCGCTCCGACAGACGCCGCACCGCGCCCGGCGTGGCCAGGTTGCCCAGGGAAGCGAAGAGGGTGCGACGCACGCCCTCGTCCGGTTCCGTGGCCTCGGCGGCCAGCAGCGCCTCCGTCATCCGGGCCTTCTCCGCGTCCGTGAGCGGCTCCCACGAGAGCGCCAACACCCCCGCGGCGAAGGCGGCCTCGTCACGCACGGGCACCTCGGCGGCGCCCAGCCCCGTCAGCACGGCCTCCAGCGTGGACAGGTCCTGGATACGGGCGAGCGCGCGCAAGGCCCGCACCCGCGTCGGCACGGGCCCTCCCGTCGCGAGCGCCACGAGCCGCCCGTCCGCCAGCGAGCGGCGATCCTCCCAGACGGCCACCTCCTCCCCTGCCCCCGACTCCGCCGGAGACGGCACGGAGCGGACACAACCCGAGAGCACGAGACCCCAGAGAAGACAGGCGGACACGGCGGCGCGCGGAGAGCTCATGGCGTCCCGCCTAGGCCAATTCCCCGCGAAAATCCAGGGGTTAGCCCGCAAGCCGTTTGACTTGGGCCACGCGCTCACCGGAAGATGTTCGGCGCTTTCACGCCTCAAGGAGCACCGGTCCTGAACTGCCCTGGCTGTGGCAAGAAGGTCGCGGATGGCACGACCATCTGCCCTTCGTGCGACTACATCATCGACGCCTCGTTCATCTCCACGGACGCCCCCCAGGAGTCAGACGCGGAGCCAGCTCGCCCCGCTCGCGCTACCGGAGCCCGTCCGCGCTCCCGTCCCGCCGCCCCGGCGGTCCCCGACGCGGACGCCACCAACATCAAGAGCATGGAAGAGATCATGCGCAGCGCGCCTCCGCGCACCGCGACGGGCAAGTCCAACCCCCACGCCCGCCCCGTCGCGCCGCGTGCCACTGGCACGGGTCCCCGGACGGCGGCCCCCCCGTCCCGGCGTGCGC
Organism: Archangium sp.; assembly: GCF_036389735.1. GTDB lineage: Bacteria > Myxococcota > Myxococcia > Myxococcales > Myxococcaceae > Archangium. The sequence goes on along the minus strand of NZ_DASVWK010000768.1, from coordinate 73 downwards.
AGGAGACCGAGCTCGACCCGGCGGACGTCAGCTACCAGCCGTCCCGCGATAGCAGCGGCACCGGCTCCGGGCT
>NZ_DASVWK010000767.1:0-6264 GCF_036389735.1 Archangium sp. | reverse complement strand
AACTTCCTGGCGGACGCGGACACCACGGGCGGCAACTCGGGCAGCCCCACGGTGAATGGCAAGGGCCAACTGGTGGGCGTGAACTTCGACCGCGTGTGGGAGAACGTGTCCAACGACTTCGGCTACAACCCGGACGTGGCGCGCAACGTCAACGTGGACGTGCGCTACGTGCTCTGGCTGTTGGATCAGGTCGAGGACGCCGACGGGCTGCTGCGCGAGCTGGGCGTGCGCAAGGGGCCCAAGGCCGGGGAGCGCCGCTGATGGCGGACGGCACCGGACACACCCCGCCGCCCCTGCCGGTCTTCGCACCGACGGAGAAGGTGTGCGGCAACTGCAAGCTGTGGGCGGCGCACTCGGTGGATCACCGGGGCTGGGTGGGCGTCTGCCGGTTGCAGGCGGAGCGGGGGCTGTTCCCGCCCTCGGCTCCCGTCTGCAACAAGTTCTTTCCGCGGGGCGTGGCGGCGAAGCTCGCGGAGGAGACGTCACGGCGCGAGCGGTCGGCGCGCAACGTGGCCCCCGTGGTGCGGCGGCGGGAGAGGGATCCGAACGAAGCAGTGGACCTGGAAGGGCTGGAGCTGAACATGACGCGCGCGGAGTTGATGGAGCTGATCCGGGAGGCGGTCGGCGAGGGCGGTGAGGCGCCGCCGCTGGCCAACAAGTGGGAGGGCGGCACCCTCAAGCTGGTGCCCGGCAAGGCGGACGTGCAGGGGAAGGACATCCCCATCGACGCCTTCTTCCACAAGATCGTCATGGTGCGCGACAAGCTGCGCGTCATGGAGCAGAAGCTCAACGCGCACCCGAAGCTCTCGGACGCCGAGAAGGTGGAGATGCAGAGCTACATCACCCGCATCTACGGCTCGCTCACCAGCTTCAACCTCATGTTCCGCGACAAGGACGACTTCTTCGTGGGCTCCAAGACGGAGGAGTGACTACGGCTCCTGGCCGCGCTCCTCCAACTCGGCCAGGGCCCGCTGTCGGCCCCGGTGCAGGGCACTCTTCACGGTGCCCTCGGGGATGTGCAGCAGGGTGGCGATCTCCGGGTAGCTGTAGCCGCGCATCTCCCGCAGCCACAGCACCTGGCGCTGCTGCTCGCTCACCTTCTGCAGGGCCTCCTCGAAGTGGCGCTGCAATTCGGTGCCCCGGGCGTGGCTCTCCGGAGAGGCCGGGGCCTCGGGCTCGTGCTGGAGCCGCTCCCGGCGCTTTCGGGCGCGCAGCCAGTTGATGCTGCTGTTCCCCATGACACGGTGCAACCACGTGGAGCACGACGAGCGGCCGTCGAAGCCGCTGGGGCGTTGGGCGAGCCGAGCGAAGACGTCCTGCACCACATCCTCCGCATCGTCCGAGTCGCCCACGATGCGGCGTGCGATGGCCAGGGCGCGTGTGCGGTACTGGCGGTACAGCTCGGCGAAAGGGGGAAGGGCGACGACCGTGGCATCCATGGCTGTAGGCCTCCTGAACACCCTCATCGGGTGTCTGGAGACTGGAACGCATGGGCCTCGAAAAGGATCTAACCCCTACTCCGCCTCCTCCTCCTGCTTCGTGAGGCCCCACTCCTTCAGGCGCTTGAAGAGGGTGGAGCGGGCCACGCCCAGCTCGCGGGCCACGCGCTCGCGGTTGTTGTTGTAGCGGCGCAGGGCGGACTCGACGATCTGCCGCTCCAGTTTCAGCAGCATCTGCTCCAGCGTCATGCCCGGGAGCAGCTCGGGCACGGCCACACCCGTCTCGCGGTTCACCTCCTGGTCGAAGGAGATGTCCGTGGCCTCGATGGCGGTGCCCTTGCGCAGCAGCAGGGCGCGGTGCACCACGTTGCGCAGCTCGCGGATGTTGCCCGGCCAGGCGTGCTGCTGGAGCCGCTCCACGGCGCCAGGGGCGAGCTTCACCGTCTGGCCCCGGGGCGAGTACATGCGCAGGAAGTGCTCGGCCAGCGAGAGGATGTCGCCGCGCCGGTTGCGCAGGGGCGGCAGGTGCAGGGGGACGACGCACAGCCGGTAGTACAGGTCCTCGCGGAAGCGACCGTCGCGCGCCTGGGCCAGGAGCTCCCGGTTGGTCGCGGCCACCACGCGCACATCCACCTGGAACGGACGGCTGGCGCCCACGCGCTTGATCTCCCCGCTCTCCAGCGCGCGCAGCAGCTTGGCCTGGAGGTCCAACGGCAGCTCGCCAATCTCGTCGAGGAAGAGGGTGCCGCCGTCGGCCTCCTCGAAGGCGCCCTTGCGCGCGTTGGTGGCGCCGGTGAACGAGCCCTTCTCGTGGCCGAACAGCTCGCTCTCGATGAGCTCCTTGGAAATGGCGGCGCAGTTGACGGGGATGAAGGGCCGGTCGGCGCGCTGCGAGCACTCGTGGAGGGCGCGGGCCACCAGCTCCTTGCCGGTGCCGGACTCACCGAGGATGGCCACCGCGGCGGAGGAGGGGGCCACGCGCTCGATGAGCTCGTTGAGCTGCCGCACGGACGGATCTCCGCCGATGATGCCGTGGAAGGACAGCTCCTTGCGGGCCGGGGTGACGGGCTCGAGGACGAGGTCCGTCTCACCCACGCGCAGCGTGGTGGGCAGGCCCACCTCCACCTCGAAGACGCGCATGGAGCCCATCCAGGTGCCGTTGGTGGAGTTGGTGTCCACCACGTGGAAGAGGCCCTCGCGCCGCGTCACCTTGAGGTGCCGGCTGGAGAGGAAGGGATCCTGGATGACGAGATCGCAGGCCGGGTCCTTGCCCACGGTGAAGCTGTCCGCGCCGAGCTTGTGGATCGTCTCGTTGGAGCCCTGCTTCACGCGCACCTGGGCGGGCTGCCAGCGCGAGGCGGACTCCCGGGGCTGGAGCTCGGTGCGCGAGCCGACCTCGGTGGGGCCCTCGGACTGACTGCTGCCGTGGAGCCGGAAGATGGCGCGCCACTGACCGAGCGCGATGTCCGCGCCATCCGCCAGCACGCCCTTCTGCGTGGAGGTGCCCGCGACCAGCGTGCCCTTCCCGGAGAGGTCCTCCAGCGTGCACTGCTCGCCGTCGAAGGAGAGAGCCACCTGCTGGCGGCTCACCTCGGGGTCGGGGATGACGACGTCGCTCTTCTCGCCGCGCCCGAGCACCATGCGCTCGCGTCCCAGACCGACCCGCAGTACTTCCTCGCCCCGACGAAAGAACACCAGCTCCGGCATCGAGCCCTCCTCAGATGATGGCGGGCCCACTCCTACCCCGTGGAATGTCCGCCACGCAACCGCTGGAGCCAATTTCCCGGGTAGTGCCGCGTTGCCCGACCCGGAGAGTGCACTCCCCGGGTCGGGGAGCGCCTAGCGCATCTGCGGGCGCGCGGGGCCGAAGTTGGGACGGTTGAAGAAACCGCCCAGGTGGGCCACGCGGAACTTCGGGTCCTCCTTGTCCGCGGGCAGCATGGTCAGGCCCGCGCCGAGGATGCCCAGCCGCTTCACGAACTCCGGCTCGGCGCGCAGCTTGAAATCCATGTCCGGCTGGCTCACGTCCAGCCGCTGACCGAACTTCACCGTGCCCGAGCCCTGGATCTCCAGGTCCTCGCTCCGGGCCTGCATCGTCTCCACGGTGCCCAGGCCCTTCTCGATGCGGATGCGCGCGTCGATGTTGCCCAGGGCGATCCTCGGCAGGTCGAAGGGCGTGGGCTGGCCGTACATGGGGACGATGACGTTGCCGCCCTGGATGATCAGCTCCTTGGTGTCCAGGACGAGCTGCCCGTTGGCCTGGCTCAAGTCCGGCTGGCCGCGCGTCTTCGGCATGGCGACGTTGAGCGTGCCATTGAGCTTGCCCACCAGATCCACGCCGCTGAAGCCCTTGAGGTTGCCCTTGGAGGGATCCAGGTCCGCCAGCTTCACCGACAGCTGCACGTCGCTCAGCCCGCCCACGTTGCCGGCGACGTTGCCGCCCAGCATGTCCAGGTGGAAGGCCACGCCCAGCGGGAAGAGCGAGGGGCGCACCGCCGCCGCGTCGATGGCCAGCGGCTCGCCGAGCTCCTCGGGCCCGGGCAGCAGGGCGGCGTTGCTGGCGAGCATGCCGCGCAACTCGGGCGTCACGCCGTTGGGCACCTTGCTCAAGCGCACCTGGGTGGCGGTCAGCCCGCGCAGCCCCGGCCGCAGCGAGCCGATGCGCAGCGCGAAGCCGGCATCCGCCGCCGCGTCCACGGCGCGCCCGCGCAGCGTGTCGTACGGGAAGGTGAGGAAGAGGCACAGCACGAAGGCCACGAGCGAGAACGCACCGTAGCCAACGACGAGCTTCCAGCGAGCGGTCTTGGTCTCGGTGGCCATGGTCATTGCTTCATCTTGTAGGTGGCGACGGTCGTCCAGGCCGTCAGGGTTTCCGCGGAGGAGCGCGGCTCGAGGCGCAGGTTCTTCACCTTCACCAGGCCCGGTCCGCTCTCCACGTCGGTGAGGAAGGTGTGCAGCTTGCGCAGGTCCACGTCGGTGAACGTCAGCTCCACCGAGCTCTCGATGATCTGCCCATCGCCGATGCCCACGTCGTTCTTGGGCGTCATGTTGGGCACGGTCAGCCCCGCGCGGGTGGCCTTGTCCTCGATGTAGCTCATCAACCGCACGTTGCTGGCGGTGAGCTGCTGCTCCACCGACTGACGCGCCTCGGTGGCCTGCCGGTAGCTGGCCGCGAGCGTCTGCACCTCGCGCAGCTTGGCCATCTTCTGGTCCGTGCGCTTGCGGTAGGCGTTGGCGCTGTTGGAGAAGGAAAAGAGGATGAGGAAGAGCACGAAGGCCAGCACCGCGCCGCCGGTGGCCAGCACCATCTGGCGCTCCCGGGTGCTCAGCCGCTCGAAAGCGGCGCGTGCGTTATTGAGAAGTTCGCGAATCTGTTCCATGTCCTAGCCCTCCCCGGCCTGGGCCTGCTCGGGGCACTGCACCTGGATGTCCAGGCGGAACGTCACCTTGTTGCCCTCGCGGGTCTTCTCCACCTTGCCCTCCTTCACTTCCTTGAAGCAGCGGTGGCCCTTGAGGGCGGTGGAGATGGTGTCGATCTGCTTGGAGCTGTCCGTCTCGCCGCGCACGGTGATGCGCTCGAGGTCGATGTCGATGCGGTCGAACGTCACCGCCACGTCGGCCGGCACCCGCTGCGTCATCTCCGCCAGGAGGTTGACGGCGGACAGCTGCGGCAGCGCCGCGGCGGGGCTCTCCACGCCCTTGAGCCGGTTGAGCGCCAGGTCGTAGTTCTTCTCGCACGAGCCGAGGATGCGCTGGGTGACGTCGCACAGCACGGCGTCCACCTGGGCCTCGCGCCGCGCCAGCACGGAGTTGCGCACCACGCCGGTGGCGATGAGCAGCAGGAGCAGGGTGGCGGCGAAGGAGGCCAGCAGCCCCACCTTGTCCTTCAGGTAGTCGTAGTCGCCCTTGAAGGCGAACTCTCCGCGGCGCAGGTTGAAGCGCGGTGCCTTGGGGCCCGAGGCCTGGCCGCGCAGCGCGAGCGCGTACGCCTGCATGGCCTCCGGCTGCACCGTGGCGGGACCCGCGGCGGCCGAGTCGGGCTGCGCCTGCGACAGCACGCGCACGGGCATGCCGAGGTCCTTCGAGAGCTGATCGGCGAGGCCCGGCATGCGCGCGGTGCCACCGCACAGCAGCACGGCGCCCACCTGCCGGCGGGAGCGGGAGGCGTAGGACTTGAAGGAGGGGCGCAGCTCGCGCAGCACCGGCTGGAGGCCACGCACGAAGGCGGCCGCGGCGCGCTCCCCATCCGGCCCCTGGGCCTGGGCGGCACCCGCCAGCGCTCCATGCGACTCCTTCCAGTGGTGCGCCTCGGGCAGCGGCGTCTGGAACTCGGTGGCCAGTGAGCGACTGAGGTTCAGCCCGCCGCCGGCGAAGGTGCGCGAGAACTCCACGCCCACCCCGAGCCGGCCGATGGCCAGCGTCGTGCGCTCGTGGCCGATGTCCACGATGGCCACCGCCTCCGCGTCGATGCCCGTGAAGAGGCCCGGCTGCTGGAGCAGCAGGTTCTGGTAGGTGATGCCCGGGTGCGTCACCACGCGCGGGTCCACGCCCAGCTCGTTGAGCACGCCCAGCAACGTGGCCAGCTCCTCGCGGCGCACCACGCCCACCAGCAGCTCGCTGCCCTTGTCCTTCTCCTGCGTGGCCACCTGATAGTCGAAGACGGCCTCGCTCAAGTCGAACGGCAGCTGGCTCTCCACCTCGAAGGCGATGGTGGACTCGATCCGCTTCGGGTCGGAGAAGGGCAGGGCGAGCTGGTGCGTGGCCAGCGACTGGCCAGGCAGTGCCACCACCACCTGATCGGCCTGCTGAAGCTCCGGGCGCGCCA
>NZ_DASVWK010000766.1:0-6699 GCF_036389735.1 Archangium sp. | reverse complement strand
CAACTCACGCTGGGGGAAAGCGCATGGCCAACACCGACGTCGAGACCCTGAATACCTTCCTGCGGGGAGAGATTTCCGCCGTGGAGACCTACCGCAAGGCCATTGGCCACGTGTCGGATGAGAAGATCCGCAGTCAGTTGGAGGACTGCCTGCACGACCATGAGCACCGTGTGGGGAGCCTCCGCGAGCGCATCGAGAAGCTCGGGGGCACGCCCTCGGAGGGCTCGGGCCTGTGGGGAACCTTCGCGAAGCTGGTGCAGACGGGCGCCGATCTGCTGGGAGAGAAGGCCGCCATCCAGGCCCTCGAGGAGGGTGAGGACCACGGCCTGTCGGACTACAAGCGTGACATGGACAAGGTCCATGGCGAGGCCCGCCGCTTCGTCCGGATGGAGCTGCTGCCCTCGCAGAAGCGCACCCATGAGCGGCTGAGCCGCCTCAAGAAGACCCTGCACTGATGGCGGGATGGCGTGGGCGGGACAGCACCGCCCACGCATCGCCTTCGGCGAGAACGAGGGCGTCGGGCTGAGTGCTCCCTCCAAGACGGCGCCTGACTCAACTGCCGCGCGCCCTGGCCGCTGCCGACGACTCCGCCAGGGCCTGGATGGACTGGATGCGCCGCTCGGCCTCCTGGGCGTCCAGGAAGATGTGGAGCATGTCCCGGATGCTCGGCAGCGCCTTGGCCAGCGTCACGGCGTTGAGCGACTGCGGCTCCACCCCGGCCTTGCGGCACGCGCGCGTCATGGTGGACGGGGCGATGACCGGAGACAGGCCGCAGCGCGCCACCAGCTCATCGAAGAGCGAGCCGTGGGCCGCCCCGGAGGACGGTGCGGGCGTGGCCGCCGGGGCCGCGGAGGCCACCGGGCCCGTCGGAGCACCCGGGGACGTGGGGGCCGGGGCCGGCGCGCCCTGGGCGTGCTGCTCGGCCTCCGCCCGGCGCCGCAGCTCGGTGCGAACCTGCGCGCGCAGCACCTCGATGTCCTCCGTCTTGGAGCAGAAGGCATCCACCTTCACCGCCAGCGCCTCGGAGATGAGCTTCGAGTCGAAGCCGGCCGTCAGCCCCACCACGGCCACCTGGGCCGTCCCGGGCAGGCGCCTCACGATGCGCACCCATTCCGGCCCTTCCAGCCCCGGCATCTCCAGGTCCAGCAGGATGCAGTCCACCGGCTGGGCCTCCAGCAGCCGCAGGGCATCATCTCCGGACTCGGCGATGATGACGTCATGACCATCCTTGCGCAGCGCGTCCCCGGCGCGGTGACGGAAGTCGATGCGACCGTCCACCACCAGCACCCGTCGACGCCGGCCGGCCGACACCAGCCGCGGCGTACCGTCCGCCTCGGGAACCTGCGTCAGCTCGTGGGCGCGCCGCACCACATAGGCTGAGTCGTAGGGCTTGCCCACGTAGTCGTTGGCGCCGTGGGACAGGCCCTTGAGCCGCTGGAGCACCGCCGCCTCGGTGGACAGCATCAGCACCGGCAGGTGCGAGGTGCGGGGCACCCGGCGCAGTTCCTCCAGCAGATCCACCCCCTCACCATCCGGCAGCAGCATGTCCAGGATGATCAGGTCGAACTCATTCTCGCTCAGCGCCTTGCGGGCGGCGGCGAGGCTCTCGCACAACGTGGTGCCAAAACCCGCGGAGCTCAACACTCCGCGCATGTCCGCGCGAACCGTTGCGCTGTCGTCCACGATGAGCACACGTGCCTTCATGACAATCCTTCCCTGGTGCCCGCCCGTGCGAGCCCCGTCAGCAGGGGGGGGATCTCCGTCAGTCCCACCACGTGCTGCGCAGCCCCGAGCCGGATGGCCTCACGGGGCATGCCGAATACCACGCAGGTTGATTCATCCTCCACCACTGTAGCGGCCCCCGCGCGTCGCATGGCCGCCAGTCCCTCCGCCCCGTCCCGTCCCATTCCCGTCAGCAAGCATCCAATAGCGGCCGGGCCCAGCTCGCGCGCCACGGACTCGAAGAGTTCGTCCACCGAGGGCCGACACGAGTGCCGCTCCGGCCCGTCCTCCAGCCTCAGCCGCCCGGCCCGTACCACCAGGTGCCGGTTGCCCGGGGCCATCCGCACCGCCAGCCGGCCCGGCAGCGGCAGGATTTCCCCGTCCACCGCGTTGCGCACCTGGAGGCCGCTCTGCTTCCCCAACCACTCGACCATGGCGGTGTCGAAGTGCTCGGTGATGTGCAGCACCAGCAGCACCGGCAACCGGAAGTCCACGGGCAGCGAGCGGAGGATGTGGCGCACGGCCGCCGGGCCGCCCGTGGAGGCCCCCATCACCAGCAACCGGGGGGGCACGGTGGGCGACGCCACCCGCTGGGGCTGGCCGCGGGTGGAAGGCGCCTCCAGGTGCACCCGGGGCCGGACGTGGGTGATGACGCGCACGCGCGCCGCCACCCGCACCCGCGACACCAGCGTCTCCATCCACTTCGAGTCCAGCAGGCCGGAGGGCTTGTCCAGCGCATCCACCGCGCCCGCGGCCAGCGCGTCCAGTGTCTTCAGCCCCTCCGTGCGGTTCTCCCCCGCCGAGAGCACGATGATGGGCGTGGGGCAGTGGGCCATGATGAGTTCGGTGGCCCGCAGTCCGTCCACCTTCGGCATCATCAAGTCCATCGTCACCACGTCCGGACGCAGGCGCTGACACTGCTCGAAGGCCTGCTGGCCATCGGTGGCCTCGCCCACCACCTCGCACGAGGTGTCGAACGCGAAGCCCTCCGCCAGCTGCCGGCGCACCGTCAGCGAGTCGTCGACGATGAGGACCCGCAGGCGGTTCATCCCGACCTCCGGCCCTCGGCCGCCAGCCGGGCCACCGTGTCCAGGAAGCCATGCTGCTGGAACTCCCCCTTGACGATGTAGGCCGACACCCCCGCCTCGCGGCCGCGCCGTTTGTCCTCCTCGGTGGCCAGCGAGGACACCATGAGGATGGGCAGCGTCTGGAGGGCGGGCACGGCGCGGATGCGTCGGGTGAGATCCAACCCCGACATCCCCGGCATCTCCACGTCGGAGATGATCAGCGAGTGGCCGCCGCGCAGCACCTTCTCCAGACCCTCCTCGCCGGAGGCGGCCAGCTCCACCTGATAGCCGGCGGCCTCGAGGATGCTCTTCTCCAACATGCGGGTGGTGACGGAGTCGTCCACCACGAGGATGTGGTGCTTGCGCGTGGTGCGCGCCTTCGGAGCCCCTCCGGAGGAGCCCGCCTGGACCAGCCGCACCAGCCCGGCCGCGTCCAGCAACAACAGGGGCACCCCCTGCTCATCGAAGCTGGCTCCGGCCACCAGCGGCAGGTGGGGCACGGTGGCGGGCAGCGGCCGGCTCACCCGGCGAGAGATGCCCAGCAACTTCTCCACCCCCACCGCCGCCCGGCCCGCCGCGCCCGCGTCGAGCACCAGCACGGACCAGGCGCGTGGCCGCTGCGCCCCGCCCGCCCCCTTCATCGCGTCCGCCAGGGGCAGGAAGGGCTGCGCCTCGCCAGCGTGGGAGATACAGGCACGTGCCCCCGTCCAGGTGACGGCCTCCGCGGGCAGGTGGATGGCGCCACTCAGCGCCTCCAGCGGCACCAGCAGGCGCTGCCCACCCGCCTCCACGCCCAGCACCTCCAGCGAGGCCAGGGTGAGGGGCACTTCCAACGTGATGCAGGTGCCCTGTCCCAGCCGCGAGGTGATGTGCACCTCGCCCTTGAGGCGGCGCACGGTGTCGCGCACCACGTCCAGCCCCACGCCGCGGCCGGACACCTCGGTGATGGTGCGGGCCGTGCTGAAACCGGGCTGGAAGAGCAGGTTCAGTACCCCCTCCTCGTCCAGGGCGTCCGCCTCGGAGGCGCTCACCACGCCCCGCTCCACCCCCACCTGGCGTACCCGTGCCAGGTCCACCCCGCGCCCGTCGTCCTCGCACCGGAAGGAGACGCGCCCACCGCGCCGCTGCACCTTCAGCGAGAAGTGGCCCGTGGGGGGCTTGCCCACCACCCGTCGCTCGTCGGGCGTCTCCAGCCCATGGTCCACCGCGTTGCGCACCACGTGCAGCAGCGCCTGGCGCACCGCCGCCAGCACGTGCCCGTCGATCTGGATGTCACCGCCCTCGGTGACCATCTTCACCTGACGGCCCAGCGAGCCAGCCGCATCACGCGCGGCCAGCTCCAGCGGCCCGAAGAGCGTCTGCGCCGGGACGAGCCGCAGGGAATGGGCGGTGTCGCGCATCCGGGCCAGCTCCGACTCCACCTGCCCCAGCCCTCCGCCGAGCTGCCGCCCCGCCTTCGTCAGCGAGGCGCGCAGGCTCTCGGCCACGGACAGCACGCGCGACAACCACCGCGCACGCTCCGCCGCGGAGCCACTGGAGGCCACCGGCGCGGTGAGCTGCTCGATGAGGAGGCTCGTGCCGTGCTGGGCCTGCCCCAGCGACTCCACCGCCCCATGCAACCCGCCGAGCTGCACCACCGCCTCGGACAGGCCCTCCAGCAGCCCATCCAGGCGCTCCAACTCCACGCGCACCACCTCGGACGACGGGCCCTCCTGGGGCACCACCACCGGGGAGCCCGTCTCGGCCTGGGCCACCTCGGGAGTGGAGGCCGGCGCCGGGGCATCCAGCGTGTCCAGCGCGTCCGCCATCTGCCCGACGAGGCGCAGGAACTCGCGCACGCTGTTGGCGGGCACGGACTGGCCGCTGTCGCGGTAGGGCGACAGGGCGTCCTCCACCGCGTGCGCCATCTCCGCCATGTGCATCTGCCCCACCACGCGCGCCGCCCCCTTGAGGGTGTGTGCGTAGCGGAAGAGCTCCGGCACCGCCTGCGAGCCGCTTTCCCCATCGTCGAGCGAGAGCAGCCCCTGGGTAAGCTGCTCGAGCAGCTCCCGGGCCTCGATGCGGAAGTAGTAATAAGGATCGCTGTCCAGGCTCATGCGGAGAGGGACCCTGGCACGAAGCACTGCGTGAGCACCCGCGAAAGCATCCGCTCACCTCCCCTGCTGGGGGGCGGCGGCCTCCTCCAGCAGCTTTCTCACGAGGCTGTCGACATCGAGCACCGGCAACGGGGGCACGTCCGGCAGCAGCACGCTGGCGCTCAGCAAGGGATGGCTGGCGGAGGAGCCACCGGGCTTCATCTGCTCCCGCGTGGCGCGCATCTGGCCCTCGAAGCCAGAGGCCGCCAGGCCCACGCGCCGGGTGCCGCCCGCGAGCAGCAGCCAGCGGGGAGTCTCCCCCTGCGGAAGGCCCAGGAGCGCCGCCAGGTCATGCACCGCGATGAGCTGGCCCCGCAGCCCCACCACGCCCAGCAGCGCGGCCGGGCTGTCCGGCAGGCGCACCAGACGGGGCATGAGGTGGAGGCCGGAGAGGTGACCCAGGCGCACGGCCAGGGGGGCGCCCCCCACGCGCAGCCGCAGCAACGCCTCGCCGGGCTCCTGCTGGGGCGGCGGCGGGCGGGAGAACGAGGCGTCGAAGCTGTCGCGCAGCTCGTCCAACCGCAGCGACATCCGAGTGCGAGAGAGACTCATGGAACCTCCGTACAATCCTGTAGTTCCTGAAGAACGACCTGCATGAGCCCGTGACGACCAAAGCCGGCGCCGAAGAGGGCCAGGTGCAGGGGCTTCTCCTGGGGCAGCAGCGAGAGGGCCATGCGCAAGGAGACCCGGGCCTCGACTCCATTCCCGGCCCGACGCGCCAGCGTGCCCGCGCGCAGGTAGCCCAACGCGAAGGTGGGCTCCGCACGCACGGCCGCGTTGTAGCGGGCCCGGGCGCCCACCTCGTCCCCCGCCTGCTCCAGGCACAGCCCCAGCAGGTACTGGGCCGAGGCCTCATTGGAGCCCGAAGCGACGAGCTGCCGACCCAGGCGCTCGGCTTGATCCAAGCGCCCGGCGTTCAGGTGCAGCACCGCGCGCAGCAGCAAGCCCTTGGGCTGCGTGGCCTGGGGCAGCGACTCCAGGTGCGTCCATGCCTCTGTGTAGCGCTCCCCCTCTAGAAGACGCAGCACCTCGTCCAACCCATCCAGTGACGCGGCCACCGTCGGGACGGACACGGAGGGCCGCGCGGGCGGGGCCACGGCGGGTGGAGGAGAGGCCGCCGCGGAGGCGGACGACACCGGCTGCCGCAGGCGGTAGTAGAAGGCGTCCCCGGCGCGCAGCAGCTCGAAGTCCTCGGAGATGCCGCGCAACGTCTCGCTGGGCCCCAGGAAGAGGTAGCCACCGGGCACCAGCGACTGGGCCATGCGAGCGATGATCTTCCGCATCACCTCGGGCGGGAAGTAGAGGACGACGTTGCGGAAGAGGATGGCGTGGAAGGAGCCCGGGGCCCAGAAGGCGGGGGCATCCTCCAGCAGGTTGCGCTCCTCGAAGATGACCTGATCCCGCACCTGGGGCTGAAGCGCGAAGCCCTCGGGGGTGTGCTGGAACCACTGGTCGCGCATGGCGAGCGGCACGGCGCGCAGGGACCATGGGGAGTAGCAGGCACGGCGGGCGTGGGCGATGGCGCGCGGGTTGACGTCGATGCCGAGCAGGCGCAGGCGCGAGGCATCCACCCGGCCACTCTCCCGGGCCATGAGGGCCACCGAGTAGGGCTCCTCTCCGGTGGAGCAGCCGGCGCACAGCACGCGCACCTGGGGCGACTGGCGCAGAAAGGAGGGCAGCACCTGCTCCACCAGCGCCTCGAGCTGGGTGGGGTGTCGTAGGAAGTACGTCTCTCCCACGGTGAGGCGCTCGGCCAGCGCCTTCCACTCCTCCTG
>NZ_DASVWK010000765.1:0-2349 GCF_036389735.1 Archangium sp. | reverse complement strand
TAACGCCGCGCGTCAGCCATTGGCTGAGAAAGTGCACTGGACGGGGAGCGCGTTGCCCCCCGGCAATGCCATGCCCCTACCCCCCTTGGAGGCTCCCCCCATGCTGGTACAGCCGCTTCGGTCCGTGGATCCGCGTCAGGTTCCGTCCGTCTCCGGCTCTCCCGAGAACAAGGTCGCGGTCCTGTTGAACACCAATGCGCGTCGGGTGGACGCGCGGGTGGTGAAGTCGCTCTCGCACGTGGTGCCGGAGCAGGACCTGTTCCTGTCGCGCTCGGAGTTGGACTGCAAGCGCATCATCCAGACGGTGCTGGAGCGCAACTACCCGATGGTGTTCACGGGTGGTGGTGACGGCACGTTCCAGGGCTTCGTGAACGAGATGTTCCGCCAGCTGGAGCCGCGAGGCCGTTTCTCCGGCAAGCGCGCGCCGCGCATTGGCGTGCTGAAGCTGGGCACGGGCAACGGGCTGGCCAACTACGTGAACGCGGGCGCGGGCGACGACGGCATCCTCCAGGACGTGGTGCGGGCGCGGGCGGGCGAGGTGCCGGGCTATCGGCGGATGGATCTGCTCCAGGTGGACGGCAAGCGCACGCCGTTCGCGGGCCTGGGCGTGGATGGGAAGCTGCTCAACGACTACATCTGGGTGAAGAGCAACCTGGCCAAGGGGATGCTCAAGCGGGTGATGTCGGGCCCGGGCGGCTACCTGTCGGCGGTGGCCTTCAAGACGGTGCCGCACTACCTGACGAACTCGACGTGGGTGGAGTGCGAGATCACCAACGGCCGGGCCGGAGAGGCGTACCGGGTGGGGCCGGATGGCAAGCCGATGGGAGCACCCATCGCGCCCGGGGAGAAGATCTTCCAGGGCCAGCTGATGATGGCGGCGGCGGCGACGATGCCCTTCTACGGGTATGGCTTCCGGATGTTCCCGTTCGCGGGGGAGCGTCGGGGGATGATGCAGCTGCGGCTGGGCCAGTTGCACGCGCCGACCATCCTGGCGAACCTGCCCAAGCTGTGGACGGGCCGCTGGTTCCCCGAGGGCCTCCAGGACTTCTACGCCCAGGAGGTCCACATCCGCTTCGCGAGGGCGATGCCCTTCCAGGTGGGTGGAGACGCGGCGGGCTACCGTGACGAGGTGAAGCTGAGCGTGGCGCAGGAGTCGGTGGAGCTGCTGGACTTCCACGGCGCGATGCACTGAGAAAGGGAGTTCCCACCCCAACAAACACCCCTCTCCCTCCGGGAGAGGGACGGGGTGAGGGTACCGGGGCCCCAGGTTGGGCCCGTGGACCTGCCTACCCGCGATCGCGCGTGGCGGGAGGGCGCTCCCCGGGCTCCTTGCGGCGGCCGATGAGGAACGCGTAGCTGGCGGTGGCCTTGCCGCTCTCGCGGTGCAGGGCCATCTCCTCGCGGAGCCACGACGCCTGCTCGGACGGAGCCTTGGCGAGGTGGGGCTCCAGTTCCTTGTACAATGCGTCCAGCTCGGCGTCCTGGAGGGACTCGACGGACTCGGGCTCGAAGCCGGACTGCGCGAGGTATTGAAGGAGCTCGCGGGGAAGCAGCAAGGGGGCACCCAGCCGGCGCTCCCAGAAATCGAGCACCGCGCGGGGAGTCACCCGGCCCACCCGTACCGGGTAGGTGATGCCCAGGCGCCCATTGTGGTTCAGCAGGGGCCGGAGGGTGCCGAGCATGTCGGCGAGGCCCATCAGCACCCGGCCCTGGCAGACGATGGCGTCGAACGCGCGCTCGCGGAAGGCGGGCTTGAGCAGATCCACGCTCCGCACCTCGACGCGCCCGTCCAGGGCGAGCGAGTACACGCGCTCGCGCATGCGGGAGACCAGCGCCTCGTCCGAGTCGGCGGCCACGACGGAGCAGCCGAACTCCTGGGCCAGGAGCACGCTCGCCGGGCCGGAGGGGCCACAGCCCAGCTCCAGGACGCGTCCGCCCTCCTCCAACTGCGCCACCTTCGCGAAGCGCCGGATGGCGACATCGGAGCTGAAGGGACGCCGAGCATCACCAGGGAAGTAGAGCGGGAAGGGCTCGGCCGGGCTCATGAGAAGCCCCGTTCTACACCGCTGCCCCTGGTGTCGCCAATTCCCCCCCAGGTACGAGGGGGGTCCGGCGCGAAGCCGCCCTCAGAGGTAGTAGACAACCCGCTCTTCCTGACGGAGCCGGGCGTAGATGGCGCGGCGGTGCTCCTCGGACAGCAGGTACACCGACACGCTCAAGGAGACGTAGGTGCCCTTGCTGCTGGGCTGCTCCCGGATGGAATCCGGGGAGATCTCCGTCCCCATGAGCGTGCGGAACAGGGTCCGGACGTACTCCAGGAAGTCCGGCTCCTGCCGACCCATGACCTTG
>NZ_DASVWK010000764.1:0-3893 GCF_036389735.1 Archangium sp. | reverse complement strand
CATCCCCATGCCCACTCATTGTGGTGCCCTCCCGAAGACGGCGGCGCGAGGGGTGTTGAAACCAGACCGATGAGCGGAACCAATCCACACCTCTTCGAGAGCACCACCGCCATCCGTGTCCGGCAGGTCGAACTGCTCGCTTCGGACGACCTCCAACGTCACCGGGAGAAGCTGGCGCGCATCGTCCTGGACGAGATGTATCAGTTCGTGGGCCTGCTCGACGTCCAGGGGGCCCTGCTGGAGGTGAATCGGGCCGCCCTGGAAGGCGCCGGAATCCGCCTGGAGGACATCCAGGGCAAGCCCTTCTGGGAGGTCCGATGGTGGTCCGTCTCGAAGGAAATCCAGGAGCACCAGAAGGAGGCCGTGCGGCGAGCGGCCGCCGGGGAGTTCGTCCGGTACGACGTGGAGATCTACGGCCAGGCCTCGGGAGAGGGGACCATCATCATCGACTACTCCCTCATCCCGGTGAAGGACACCCGTGGCCAGGTGGTCTTCCTCCTCGCCGAAGGCCGGAATATCACCGAGAAGAAGCGGGCCGAGGCGGAGATCGCCCGGCAGAACCAGGAGCTCCAGCGGCTGCTCGACCGGGTCCGGGAGCTGGACGCGCTCAAGAGCGAGTTCTTCGCCAACGTGAGCCATGAGCTGAGGACTCCCCTGGCCCTCATCCTCGGACCTGTCGAGAAGCTGCTCGCCCATGGCGACTCGCTCACCGAGTCCCAGCGCAGGGACCTGGAGGTGATGAGGCGCAACGCCTCGACGCTGCTCAAGCAGGTCAACAACCTGCTCGACCTGTCCAAGCTCGATGCCGGAAGGATGCAGGCCAGATACGCCGAGGTGGACCTCGCCCGGCTGGTGAAGGTGGTGGCCGGCCACTTCGATGCGCTCGCCGCCCAGCGAGGCATCTCCTACGTCGTCGAGGTCCCCGAGCGCCTCCCGGCCCAGGTGGATCCGGAGAAGCTCGAGCGGGTGGTGCTGAACCTGCTGTCCAATGCCTTCAAGTTCGTCCCGGATGGGGGGCGTATCCACTGCGGCCTGCGGCCCACCGAGCAGGGCCGGGCGCTCCTCTCGGTCCAGGACAGCGGGTCCGGGGTGAGGCCCGAGCTGCGCCAGACCATCTTCGAGCGCTTCCGTCAGGGAGACGGGGGCACGACCCGCCAGTTCGGTGGGACGGGGCTGGGACTCTCCATCTCCAAGGACTTCGTGGCGCTGCACGAGGGCACGATAGGTGTCACCGATGCTCCGGGGGGGGGCGCCCTCTTCCTGGTGGAAGTGCCGCTGCGCGCCCCCGAGGGCGTCTGGGTGCGCCCGGGGAGCGAGCCCACGGCCCTGGAGCACGACGCGGTGGTCCAGGGGACACTCGAGGAGCTCGCGCCCGTCGCCGTCCAGCCCGTCCACGCGGGCGAGGACTCGGACGCGGACAGAGCCCTGGTCCTCGTGGTGGAGGACAACCCGGAGCTCAGCCGCTTCATCGTGGAGGTCCTCTCCAGGGACTTCCGCGTGCGGACGGCGATGGATGGCCAGGAGGGCCTCGAGCGCGCACGCGAGCTCGCGCCCGACCTCATCGTGAGCGACATCATGATGCCGCGGATGAGCGGGGCCCAGATGATTGGACGGCTGCGGGAGGATCGCGCGCTGGACGGCCTGCCCATCCTCGTCCTGTCCGCCAAGGCGGACGACACTCTGCGGTTGGAACTCCTGCGCAACGGGGCCCAGGACTATGTCGTGAAGCCCTTCTCCGCCGAGGAGCTGCTGGCGCGGGTGCGCAACCTCGTGGAGATGAAGCGGGCGCGCGAGGTGCTCGAGGAGGAGCTGTCGCTCAAGTCCAACAACCTGGAGGCGCTCGCCCGGGAGTCCATGCGTCGCAAGCGGCAGCTCGAGCACGTGTTGGAGGAGACCCGGGTCGCCCGGCAACAGGCCGAGGCGGCCAGCCGCGCCAAGGGAGAGTTCCTGAGCCTCGTCTCGCACGAAATGAACACCCCCCTGACCTCGGTGCTCCTGACCCTGGACTCCGTCGAGCGCAGCGGAATCCGTCCCGAGAACGCCTGGCGGCTCCGACGCCTGCGCGAGTCCTCCCAGCGGCTGAAGCGTCTGGTGGCCGGGATGATCGACTACTCACGCATCGAGTCCGGGAAGCTGCTCCTTGACGTCGAGCCGTTCGATGTCGGCGCACTCGCCACGGAGGTGCTCGCGGAGCTCGCGTCGGAGGCTTCCCAGAAGGGGCTGAAGCTCGGCCTCGCCGCATCCGAGGTGCCGCCGCTGCGGAGCGATGCACGCATGGTCCGCCTCATCCTGGGCAACCTCCTGGGCAATGCGCTCAAATACACCCAGCGAGGACACGTCGAGGTTGCCCTGCGATTCGAGGAGCGGGGCCACGTCCTCGAGGTCCGGGACTCCGGGCCGGGGATTGCCAGGGAGCACTGGGGCCGCATCTTCGAGCCCTTCGAGCAACTGGAGCCCCTGCGGCACAAGTCGACACCCGGGGTGGGGCTGGGGCTGGCACTGGTGAAGCAGGTGGTGGAAGCCCTCGGGGGCAAGGTGGAACTGGAGTCGGAGGTCGGCGTGGGCAGCACCTTCCGCGTGGTGCTCCCCGCGCTGGCTCTCGAGACCACGGTGCGGCCGGACCACTGCTCTTCAGGCTAGTCGTTGTTGTCCCAACCCCTCCAGCATGTTCCTTGACACCCCTTTGTAGCTTGTCAGGTGGAGCGCGTAGCCTTTCCATCGCTCCGCAATCCCGCGGACAGGATGGAACCCATGACGCCCCCCACCACCTCGAGGACCCGCTTCGGGTCCAAGCTGCTGCTCTCCCTCTTCACCCTCTCGCTCTCCGCCTGCGGCGTGGGCACCGACGTGGAGCCCACGCCGGGCTCCGAGCCCGTCTCCTCCGAGTCCTCGCTCCTCACGGCGCGGGTGCGCCTGATGGCCGCCAACATCTCCAGCGGCAACTACCAGAACTACGACCCGGGCCACGGCATCCGCATCTTCCAGGGCACCAGGCCGGACGTGGTGATGATCCAGGAGTTCAACTACGGCGACAACTCGGCCACCGCCATCCGGAACTTCGTCAACACCGCCTTCGGCTCGAGCTTCTATTACTACCGCGAGGGCGCCGCGCAGATTCCGAACGGCGTCATCAGCCGCTGGCCCATCCTCGCCTCGGGCGAGTGGGATGACCCGTACGTCTCCAACCGCGACTTCGCCTGGGCGCGCATCGACATCCCCGGACCCAAGGACCTCTGGGTGGTGAGCGTGCACCTGCTCACGTTCGGGCCGTGAGGACCCAGATACCAGAAAAAGACCGGCCCGCAAACCCCCTTCCGGACTGCTCTTCGCGGATGCCCCTCCAGGGCCTCTGGCTGGCCCGCTGGGCTTCGTTCCGGTCTCCTGCTGGCCCCGCCCGGCCCCCTTCAACCGGAGCCCCTGGAGCCGCCTGGCAATGGTGGCCGGGGTGGGGTGGCCTGAAATGTGCCGGGAAGGCACGGGGGGCACGGGGGAACCTTCGGTCCCGAAGAGGCACGTTGGGCCCTGAGAAAATCACCATCAGAATTCTGGAGATGGGTCTCTAATCCCGCTGGTTCATGGCTAGCCCTCCGGAACGAGTTCGAGCCTCCCACTGGGTGATACCCTTGTCTGTCGTCCATGGGGCACCGCCACCATCCGACCATCAGGCCCCTGGAGACCGACGGACCCCTGCGGGATCGCCACCATCCGGCCGTCATTCCCCTGGAGACCGACGGACCCCTGCGGGATCGCCACCATCCGACCATCATTCCCCTGGAGGCCGATGGCCCCCGACGGGATCGCCACCATCCGACCATCATTCCCCTGGAGGCCGATGGCCCCCGGCGGGATCACCACCATCTGGCCATCATTCCCCTGGAGGCCGATGGCCCCCG
>NZ_DASVWK010000763.1:0-4145 GCF_036389735.1 Archangium sp. | reverse complement strand
GCTACCTCGAGGCCTTCATGGACTGGTGGCTCATCTACCGCGATGAGAACCAGGTGCGTGCCTTCGCCTCGGAGATTGAGCCGGCGCAGCTCGCCTCCGTGGACATGTTCCGCGACAGCACGCAGAACGTCATCTACATGGCGCTGACCCGCCGCTAGAGGCAGGGGCTCCCACGGTGGGGGCCCTCCTCGGCTTCCTCAGTGGGGGCCGTTGTCGCCCCGAGGTTCCTCGGGGCCGCGGCGGGGCAGGGTGATGGTGAAGGTGGCGCCCTGTCCCGGTGCGCTCTCCACCGCGATGGCGCCGCCGAGCGCCTGGACGATTTCCCGGACAATCCACAGCCCGATGCCGAAGCCACCGTAGTGGCGCACGGACACGGCGCGCTCGAAGCGCTCGAAGATGCGCGAGGCGTCCTCCTCGGCGATGCCGATGCCCTCGTCGCGTACCCGCAGCCGCGCGAAGGCCTCGTTGCCCTCCACGGTGATTTCAATGGGCCGGCCCGCGCCGTACTTCGAGGCGTTGGTGAGCAGGTTGAGCACCACCTGCTCCAGGCGCATGGCGTCCCAGTGGCCCACCAGGGAGGAGGGCAGGTTGAGCCGGAGCTCGCACTCGGCCCGGCCCAGGCTCTCGCGCGAGCGCTCCACCACTCCGCGCACCACCTGCACCAGGTCCACGTCCTCGAGCTTGCCCAGCATCTGCCCCTGGGCGATGCGCGAGATGTCCAGCAGCTCGTTGACCAGCTTGCCCATGCGCTGCGTCTGGAGGTTGGCGGACTCCAGCTTCGCGCCGAGCCGCTCCGGCGTCATCCGCTCCCCGCCCTGGCGCACCTGGGACATGAGGCCCTGGATGTGGAGCTGGAGCGAGGTGAGGGGCGTCTTCAGCTCGTGCGCGGCGATGGAGAGGAAGTCGTCCCGGCGCCGCACCGCCTCCTGCTCCTCGCGGTAGAGCCGGCCCCGCTCCTCGGAAAGGGCGGCCATGCGCTCGAAGCCCTCGGCGTTCTCCAGCGCCACGGCGGCCAGGATGCAGACGAAGGAGGCCAGACGCTCCTCGTCCTCGCCGAAGAGCTCCCCCACCTGCCGGTGGCTGACGCACACGCAGGCCACCGTCTTGCCGCGCACCTGGATGGGAGCGCACAGCAGCGAGCGCACCCCCAACAGCTCCATGCTCTCGCTCACCCCGCCGGGCATGCCCTGGCCCATCACCGTCGGGCGCCCCGTCTCCAGGGCCCGGCCGAGCGCGGTGCGGCCCACGCCCGCCGCCGCCAGCTCGTCCTCGGGCAGCAGCGTCTCCGGGTCGAACACCGCGCAGTGCTCGGCGCGCAGCAGCTCCAACATGGACTGGCGCACGGCTTCGAACACCGCCTCGCGCGAGAGGGCCGAGGCGATGCGGCGGCCCGCGTCCAGCACCTTGGGGAAGCGGTCCACCAGCGAGAGGGTGCCCGGGCGCTCCGGCTGCTGCGCGCCGTCGCGGGCCTCGGTGCCCAGGTTCTGCTCCAGCTCCTGGAGCTCGCGGTGGGCCTCCTCCGCCCAGCCGTTGGCGCCCGGCCAGCCCAGCTCCTTGCCCACGCGGCCCAGCGCCTGGAGCGTCTGGGCGCGCTCGTGGCGCATCTTCAGCTCCTCGGCCACGCTCAAGCTCTCCTCGAGGTAGCGGCGGGCCCGGCGCGGGTTGCCGGCCATGGCGGCCAGCAGCCCCCGCTCGCGCATCGTGTGGGCGAGGTTGTTGCGGTAGCTGCGCGAGAGCTTGTAGGCCCGGCGCGCCACCTTCTCGGCCCGCTTCAGCGCCTCCGCGCGCACGCGGGGAGCCAGCGGGGAGCTGTCCTCGGCCCGCATGCGCAGCGCCGTCACCAACCAGGGGACGATGGGGGCCACGTACTCGTGCCGCAGGTGGGCGTGCTCCACCAACTTGTCCGCCTTCTCCAGCAGGGGCACGGCACTGGTGGGGTCGCCCTCGCGCAAGAGGCGCAGCGCCTCGGCCAGCAGGGTGTTGGCGTGCGTCTGCGTGTCCTGGCCGGGGTTGATGAGCGAGCCCTCCAGCAGGCTGCGCGGGATGCGCCCCAGGGACGCCTTCGCCCAGACCTCCAGCGCCAGCCGCAGCGCGTACGAGTCGCCGATGGCCAGCGCCGCCCCATGCAACCGCTGGGCGGAGTCCAGTGCCTCCTTCAGCCGGCCCAGCCGGTAGAGGGCCATGGCGTACTGGTAGTGGGCGTTGTTGACCTCCCACTGGTCTCCCGTGCGCTGGAGCAGCCGCACCGCCTCGCGGCACTTCTCGATGGACTCCTCGAAGCGGCCGGCGGCGTAGAGGCCGAGCCCGTAGAAGTGGAGCGACTGGCCCTGGCCCCACACGTCCCCCAGCTCCTGGCGCAGCGCGAGCGACTTCTCCGCGTAGGCGGTGGCCCGCTCGAACCAGGGAATCATCGTGAGCATGGGGGTGTGCTCCGAGTAGGCCTGGGCCAGCTCGGGCGTGGGCGGATAGCGCTCGGCCGTGTTCACCTCGCGCAGGTGCGTCCAGAAGGTGGCGATGGGGTTGCCGAAGAACCAATAGCTGTAGGTCAAGCGGCTGTAGAAGTGGACCGCGAGCAGGTCCTCCTCGCTGTGCTCCAGGGAGCGGCGCCCCATGAGCAGGTCCGGCATGAGGGTGTGCCCCGTCTGCACCACCATCTCCCAGAGGGCACCCAGGGCGAACGCCAGCGAGGAGCGGGGCACCCACCGCCCCAGCAACGTCAGCCCCTGCTTCAGGGCCGCGTCGGCCTCCTCCTTGTGGTTGAGCTTGAACGTCAGCTCGCCCAGCTTGGACCAGATGCGGGCCTGCTCGAGCCTGTCGCCCGCCAGGGACTGGGCCAGCTCCAGCTGCTGCTGGGCGGTGTCATAGCGCCCGCGCAGCATGAGGACGTCCCCGAGGCCGGCGGCGAGGCGGAAGCGCGTGGCGGTGTCGGCCCGGGCCGCGCCGCGCTCGGCGATGCGGTAGTTGAGCTCGGACGTCTCCAGGGCGAACTGCTGACGCGCCCGCTCGGCGGCCACCAGGGCATACGGGAGGGCCTGGGCATACTCGCCCGCCGCGTCGAAGTGGTAGGCCAGCTCGAAGGGGTCCACCGGCGGGTTGGCGGCGATGGTACGGGCCGCCAGCCGGTGCAGCTCGCGGCGCTGCTCGGGCTTGAGCAGCCCCAACAAGGCCTCGCGCAGCTTGTCGTGGACGAAGGTGTAGCGGCTGCCACTGCCCTCCCACAGCATGTGCCGGCGCCGCGGCTCCACCAGCGCGGTGGCCACCTGATCGCGGGAGCTACCCGAGAGGGCCGCTACCCGGTCCAGGGCGAAGTTCTTGCCCAGCACCGCGCCCACGGACAGCAGGCTGAGCGAGTCGGGTGGCAGCAGCTTGAGCCGGCGCACCAGGAAGGAGGCCGCCTGCCGCGAGGAGCGCACATGGGCCATGGCCTCGGGCTCCACCTGCCAGCCACGTGGGCCCGGCACCAGCGCGCCGTCCTCCACCAGGCCGTGCAGCACCGCCGAGGCCATGAAGGGATTGCCCTCGGACAGGCGCGCCACCACCTCGGTGGCCTCGCGCGGCAGGGTGCCGGCCATGGACTCCAGCATGCGCACCACCTCGGTGGTGCCGAAGGCCGCCAGCCGCAGGTGGGCGTCCGGGTTGAGCCGGCGCAGCACGTGCCCGGGCCCCACCTCCTCGCTGCGGAAGGACACCACGATGAGCACGTGCCCCAGGGCCTCCCGGCGTGCCTGCTGCCAGCTCTCCAGGGCCTTGAGCGTGGGCTCGTCCGCCCACTGGCTGTCGTCGAGCAGCACCAGCGCGGGCTCGGTCCGCGTGCCCAGGGCACCCAGCAGTTGGGTGAGGGCCCAGATACCGCGACTCTCGCCCAGGGACTCGGGGCCGAGGCTCTCCTGCTTCGAGGGGCGCAGCACCGGCTGGAGCTGCGGCAGCACCATGCACACCGCCGCCGCCTGCTCCATCAGCCGCTCGCGCAGCAGCTCCGCCAGCGCGGGCCGCTCCAGGGCCGCCGTGGCGATGCCCGAGGCCACGTCCGCGACGAGCTGGAAGGGCCGCTGCGCGGCCTGGGCCACCGCCTGGCCCTGGAGCACCCAGGTGCGGTGCTGGCGGGCGCGCGTGGAGAACTCCTCCAGCAGCCGGCTCTAGCCCCC
>NZ_DASVWK010000762.1:0-5341 GCF_036389735.1 Archangium sp. | reverse complement strand
GCCTGGGGTACCGCGGAGGGTACCGGTGTGACGCACGGGTGCACCTGCTCCTGAACGGAGAGGGTAAGCGGGACAACAGGCGCTCGGGGAATCATGGAAACCCCCGCGTCCCCTTGTTAAACCCCCAGGCATGTTCCACGGCACCACCATTCTCTGCGTACGCCGGGAGGGCAGGGTCGTCATCGCGGGCGATGGTCAGGTCAGTCTCGACAAGACCATCATGAAGAACACCGCGAAGAAGGTGCGCCGCATCGGTGACGGCTCCGTCCTCGCCGGCTTCGCGGGCAGCACCGCCGACGCCTTCACCCTCTTCGAGCGCTTCGAGGCCCGTCTCAAGGAGCACCAGAAGAACCTCGCCCGCGCCTGTGTGGAGCTCGGGAAGGACTGGCGCACCGATCGCTTCCTCCGCCGGCTGGAGGCCCTGCTCATCGTCGCCGACCGCGAGAAGACCTTCATCCTCTCCGGCGCCGGCGACGTCATCGAGCCCGACTACGGCATCGCCGCCGTGGGCAGCGGAGGCTCCTACGCGCTCGCCGCCGCCCGTGCCCTCATGACGCACACGCAACTGCCCGCCCGCGACGTGGCCACCCACGCCATGCAGATCGCCGCGGACATCTGCATCTACACCAACACCAACATCTCCATCGAAGAGCTCTGAGGGGGCTTCACCGTGAGCAACGCACGCAAGATCCCCGCCTTCACTCCGCGCGAGGTCGTCGGCGAGCTGGACCGCTACATCGTCGGGCAGAACGCCGCCAAGCGCGCCGTGGCCATCGCCCTGCGCAACCGCTGGCGCCGCCAGCAGGTCCCCGAGGACCTGCGCGATGAGATCCACCCCAAGAACATCATCATGATCGGCCCCACCGGCGTGGGGAAGACGGAGATCGCCCGGCGGCTGGCGAAGCTCGCCCAGGCCCCCTTCGTCAAGGTGGAGGCCTCCAAGTTCACCGAGGTCGGTTACGTGGGCCGCGACGTCGAGTCCATGGTGCGCGATCTGGTCGAGGCCTCCATCGCGCTCGTGCGCGACGAGGAGCTGGAGCGGGTGCGCGCCCGCGCGCTCGAGGTCGCCGAGGACCGGCTGGCCCAGCTCCTCAGTGGCCAGAGCCCCTCGCGCCCCACGGGGGGCATGGGCTTCATGGCGCCCTCCGCTCCGCCTTCCGCGCCCCGGCTCGGGGACCTCGAGCGCGAGAAGCTCCGCGCCCAGCTGCGCGCCGGCACGCTCGATGACCAGGAGGTGGAGCTGGAGACCTCCGAGGGAGGCTCCCCCACCTTCCTGCGCAACTTCTCCGGCCAGGGCATGGAGGAGATCGGCGTCAACCTGCAGGATCTCTTCAAGAACATGCCCGGCATGAGCCGTACGCGGAAGCGCAAGGTGCGTGCCCCCGAGGCCCTGAAGCTGCTGGAGCAGGAGGAGTCCACCCGGCTGGTGGACACGGACCGCGTCAACCGCGAGGCGCTCGTCCGCGCCGAGACCGGCGGCATCATCTTCATCGACGAGATCGACAAGATCGCCAGCCGCGAGGGAGGCGGGAAGGGGGGAGGCCCGGACGTGTCCCGCGAGGGCGTCCAGCGCGACATCCTCCCCATCGTCGAGGGCTCCACCGTCAACACCAAGTACGGCCAGGTGAAGACGGACCACATGCTCTTCATCGCCGCGGGCGCCTTCCACGTCTCCAAGCCGAGCGACCTCATCCCCGAGCTCCAGGGCCGCTTCCCCATCCGCGTGGAGCTGGAGCCGCTCAGCGGCGAGGATCTGGTGCGAATCCTCCGCGAGCCGCGCAACTCGCTCATCCGCCAGTACACCGCGTTGCTGTCCACGGAAGGCGTGCAGTTGAAGTTTTCCGATGACGCCATCTCGGAGATCGCCCGCATTGCGCAGGCCGTCAACGAGCGCACCGAGAATATCGGTGCCCGCAGGCTCCACACGGTACTGGAGCGCTTGCTGGACGAGGTATCATTCAGTGCCAGTGAGCAGGGTGCCCGGGACCTGCAGATAGACGCCGCCTACGTGCGAGAGCGCCTCGCCTCCGTTGTCCAGGACGAGGATCTCTCGCGCTACATCCTCTAACCCGCCGAGGGAGCTTCCGTGACTCAGACCACGAACATGACCACCGCGAAGACCGAAACCGTTGCCCAGTCCGCTCCCTCCACCGGCAAGAACGAGCAGTGGATCGAGAAGGCCAAGGCCCACCTGCTCCAGAACTACAAGCAGCAACCCATCGTCATCGAGCGTGGGCTGGGCTCGCGCGTCTGGGATGCGGACGGTCGCGAGTACCTGGACCTGCTGGGCGGCATCGCCACGTGCGGACTCGGCCACTGCCACCCGGAGGTGGTCGTCGCGGTGAAGGCCCAGCTCGAGAAGCTGTGGCACATCTCCAACGTCTTCTACTCGGAGCCGCAGATCGAGCTGGCCGCCCGGCTCACCACCGCCTCGGGGCTCCAGCGCGCCTTCTTCTGCAACTCGGGCGCGGAGGCCAACGAGGCCCTCATCAAGCTGGCCCGCAAGGTCCAGAAGGATCGCGGCAACCCCGACCGCTACGAGGTCATCACCTTCCACAACTCCTTCCACGGGCGCACGCTGGCCACCGTCACCGCCACCGGTCAGACGAAGTACCAGCAGGGCTTCGAGCCCCTGCCCGCGGGCTTCACCCACGTGCCCTACGGGGACCTGGAGGCGGTGCGCAAGGCCGTGGGCCCGAACACCGCGGCCATCCTCGTGGAGCCCATCCAGGGCGAGGGCGGCGTGCGTCAGGCGCCTCCGGGCTTCCTCAAGGCCCTGCGCGCCCTGTGCGACGAGCACGGGCTGCTGCTGCTCGTCGATGAGATCCAGACCGGCATGGGCCGCACCGGCAAGGTCTTCGCCTACCAGCACGAGGACATCCTCCCGGACGCCATCAGCCTGGCGAAGTCGCTCGGCAATGGCATGCCCATTGGCGCCATGCTGTGCACCGACGCGGCCGGCAAGAGCCTCGTGCCGGGCACCCACGGCTCCACCTTCGGTGGCAACCTGATCGCCGCCGTCGCCGCCAACGTCGTCGTCCGCAAGGTCACCGAGCCCAAGCTCCTGCGCGAGGTGACGCAGAAGGGCGAGTACTTCCTCACCCGCGCCCGGGAGATCCAGAGCCGCCTGCCCACCCTCATCAAGGAGGCCCGCGGTCGCGGCATGCTGCTCGGCCTGGAACTCTTCCAGGACGCCGCGCCCGTCATCGCCCGGTGCCGCGAGTACGGCCTGCTCGTCAACGCCGCCGGCGAGAAGACGGTCCGCTTCGCCCCGTCCTACTTCGTCACCCATGACGAGCTCGACCAGGGCCTGCGCATCGTCGAGCGCGCGCTGAAGTCCTGAACGCACGCGCTGCCCTGGGGTGCACTCTCACTTTCCGGGAGTGCCCCTCGGGGGCAAGTGTTCTCCAATCCTCGAAATCCGAGAAGATGATTCAAGGGAGAACGGTTGTTTCCGCTCTGAAAAAATCCATCGAAGGTGTTTGACGCGACCGGATGCCGGACTTACGATTTGCGCAAGTTGATGCGCTTTCCTGAGTTCCCCCGAAAGGGCTCTGTTCTGGAGGTCCGATGATCGCGTCGCAAGCCGCCATTGGGATCGACCCGGGCCCAAGTCATGACGTCCTCCGGGCCAACCAGCTCATCGAGGCCGGCCTGTGGCTGCGCCTGGGTGGTGATGACGCCGGTGCCCGTCGGCTGTTCATGCGTGCCCTGTCACATGACCCCGCCAACCGCCGGGCGAAGGAGTGGCTCGCGAAGCTCGCGACCGCTCGCGCCAGTGCGCCGGCTCCCGTTCGGCCCGTGATGGCCGTGCCCGCGCCTCAGCCCGAGCCCGAGGTGAGCATCATCCTGCTGGATGAGCAGGAGCAGGCGGTGGCGGCCCCGAGCGTCGCCGGTCCGGGCATCACCGCCGACGTGCTGGACTTCCTCTCCGAGGAGCCGGAGCCCGCTCCGGCTCCCGCGCCCGCTCGGGCGGCCGTGGCCGTGCGTGCGCTCACGCCCGTGCCCCTGCTGGGGCAGGCGCCCGTGACGGTGGCCCAGGTGGCGCCCGTCAAGGACCTCTCCACCCTGCTGCAAGGAGTGGAGGAGCTGCTCTCGCTGGGAGACGCCTCGAGCGCGCTCGCGCTGCTGGGCAAGGCCGAGGAGCAGGCTCCGGGTGATCCCAGGGTGGCGGCGGCCCGCGAGCGTTGCGCGCGCGCGCAGCAGGCCTCGCTGGAGGAGAAGCTGGGTGACCTGAAGCGGGTGCCCGCGGTGCGGCTGTCGCCCAAGGAGCTGATGCAACTGCGGCTGGATCCGCGCGCGGGCTTCGTGCTGTCGCGGCTGGACGGGAGGATGAGCTGCGAGGCCCTCTTCTCCGTGTCCGGCATGTCCCGGCTGGACACGCTGCGCGTCCTGGCCCAGTTGCTGGACCAGGACGTCATCACGCTGCGCTAACGGAAGCTCAACACCCGGAAGCCGAAGGCTCCTGTCTCGGCTCCGGTGGGCGAGTAGAAGTCGACGTAGAGCGTGGTGGTGGTGGCCGCCTTGAGTTCCACCCACGAGTTGCGGATGGTGAGGAACGGCTGCTTCGTGTCCTCGCGGGTGAAGGCGGCCACCGCGGGGATGAGTCGGTTGGGCTCGAACTCGATCCGGTAGGTGGTGCCCTGGGTCGCGGCGATGGCGATCCAGTCCTCGTCCTCGGAGTACTGGATGTTGCCGTTGCGGTAGGGCACCGTGCTGCCGCTGGAGTCCACGATGGTGGGGGTGAGGGAGGTGGCCTCGGTGGAGTTGTCGCCGTAGTCATCCTGGCCCAGCGAGCTCAAGGTGAGGGCGTAGGGGCCGGTGGCGGCGGACGCATCGTACGGCGAGTGGCTCATGCGCACGTAGTAGGGCGCGGTGGCGCGGGCCTTGAAGATGAGCTGGGCCTTGGGCCGGCCGTCCTGGGAGCCCTGCCACACCCCCTGCTGATCGAACACGTCCACGCGGGGCATGAGCGAGCCCCCGGGCTCCACGGTGACGGAGTAGAGCTCGCGCGCGAGGCCATCCAGCTTGAAGAAGTCGTAGTCGCCGATGGGGTCGATGCTCTGCTGGCGCTGCCTGCCGTCCGCGGTGAGGGCGGCGGCGCGGGAGAGGCAGTCATCCGGCTCGGAGGTGTCGCCGGGGTGCTCGGCGCAGTTGGCGGCGCTGACGGTCTCGCACACGCCGCTGGGTCGCGGCACGGTGCCCGGAGCGCAGAGGCAGACCGCCTTGCCGTTCTCGCTGGCGCAGGTGGTCTTGCCGCTCTGGGTGCAGGGGTTGGGATCGCACGGGTCCGGGTCGTTGGAATTCGTATCCAACATGCAGCCCGTCGTGCCGAGCAGGG
>NZ_DASVWK010000761.1:0-7316 GCF_036389735.1 Archangium sp. | reverse complement strand
GTGCGGCCGGTGGCCACCCGCGCCAGCTCGCGCGCCAGTTTGATGCGCTGCGCCTCGCCGCCGGAGAGGGTGGGGGAGCTCTGCCCCATCCGGATGTAGCCCAGGCCCACGTCCTCCAGCGTCTGGAGCACGCGCATGATGTCCTTGTGCGCCCCGAAGTGCAGCATCGCCTCGCGCACGCTCATCTCGAGCACCTCGGCGATGTTCTTCCCCTTGTAGAGCACCCGCAGCGTGGCGTCGTTGAAGCGCTTGCCGTGGCACACCTCGCACGGCACGTACACGTCCGCCAGGAAGTGCATCTCCACCAGCTTCACGCCATCGCCCTCGCACGCCTCGCAGCGCCCGCCCTTGATGTTGAAGGAGAAGCGCCCCGCCGTGTACCCGAACGCCCGCGCCTCCTGCGTCAGCGCGAACACCTCGCGGATGGCGTCGAACACCTTCGTGTATGTGGCCGGGTTGCTGCGCGGTGTCCGGCCAATGGGCCGCTGGTCGATGTCGATGACCTTGTCCAGGTGCTCCAGCCCGGTGATCGCCTTGTGCTTTCCGGGCACCTCGCGGCTCTCGTAGAAGGCGCGCGCGGCGGCGGGGTAGAGGATCTCATTGATGAGCGTGGACTTGCCCGCCCCGGACACGCCGGTGACGGCCACGAACAGCCCCAGGGGGATGTCCACCGTCACGTCCTTGAGGTTGTTCTCCTTGGCGCCCTGGATGGACACCTTCGCCTTGCCGGGGGCACGCCGCCGATCGGGGACCTCGATCTCCTTGCGACCGGAGAGGTACGCGCCGGTGATGCTCTTCTCGTTGTCCATCACCTGCGCCGGGGTGCCCGCGGCCACCACCTGGCCCCCCAGCTCTCCCGCGCCCGGCCCGAAGTCCACGAGCCAGTCCGCCTCCTCCATCGTCTCCTCGTCGTGCTCCACCACCACCACGGAGTTGCCCAGGTCGCGCAGCCGCTTGAGCGTGCCCAGCAGCTTGCCGTTGTCGCGCTGGTGCAGCCCGATGGAGGGCTCGTCGAGGATGTAGATGACGCCCGTCAGCTCGCTGCCCATCTGCGAGGCCAGGCGGATGCGCTGGCTCTCGCCGCCCGAGAGCGTGGACGCGGTGCGATCCAACGTCAGGTACGCGAGCCCCACGTCCTGGAGGAAGCCCAGGCGGCTGCGGATCTCCTTGAGCAGCTCGGTGGCGATCTTCCGCTCCGTCTCCGTCAGCTCCATCCCGTTGAGCCAGCGCAGCGCGTCGCCGATGGTGTGGTGGCTCAGCTCCACGAGGGAGCGCCCGTGCACCTTCACCGCCCGGCTCTCCGGCTTCAGGCGCGCCCCGTCACATGTGGGGCACGGCTTGTCGCTGAAGAACTTCTGGTAGTAGGTGCGCATCGCCTCGGAGGTGGTCGTCTTGAAGCCGCGCATCAGCTTGTTGACGAGCCCCTCCCACTCCATCTCGTAGCGGCCGCCATCGCCCCACTGGACGGTGAAGCGCTTGCCCTCGGCGCCGTACATGAGGGTCTTCTTCGCCTTGGCCGGCAGCTTCGCGTAGGGCGCGTCCAGGTCGATGCCGAAGGCGTTGGCGAGGCTCTCCACGAAGTCCGCCGTCCAGCCCTCGCCCTTGTTCATGCCGCTGGCCCACGGCTCCACCGCGCCCTCGCGCAGGCTGCGCGAGGGATCCGGAACGATGCGGTCCGGGTCCATCTCCGCCTTGGTGCCCAGGCCGTTGCAGTCCGGGCACATGCCCAGCGGGTTGTTGAAGGAGAACGAGGAGGGGCTGAGCTCGCCGAAGGACAGGCCGCACGCGTGGCAGGCATTGAGCTCGCTCATGATGCGGTCGCTCGCCGGGTTGCCCGTCTCATCGGTGATGATGAGCATGCCCTTGCCCTCGCGCAGCGCCGTCTCCACCGAGTCCGTCAGCCGCTGCTTCACCTCCGGCTTGATCACCAACCGGTCGATGATGAGCGCGATGTCGTGCTTGGACTTCTTGTCCAGCTCGATGCGCTCCTCCAGGCTCTTGAGCTTCCCGTCGATACGCGCGCGCGAGAAGCCGCGCTTCTGCGCCTCGGTGAGGATGTCCTTGTGCTCGCCCTTGCGGTTGGTGACCACCGGCGCGAGCACCTGGAGCTTCGTGCCCGAGGGCGAGCCCATCAGCGTGTCGACGATCTGCTGGGCGCTCTGCTTGCCCACGCGCTTGCCGCAGTTGGGGCAGTGCTGAACGCCCACGGAGGCGTAGAGCACGCGCAGGTAGTCGTGCACCTCGGTGACGGTGCCCACCGTCGAGCGGGGGTTGTTGCTGGCCGCCTTCTGCTCGATGGAGATGGTGGGCGACAGGCCGCGGATGGTGTCGTACTTGGGCTTCTCCATCTGCCCGAGGAACTGCCGGGCATAGGCGGAGAGGCTCTCCACGTAGCGGCGCTGGCCCTCGGCATAGAGGGTGTCGAACGCCAGCGAACTCTTCCCGGAACCGGAGACGCCGGTGAACACCACCAGCTTCTTCTTCGGAATCTCCAGGGAGATGTTCTTGAGGTTGTGCTCCTTGGCTCCGCGGATGGAGATGACGTCGGGCTCGGACATGGGGGCGCGATCTACCACTGAAAGGGCGCGCAGGTGGGGGGGATGCGACGCGCGGGGCTTGAATGGTCCTGAACGGATGGATTTTCAAGGCGAATCCCACCACCGGCAGGCGGGCAGGCGGGCGGGCGCCGGGTGCCGGGTATTGGTATAGGGTGCGGCGCACATGCCCCCCATCCCCGAGCGCCTGCGCGGCTCGCCGCTGCTCGTCATCTCCAGTTTCCTCTTCGCGGTGATGGCCTTCTGCGCGCGCTCGGTGGCGGGCCGCCTGTCGGTGGGGCAGGTGGTGTGCGCGCGCTTCGCCATCGGCCTCGTCTTCCTCGCGCTGTACTACCCCCTCACCGGGACGAGGCCGCGCATGGGGCGCCCCCGGCTGTGGGTCCTGCGAGGCCTCTTTGGAGGTGGCTCCGTCTACTGTTATTTCGTGGCCATCGACCGGCTCGCGGTGGGGCCCGCCACGCTGCTCAACGCCTGCTGGCCCATCTGTGCCGCCATCCTGGGCATCTTCCTCCTCGGGGAGCAGGTGAACGGGTACCTGGCCACCGGGCTGGCCGCGACCACCGTGGGCGCGGGGCTCGTCATCTGGAGCACGGTGCAGGACGGCGTGGGCCTCACCTTGGGAGTGGGTGCGTGGGCCGGGGCGCTGTCCGCCGTCCTCAGCGGCGCGGCCGTCATCGCCCTGCGCGCCCTGCGCCACGACACCGACGCCTCCTCCATCTTCCTGTCCTTCTGTGTCTTCGGGCTGCTGTTCGGCCTGCCCTTCGCCATTCAGGACTGGCGGCCCGTGAGCGGGGACATGCTGGCGCCGCTGCTCGGCATGGGGCTGGCCTCGGTGGCCGCGCAGATGATCTTCACCTACGCGATGGCCCACGTGACCTCGACGGCGGTGGGCGGCATCACCACCCAGCTCACCCCCGCCTTCTCCTGGCTGTTGGGCGCGCTGTTGCTGGGTGAACCCATGCAGCCCCTCTCGGTGGTGGGCTCGCTCGTCTGCATGGGGGGCGTGCTGTGGGGAACGGGCCTGGCTCCTCGCCTGCTCGTACCGGCCTCCCGGCCTTCCACCTGAACGGGAAGATCGGGCTTCCCCTTCCTCTCCGTGCGGGTGCCGGTTTTTACCCGTTGTCTGGCGGGCACTCCGGCAATCTTTTCAAACGGGGGGCATCCGGTGGGCAGGTTGCTTCTCGCCTGTTCCAATCTTTTTCCCAGGAGATCCACGGCTTGTCCCTTCCCTGGGCGTCTGGCTTCCCCTTGGGCCCCAGGGTTGCAGAGCCCTCACCCCAGGTGTGGCTGGTGAGTGCGCGGGTGGTTCGCGATCACCAGCCTCGTGGAGGCTGCGATGGTTGGATTTCGCTGGGTGTGCGTGGCCGTGTGCATGATGGCCCTGGTCGGGGTGGGATGCGATCGCCCGACATCGCACCAGGCCCGCTCGGGGCTGGCGGCAACGCCTGAGACGCTGGACTTCGGCCTCTCGGCGGTAGGCGTTTCCAAGACGATGAAGGTCCGCCTGTCCAACCGGGGCCGCGCGCCCTTCCGGGTGCAGGGGGCGACGGCGAACCTGCCCAACATGGAGGTGGTGCCCTTCGAGGCCTTCGAGCTGAAGGCGGGTGGAGAGCACGAGGTGGAGGTGCGCTTCACGGCGGACGTGGAGGGCAAGGTGCAGGGCATGCTGGAGGTGCTCACCGACGCCGACAACGTGGGCAAGGAGGGCGTGGCGCAGGTGGGCATGTCGGGCCAGGGTGTGAAGGCCTGGTTGGAGGTGGCCTCGCGTGCCATGGACTTCGGCAACGTGGAGCTGGGCAATGTGGAGGTGCGCGAGCTCCACGTGCGCAACGCCTCGCGGGTGGACAGCCCGGTGCGCATCGACCTGGACGGCTCGGACGCGGATCAGTTCGGCTCCAGCGAGGCCGGGGTGCCCTTCGTGCTCAAGCCGGGCGAGGAGCGCCGGGTGCCGGTGTCCTTCCATCCGGATCGGCTGGGCGCGGCGCAGGCCCTGGCGCGGGTGGCCGTGGTGTGCGCCACGTGCGAGCCCACCGTGGTGACGCTGGCGGGCACGGGCATCGCCTCGCGGCTGGAGGTGACGCCGCTGCGAGTGGACTTCGGCCGGGTGCCGATCGGCGCCACCGCCGAGGAGCGCATCACCGTGCGCAACCAGGGCACCGAGCCCATGACGTACGGCGGGGCGCGACTGCTCGACGACATGGGCGGTGCCTACCGCGTGGTGAGCGCCCCCGTGCTCTCGGGCAACGTGCTCGCTCCGGGTGCGACGGTCGAGGTGCGGGTGGCCTTCTCGCCCAAGAGCGCGGGCCCGGTGCGCGAGGCGCGGCTGGCGCTCGAGGTGCGGCCCGAGGGCACCAGCGGTCCGGGGCCCAAGGTGGCGCTCTCGGGCGAGGGCGGCGCCTCGTGCGTGGTGCTCCAGCCGCAGCCGCTCGACTTCGGCGTGGTGGCCGAGGGCATGAGCGCCACCCGGGAGGTGCAGGTCCTCAACCGCTGCCGCACCGACGTGCTGCTGAGCGAGCTGAAGCTCACCACGAAGAAGGGCGGCTACTTCCTGCTGGCGCAGGCGGCTTCCAGCGTGCCCATTCCGGTGGGCCAGTCGGTCTCCGTGCCCCTCACCTTCAGGCCTCGCGCCGGGAGCGGGGAGGGCGAGGCGGAGCTCGTCGCCAAGGTGCTCATCGGGCGCAGCACCTCCACCGAGGTGCTCAAGGTGGTGGGCACGGGCAAGGTGTTCTCACCCTGCCAGTACAAGCTGGAGCCGGCCGAGTTGGACTTCGGCAACGTGCCGGTGGGCTCCGAGGTGACGCTCGCCGCGGCGGTGCGCAACACCGGCGCCACCGAGTGCTACCTGGCCGGGATGCAGGTCGCCGACGGCTCGGATGCGTCCTTCTCCGCGGAGAAGAAGGGCAACTCCGTGCTCAAACCGGGCCAGCGCGCCCTGCTGCTGGTGCGCTTCAAGCCGGGCTCCGAGGGCGAACTCACCGGCATGGCGGAGGGCTGGGTGAACCACCCGTCCAACGGCCACATGATGGTTCCCCTGCGCGGTCTGGGCGCCAACGGCTGCTTCTCCGTGCAGCCCACCAGCCTGGACTTCGGCCTGCTCCGGCTCGCCTGCGGCCCGCGTGAGCGCGAGCTCATCGTCTACAACAAGTGCCCCGGGCCCACGATGGTGGCGGGCCTGACGACCGAGGGCGACGCGGGGGACTTCAAGCTGGACAGCCCGCTCTTCTTCCCGGCGACGCTCCCCGCCCACAGCCAGACGCGCATCAAGGTGTCGTACGAGCCGCGCAACGACGGGGAGGACGCGGCGGCGCTCCGCTTCGACCTGGGCTCGGGCTCGCCCTACACGGTGGGCCTGGTGGGCCGGGGCGAGCTGAAGAACGAACAGACGGACGAGTTCGTCCAGCAGGCGCAGGCCAAGGTGGACGTGCTGTTCGTGGTGGACAACTCGGGCTCGATGATGGACGAGCAGCAGAGCCTGGGGCAGAACTTCACGGCCTTCCTCACCCACGCGGCCTCCGCGGGCGTGGACTACCACATCGGCGTCACCACCACGGGCCTGGAGCGTTCCTCGGGTGGGTGGGCGGTGTGCCCGGGTGGGGCCGAGGGCGGTGAGAACGGGCGCCTCTTCCCCGTGGACAACTCCTCGCCCCGCATCATCACCCCCACCACGCCGGCGGCCGCGTCCGTCTTCGCGCGCAACACCAACGTGGGCGTGTGCCACTGGAACGAGCAGGGCCTGGATGCCATGCACCGCGCCCTGTCGGATCCGCTCGTCTACAACTCGGACGACGCGCGCACGCCGCAGGGGGCG
Organism: Archangium sp.; assembly: GCF_036389735.1. GTDB lineage: Bacteria > Myxococcota > Myxococcia > Myxococcales > Myxococcaceae > Archangium. The sequence continues at coordinate 953 of NZ_DASVWK010000761.1, read as the reverse complement.
GATGGCAACGCCGGCTTCCTGCGCGAGGACGCCAAGCTGGCCATCATCGCCGTGACGGACGAGGAGGACTTCTCCACGCAGCCGGTGTCCTTCTACGAGACGTTCCTCCTGGGGTTGAAGGGCGGGGATGCCTCGAAGGTCATCTTCTCCGCCATCGCCGGGCCCAAGGACCTGGGCTCCTGCCCCAAGGCCAGCAGCTCCGGCAACCGCTACATCCAGCTCGCCGAGGCCACGGGCGGCGTGGTGGAGAGCATCTGCACGCCCCACTGGGCCGACTCACTGAAGCGGACCGCGGAGAGAATCTCCGCCTCCACCCGCGGCTTCCCGCTCTCCGAGAGGCCCTTGGACACCTCGCGCATCGAGGTTCGGGTGGATGGCGTCGAGGTGAAGACCGGGTGGACCTATGACGGGGCCACCCACTCCATCCTCTTCCAGAAGGGCGCGGTGCCGGCACCAGGCTCCCACGTGCGGGTGACCTATCCCGTGGACTGCTGAACCCGTAGGAGTTGACTGTTTTATTCCAGGAACAACGGTTACGACCGGCAGCGCTACTTCGATTCGCCGCCAGCGTCCGGCAACCGGGGGCTCCCCGCGCGGGGATGAAGTTCCCATCCGCTCGAAGACCCTATAATTTCAGAGGCTCCTGTGGCGTGACGGCTTCCGGTCACCTCGGGGTTGTGCCTTGTGCACCAGGTGAACCCACCTCTGAGCGGACATTCAACATGAACACTGTGCGCGTTATAGGCGCCGGCGCTTTCGTGCCCTCCCGGGCCATCAGCAACGCGCGCCTCGCCGCGGCCTTTCCAGGCTGGTCCGCCGAGCGCATCCTCGAGAAGACGGGCATCCGCGAGCGGCGCTACCTGTGGGACATCGACGCGCAGGGCCGGGCCATCGCGCCGCCCGAGAATGATCGCCCCGTCTACCCGGCTTCCAACACCGACATGTGCGAGGTC
>NZ_DASVWK010000760.1:0-15792 GCF_036389735.1 Archangium sp. | reverse complement strand
GGACAAGCCGGACGCCACCCAGACGTACTTCTGGGTCGGCAACACCGGCATCGCCCGCACGGACCCCGCGCGCGTGGACGTGAACCTGGCCAACACCGTGCTCGGTGGCCGCTTCACCTCGCTGCTCAACACGGCGCTGCGCGTGAAGTCCGGCCTCACCTATGGCGCCGGCTCGCTGGTGCTCGCCCAGACGCAGGCGGGGCCCTTCGCCGTCTCCTCGTTCACCAAGACGGAGTCCACCGAGCAGGCGCTCGACATGGCGCTGGACGTCCTCGCCCGCTATCGCCAGGAGGGCATGGACGACGCCCTGCTCTCCTCCGCCAAGGAGTACGTGCTGGGCCAGTTCCCGCCCACGTTGGAGACGGGCCGGCAGATCGCCAACAAGCTGACCGAGCTCGCCTTCTACGGGCTGGACGCGAGCGACGTGAACGACTTCGCCGCGAAGGTGGCCGGCGCGGACAAGGCGCGTATCCAGGCCGCCATCCAGCGGGTGATGCCCTCGCGCGAGGACCTCACCGTGGTGCTCATCGGCAAGGCCTCGTCCATCCGGACCGTGGCGCGCAAGTACGGCACCGTCACGGAGATGCGCATCACCGATCCGCACTTCGCTCCGAAGCCATAGCGGGCCCTATTTCGGCAGGGCGGCGTAGCGGGCCTGGCACTTCTGGTAGCGCTTGTTCACCGACTGCGCGAACCACGACGTGGAGCGATCCCCACTGATTTTGGGGCTGCGGATGGTCACGGTGGGGAGCCGCGCGTACTCGGGAGGTTGGCCCGTCTCCTCCTGGTACGCGCGCTTGATGGCATTCCACGTGTCCGTCTCCTCGAAGGCCAGTTCCTTCTCCTTCAGCGCGTCCTTGCGCACCCGACGCTCGCTCAAGTCCTCCGGTGCGTACCGCTGCCGGAACGCCAGCAGCGCCTTGAGGGAGTTGCTGTCCTCGTCCACCGGCTCGTCCTGCTTGTCGTAGGCGAGCAGGTCCCCGTCCTGCACCAGCTTGATGTCGGTGAGCCGGCTCACCTGCGCCTGCACCGCCGCGTTGCGCGAGGCGTAGAAGCCCGCGTTGTAGTCCGCGAAGCGGTAGATGGGGTCGTCGTAGTGGGCCTCGTAGCCGAGCAGCCGCGCCGTGCCGTAGTACACCCCGCCGCCGCGCGTGTAGAGCTCCTCGCGCACCCGCCGCTCCGCTTGCTCGTCTCCGCCGGCCAGTTCCGCCGAGAAGCGCACGCTCACCTGCATGGAGCCGGCGGTGGTGATGGGGTTGAGGTCCTCCAGCCGCGAGGACTTGAAGAGGGCGCTCGCCAGCTGCGCCGCGGTGTACGTCTTCGGGTACTCCGTCTCGTAGTACTCCAGCAGCTCGCGGAAGACGCGGTCCAGGTCCCGCTCCGTCTTCACCTGATTGAGGCGCTGCTCGAAGGTCTGCGTCTGCCCCGGCGCCTTGCCCTCCAGCAGCGCCTTCACCGCCGGACCCCCGAGCGGGCCCAGCTTGTCCGCGTAGGCCTTCAGCCGATCCTGGACGATGCGCGCCAGTCCCGGCACCGCCGGGTTGGCCTCGAAGCCGGACTCCTGCTCGATGACGGCCAGCACCGAGCACACCGCCTCCGCCGAGGGGTACAGCCGGTGCGCCTCCAGCGCCGCCATCACGTCCTGCGCCCAGCCCTCCCGGTCCTTCTCGTCCGGAGGCATGAGCCTGGCGATCTGCTCCACGGTGACGCGCGGAGGAAGCGGGACCTCGGGGCGCACGTTGCGCGCACACGCGCTCAGCAGCGCCACCAGCACGACTCCTACAAGCCCTGAATGATTCGTGAAGACCATCACAGCCCCTTGAGTAGGGGCAGTCTACCGCCGCACCTCGATGTCGCGTGCGCGGCTCTCACCGTCGCCCACCAGATCGAACGAGGCGCGCACCGACATGCCCTCGGTGATGGCCTTGAGCGGGATGTGGCGCCCCCGGCGCAGGCCCCGGCTGCGACCGTCGATGTGCAGCTCGTAGACGTTGCCCTCGCGGTCGCTCACCTCGATGGTGCCAGGGCGCACGCGCTTCACCCGGCCATCCACGGAGCTGGTGGCGATGGTGACCTGATCCAGGGGCCGGGTGGCGGAGCCGCTCGTGTCAATGGCTCGCGCCGCCTCGGCCGCCGCGCGCACCCACGCCCTGTCCTCATCCTCGTTCTCGTCCTCCGAAGTGGTGCGGACGGTCCGGCGCTCCGACCATTCCCACGCCTCGGAGTCCGTCTCCACCAGCCGCGAGGGCGGTGGCTCCTCGTCCGCCGCAGTCGCCTCGGCCGGCGGCTCGGCCTTCCGGGTCTCGGCGGTGGGGACGGCCAGGGCTTCCAGGTCGACGACGGCGACGGTACGAACGACAGGAGGGGCCTCGGGTGGAGCCGGGGAGACGACCGTGGGCGCGGAAGCCACGGGCACCGCGATCGCTGGCTCCGGCTTCCGGCATCCCGCCGAACAGAGGACACACCACCCCACCAGCCCCAACCCCATCGCCCATCTCGGCATCCCGCCCCCCCACACTCGCCCGCCGGGGGGAAGGTGGGGACCCAGGACGGATGCGGCAAGTTGCGCCCCGAAGCCCTGTTCCGTGTGGTGCGAGACACGGAAGGCAGGCGAGCGTCCCCTCTGCCTTCGGGAGGAGGGTCAGGGTGAGGGTCTCCGCCCCTTGGGTTCTCCCCGCCAGCGCTCGAGCAGCTCCCGCGCACTTCCACCGCGCTCCAGTCGGGCCTCCGTCACGGCGAGGTCCGGTCCCAGCTCCAGGACGAAGGCGAGCGTCGGCTCACCGTGCAGGTGGTAGCGCAGGTCACCGATGCGGATCACCGTGCGTCCCTCCGCCACTGGCGTGGAGGAGATGACGGGGAAGCGGGCCCACGCGAGGGCCTCGTGCACGGTGGGCACGGCGCGCACGTTGGCGGGGAGCGCATCCGGGCCGGGACGAGGCAGACGGCGCTCCGCATGCGGGGAGCCCCCGAGGGACACCGTGCCGGCCACGTACTCGGAGGGGAGGACGGTCACGTAGCGCCACGTGGTGAGCGAGAGCCACGCGGGGAACACCTGCACCCGCTCCGCACCCGGCGTGGCCTCGCGCACCCGGGAGGTCAACGTGGCTTGGAGGACGCCGCGCATGCCCACGTACGCGGCCGAGCACGCGAGGCCCACGAGCAGGGCCCCGCGCCACCGTGCCCGACGACGCCAGGCCCACACCGTGCCCACGAGGAGGGGGAGGGTGACGAGCGGGTCCACCACCATCGTCCAATCGAGCGTGAGGCGCTGGTCGGAGAAGGGGAGGAGGAGCCGGGTGCCCCAGCCGGTCCACAAGTCCGGCAACAGGTGCGCCACGACGAGCGCGAGCAGGCTGGAGAGGTAGACGGGGAGGAAGCGGGCGCGGCGGAAGACGAGCAGGGCGAGCGCGGTGGCGGTGAGGGCCACGAGGGGCGCGAAGGCGAGTGCGTGGGACAGGCCGCGGTGGGCGCGCAGGGCGTGGTCGACGGAGTTGGCGGCCGGCAGCAGGGTGTCGAGGTCGGGCAGCTCGGAGGCGAGGACGGAGCCGAGCAGGACGGCCTTGTCGGTGGGGGAGAGCGGAGCGCCAGCGGGAGCCTCGGGCCGGCGCAGCGCGCCGAGGGCGAGGCCCAGCAACCCATGGGTGAGGTTGTCCATGGCGTCACGCCCCCAGGGCGAGGGCCACGGCCCGCACATGCGCGTGGACGAGCTCCCGCGCCCGGGTGAGCTCTTCCAGGAGGACAGGCACGTACCCGAGGCACAGCACCACCTCGTCCTCGGGAGCGGCGCGCGCGCCCAGGGCGGCGTAGTCGAGCGTGCGCGAGACGGGCTCGCCCTCGGTGTCCGGGGTGAAGCGGCCGAAGACGGCGGCGTGGGTGCCCCGGCCGGGCGCGGTCTCCTTCAGGGCGAAGAGCTGGCGCACGGCCTCCAGGGCCTCGGGGCGGGCGAGGAGGGCCTCGGGGTTCACGGGTCCGGCGAGCTCCCACTCGAGCAGGCGCAGGCAGCCGCGGACGAACTCCACGTCGGTGATGACGAGGCCGTACAGGTACCAGTCCGCGCACGCGGCCTGGATGAGCCGCGCCTGGGCGTCCGTGAGCCAGGTGAAGGAGGGACAGGTGAAGGTCTCGCAGATGTCGGCGCGGTAGACGCCGCAGTCGCGCAGGTCCACGCCGCCCGTCACCCTGGGGTGGCCGAGGCAGCCCACCTGGGTGTGCTCCGCGTCGAGGAAGCCCAGCAGCGGGCAGACGCGCACGGCGGGGAAGAGGGGAGGCGTGCGGGCCTCCAGCAGGGCGCGGGCGGCGGCCTGGTACGCCTCGGGCTCCTTGGGGAGCGGACGGACGGCGTCGGTCTGCGCGGCGAGGCGCTCGGTGAGCGTGGCGCGCGAGTGGTCGCGGAAGTTGTAGAGGCCGCAGCACGCCCCGCAGGAGGCGCCACGGCCGGGCTGGCACAGGTGGAACGAGACGGTCATGTCAGAACCACTCGGGCCGCATCCGCGTGTACGAGTCCTCTCCCGAGCGGCACAGCGTCACGAGGATGGAGACGCGCGGCAGCTCCGTGTGGAGCCAGTACTGCGCGGCGGCCAGCTTGCCCTCGTAGAAGTCCTGGCCGCCTCCGCCCCGTGCGAGGCCCTCGCGCGCCGCCGCCGCCTGCGCCAGCCACCGCCACGACACCGCCAGCGCCGAGAACAGCTCCATGTAGTGCGCGCTGTGGCGCAGCATCCGCTCCACCTCGCCCGCCATGCCCGCGGCGCCCAGCTCCATCGTCAGCGCCACCACTTCCTGTGTCGCCTGGCTCAGCGCCTCGCCCCAGGCCGGATCCACGCCCGCCCGACGCGCCCGCTCCACCGTGGCCCCTATCTCCTCTGCGAAGGCCTGGAGCGCCGCGCCGCCCGCCGCCACCACCTTGCGCCCCAGCAGGTCCAACCCCTGGATGCCCGTGGTGCCCTCGTGGATGCTGTTGAGCTTCTGGTCGCGCAGCCACGCCTCGGGGAGGTACTCGCTCGAGTAGCCGTAGCCGCCGTGCACCTGCACCGACAGCGTGTTGGCCTCGAAGCCCTTCTCCGCGGGGAACGTTTTCGCCAGGGGCGTGAGCAGGTCCAACAGCAGCCCCGAGCGCCTGCGCTCCTCCTCCGTCTTCCCGTGGGCCGCCAGGTCCGCGTACCACGAGGCCGCCGCCAGCAGCGACAGGCCCCCCTCCACGATGGCCTTCTGCCGCAGCAGCATCCGCCGCACGTCCGCGTGCTCGATGATGGGGCGCTGCGGTCGCGACGCGTCCTTCTCCCCGGCGGGGCGCCCCTGCGGCCGGCTCTGCGCGTAGGCCAGGGACTCGTGGTAGGCCACCGAGGCCGTCGCCACCCCGTTGAGGCCCACCATGATGCGGGCCTCGTTCATCATCTGGAACATGTGGGCCAGGCCCTTGCCCGCCTCGCCCACCCGCCACCCGCGGCAGTCCCCGCCCTCGCCGTAGTTGAGCGCGAGGCTGGGCAGGCCCTTCCAGCCAATCTTGTGGATGACGCCCGCCACCCGCACGTCGTTGTCCACGAGCCGTCCGCCCTCGGGCCGCCGCGAGGGAACCGCGAAGAGCGACAGGCCCTTCACCCCGGCGGGTGCGCCCTCGATGCGCGCCAGCGTGAGGTGCACCACGTTCTCCGTGAAGTCCTGGTCCCCGCCGCTGATGAAGATCTTCGAGCCGGTGATGCGGTAGGTGCCGTCCCCGACAGGCGTGGCCTTCGTGCGCACGTCCGCGAGGCTGCTGCCCGCCTGCGGCTCGGTGAGGGCCATGGTGCCCGTCCACTCGCCCTGGTACATCCGGGACATCAACAGGTCCTTGAGGGCGGGGTCGCCGAAGGCCTCGATGAGGTGCGCCGCGCCGCTGGTGAGTCCGATGTAGCCGTAGGCGCTCAAGTTGCCCGCCATCAGGTACGCCGAGGCCAGCGAGTACACCGTGAGGGGCAGTTGCTGGCCTCCCACGTCCGTGGGCCGCGTGGCGGACAGCAGGCCCAGGTCCACCAGCTGCGGGTACAGCTTGCGCATCAGCGGGTGCACGTGGACGCGGCCATCGCGGAACGTCGGCGGCTCGTTGTCCATGAGGCGGTACGTGGGGAAGAGGACGTCCCGCGCGTAGCGACGCGTGCTGTCCAGGAAGAGCGTGAACGTCTCGCGCGAGTGGTCCGCGAAGGCCGGGAGCTGGCAGAGCGACTCGAGGTCCAGCACCTCGTAGAGCTGGAAGTCCACGTCGCGGTCCGAGAGCAGCGGGTTCGAGGCGGGGGCGGTCATGGGTCCGTGTTTATGTCATGGGAGGGCAGGGCGCGAGGGGCTTACCAGCGGTGTGAGAGGCCCGCTCCCGCGTACACCGTCAGTGGTGGCGCCGGCTCGAAGTAGCGCCCCCGGCTCGCGTTCACCCGCACGTTGTCGCTGTAGCGCGCCGACAGCAGGTTCTGGAGGCCCAGGAAGGGGTTCACCTCGAAGGCCCCCATCCGGAAGCGGTGCCCCAGCCTCGCGTTCACCACCCACGCCGTGTGCTCGCGCACCGTGTTCGCGTCGTCCGCGTACAGGCCTCCCGTGCTGAAGACCTCCACCGCCGCCAGCGCCCCGCTCGCGTGCCGGTACACCGCCTCCGCTCCCACCTGGTGGGCCGGAATCCCCGGCACCTGTTTCCCCCGGAGCTGTGTCCCCCGCGGCGCGTAGTCGCGGAAGGTCGCCCGCAGCGCGTTGTACGCCGCGCGCACCCGCAGCGCCTCCGTCACCTTCGCCTCCAGCGCCACCTCCGCGCCCACGTGCCGCGAGCGCCCCGTGTTGCGGAAGTACGCTCGCGCCCGCTCGTCCTCGAAGCGCACCAGCCCGTCCCGGACCCGCACCGCGTACAGCGCCACGTCGTAGCGCAGCCGACCCCACAGCAGCCCGCGCGCCCCCACTTCCGCTCCGTCCGAGTGCTGCGGCTTCAGCTCCCGCGACAGCCCTCCGCCCGCCCCCGGCGGCACCGCCAGCTCCGTCGTCGTCGGCGTCTCGAAGGACTGCGAGACGTTCGCGAACACCGACACCTCCGGCCTCGGCGCCCAGATGAGCCCCAGTCGCCCCGTGGGTTGCTGGAACGTCCGTGTCCCCGTCCCCTCCCCGTCCTCCTTCAGGAAGTCCGTCACCGCGTAGCGCGACAGGTCGTAGCGCACCCCCGCCACCAGCGTCAGGCGCTCGCGCAGCTCCAGCTCCTCCTGCGCGAAGAGGCCCAGCGCCGTCACGTCCTCGTCCTGGTCGAGCTGGAGCGTGCTCCCGGGCAGGCCGTCCACGTTGTCGAAGTTCTTCCGCCGGTCCGCCTGGGCTTGCAGCTCCGTCCCCACCGTGAAGCGGCTGCGCAGGCCGAGCAGCGGCGCCCGGTTGCCGTAGCGCACCGACACCCCATCGAACGTCCGGTCGAACGCCACCACCACCGAGGGCAGGGCGTTCTGGAAGCGGCGCAGCGCCAGGAAGCCCCGCGCTTCCACCTCGTGGTTCTCCCCCAGGCGGCGGCGGTACGTCAGCCCCACCCGGCCCTGTCGCACCGACTCGCCCGCGTGGAAGCGCAGGTTGAGTGGCGCCGCCTGCCTCGGGTCTTCCTCCACCTCCTCCCGCGTCAGCCCGCCCGCGTCTCCCGCATCCGGCGCGTCCACCAGCGACAGCACCGCCGTCAGCTCCGAGCGCTCATCCGGTGTCCAGCCCACCTTCCCGTTCACCTGCACCTGCTCCGTGCCCGACCGCCGCCGCCAGCCCTCCAGCGTCAGCCGCGACGCGCTCACCAGCCAGCGCACGTCCCCGCTCTTGCCCCCGCCCTTGGCGTGCAGTTTCCACAGGCCCTCATCCCCGTGCACTGTCCGCGCCTCCACGAAGGGCCGATCCGGGCCGTCCTCCGTGGTGATGCTCACCACCCCGCCCGCCGCGTTCCCGTACAGCGACGAGGCCAGGCCCCGCAGCACCTCGACACGCGCCGCCGACGCCAGGTCCAGGCTGTCCACGTTCGTCTGCCCGTCCGGCAGCGTCTCCGGAAAGCCGTCCACCAGCACGGTGATGCCCCGGATGCCGAACGCCGAGCGCGCCCCGAAGCCACGGAGGGAGAGTCGCAAGTCCTGGGACGGGTTGTTCCGGCTCTGCACCACCAGCCCCGGTGTCGCCACCAGCCCCTCGTACAGCCCCAGCGTGGGACGTCCCTCCTGGAGATCCTCGCCCTCCACGATGCTCACCGCCGCCGGCGTGCGGCTCAGCGGTGTGGGCACCTTGGGCGCGACGACCGTCGTCTCGGGGGCCGGGGTCCGCGACAGGAGCAGCGCGCAGGGCAGGAGCCAGGACATCCCGTATCTGTGTCCCACCCGCGCGCCCCGCGCCACTCGCCTGGGAGTCGGGTGTTGACCGCGTGGCGCTGGGGGAGCGGGCGGGCAGGGGCTCCGCGTGCCGCCGTCCACGCGGACGACCTCCTTATAAGGAGTGTCCGCTGGTGGAAAGCCGACCCGGAGCGGATGGGGCCCGCCGTCCCGGGCTGTTCTGGCCTGTTAAGGTCTCCAGCCCCCTTCATGAATCCAACCGAGCGCCGCGTCCCGGACGTGCAGACGTCGCTGAACGAAACCCTGAACCATCCCGCGGGGGAGGACTCCTTCCGGCAGCTCGCCGAGGCCATCCCCCAGCTCGTCTGGACGACCCGGCCAGATGGTTTCCACGACTACTTCAACCAGCGTTGGTACGACTACACCGGTACCTCCTTCGCGGTGACCCAGGGCGAGGGGTGGCGGATGCCCTTCCACCCGGACGACGTCCCCGAGGCGGCGAAGCGCTGGCAGCACTCGGTGCGCACCGGCGAGTCCTACGAGGTGGAGTACCGCTGCCGGCGCCATGACGGGGTGTACCGCTGGTTCCTCGGCCGGGCCCACCCCGTGCGCGACGCCAGCGGTCGCATCGTCAAGTGGTTCGGCACCTGCACCGATATCGACGACCAGAAACGCGCCGCGGACGGGCTGAGCTTCCTCGCCGAGGCGAGCGCGCTGCTCGGCTCCTCGCTGGACTACGAGACGACGCTGGCGGCCCTCACCCGGCTGGCGGTGCCCCGGCTGGCGGACTGGTGCTCGCTGGAGATCCTCGACGAGGAGGGCGTCGCCCAACGGCTTGGCGTGGCGCACGTGGACCCGTCGAAGGTGGCGCTGGCCGACGAGCTCCGCCGACGCTACCCACCGGATCCGCGCCGGCCCTACAGCGTGTACCAGGTCATTCGCACCGGGCAGTCCCTGGTGTTCCCGGACATCTCCGACGCGGTGCTGGTGACCGCCAGCCAGGGAGACGCGGAGCTGCTGCGCATCTCGCGCGCGCTGGGCCTGCGCTCGTCCGTGATGGTGCCCCTGTCCGCGCGGGGCCGCACCTTCGGTGCGCTCCAGCTCGTCACCGCCGAGTCCGGCCGGCGCTTCACCCCCGCGGACGTGGCCTTCGCCGAGCAGCTCGCCGCCCGCGCCGCGCTGGCGGTGGAGCACGCGCGCCTCTACACCAACGCCATCCGCGCCGAGGAGCGCTTCCGCTCGCTCGTGTCCGCCAGCGCCCAGGCCGTGTGGGTGATGCGGCCGGATGGCGAGGTGATGGAGGACTCCCCCACCTGGCGGGCCTTCACCGGGCAGTCGCGCGAGGACTACAAGGGTTTCGGCTGGCTGGCCGTCATCCACCCCGAGGACCAGGAGCGCGTGCGCCGGGGCTGGGAGGCGGCGCGGGCGCTCAAGCAGCCCTACGAGGTGGAGATGCGCTTGCAGCGGGCGGAGGGTGGCTACGCCATCACCGTGTCGCGTGGCGTCCCCGTGCTCAACCCCGACGGCAGCGTGCGCGAGTGGATGGGCACCAGCACGGACATCACCGCCCAGCGCCAGGCCGAGGAGGCCTCGCGCCGGCTGGAGAGCGAGCAGCGCGCCCGACGGCTCGAGGCCCTGCGCGCCGAGGTGAGCGAGGTGCTGTCGCGCGAGGACACCCCCTCGAGCCTGATGCAGGCGTGCGCCGAGGCGATGGTGCGCAACCTGCCGGTGCTGCCACTGGTGCAGGTGTGGAAGTGGAAGCGCGAGGCCCGGGTGCTGACGCTGGAGGGCAACGCCGGCCCCGCCGCGCCTTTCTCCAAGCAACCGTCCCAGACGGAGCTGGGGCAGCTGCTCGTCGGGATCGTGGGCGAGTCGCGCCAGCCCCTGCTCGTCAACGCCGTGCAGGAGGACCCCCGGCTGCGCTCCCGGGCGTGGGCGCAAGCCCATGGGCTGGTGTCCTTCCTGGGCACCCCGCTGCTGGTGCGCGGGCAGCTCGTGGGGGTGCTCGTCGTCTACGGCCAGCAGCCCCTGGAGGAGGAGGCCCTGGCCACGCTGGCCACGGTGACGGACGCCATCGCCCAGGGCGTCGAGCGCCGCCGCGCCGAGGTGTCCCTCCAGTCCCATGCCCAGGAACTGGCGCGCTCCAATGAGGAGCTTCAACAGTTCGCCTACGTGGCCTCCCATGACCTGCAGGAGCCGCTGCGCATGGTGGCCAGCTACACGCAGCTGCTGGCGCGGCGCTACAAGGGCAAGCTGGACACGGACGCCGACGAGTTCATCGCCTACGCGGTGGACGGGGTGAACCGCATGCAGCGGCTCATCCAGGACCTGTTGGCCTACTCGCGCGTGGGCACCCGTGGCCACGAGTTCAAGCCCATCGACTCCGGCCGCGCGCTGGAGAAGGCCCTGGCCAACCTCAAGACGGCCGTGGACGAGGCGGGCGCCACGCTCGTCCAGGGCAAGCTGCCGTCGGTGATGGTGGACGAGACGCAGCTCATCCAGCTCTTCCAGAACCTGGTGGGCAACGCGCTGAAGTTCCGCGGCCCGACCGCCCCCCGGGTGCTGGTGGAGGCCGAGCGCGAGGGCCCCATGTGGCGCTTCACCGTGGAGGACAACGGTATCGGCATCGAGCCCCAGTATTACGAGCGCATCTTCGTCATCTTCCAGCGACTCCACGGCAAGGAGGAGTACCCTGGTACGGGCATCGGTCTCGCCATCTGCAAGAAGATCGTCGAGCGGCATGGGGGCCGCATCGGCCTCGACTCGCAGCCCGGCCAGGGCACGACGTTCTGGTTCACCCTTCCGGCGGTCCCCACCGCTTCATCCCAGGGCACGACTTCATGAGTGATGACACCCGCGGACGCCCCATTGAAATCCTCCTGGTGGAGGACAACCCCGGCGACGTCCGGCTGACCATCGAGGCTCTCAAGGAGGGCAAGGTGAGGAACAACCTCTCCGTCGCGCGCGACGGGGTGGAAGCGCTCGCCTTCCTGCGCCGCGAGGGCCCCCACGGCAACTCCGCGCGGCCGGACCTCATCCTGTTGGATCTCAACCTGCCCAGGAAGGACGGGCGCGAGGTGCTGGCGGAGATCAAGGACGACGCGAAGCTGCGCCGCATCCCCGTGGTGGTGCTGACCACCTCCAAGGCGGAGGAGGACATCCTGCGCACCTACGACCTGCACGCCAACTGCTACATCACCAAGCCGGTGGACCTGGAGCAGTTCATCTCCGTGGTGCGCTCCATCGACGACTTCTGGTTGTCGGTGGTGCGACTGCCGACGGGGGATTGAGGGGCCATGAGCGTGGACGAAGGTCGACCGTTGCGGCTGCTGTTGGTGGAGGACAACCTCGGGGACGCCCGGCTCCTTCAGGAGGAGCTGCGGGAGGTGACGTCCGTACGCTTCGAGGTGCGCCACGTGACGCGCCTGGCGGAGGCGGTGACGGAGGTGGCCGAGTCCGGGCTGGACGTGGTGCTGTTGGACCTGTCGCTGCCGGACGGTCACGGCCTGTCCAACATCGAGCGGATGGTGCAGGCGGCGCCGGCCCTGCCGCTGGTGGTGCTCACCGGCACGGATGACGAGCAGCTCGCGATGAAGGCGGTGCACACGGGCGCGCAGGACTACCTGGTGAAGGGCCAGGCCACGGGCCCGCTGCTGGTGCGCGCGCTGCGCTACGCCATCGAGCGCAAGCGGGCCGAGGAGGGTCTCAAGCGCGAGGAGGCCGCGCGGCAGACGGCGGTGTTCCGCGAGCAGTTCCTGGGGATTCTCGGGCACGACCTGCGCAACCCCCTCCAGGCCATCTCCGGCAACGCGGCGCTGCTGCTGCGCTACGGGGGCATGTCCGAGCCCCAGCGCAAGGCCGTCAACCGCATCTCCATCTCCGCGGACCGGATGGCGCGGATGATTTCCGACATCCTGGACTTCACGCGCACGCGGCTGGGTGGGGGCTACACCCTCCAGCGCTCGTGGATGAACGTGCACGAGGTGCTGCGGCAGGTGGTGGAGGAGCTGGAGGTGGCGCACCCCAAGCGCAGCTTCGAGCTGAACGTGGCGGGCACGGGGTGGGGCGAGTGGGACGCGGACCGCATCGCCCAGGCGGCGTCCAACCTGGTGGGCAACGCGGTGCAGTACTCGCCGGAGGAGAGCGTGGTGCGGGTGGTGGCGCGTGACGAGGGGGAAGGGGTGCGGGTGGAGGTGCACAACCTGGGCTCGCCCATCCCCGCGGAGCGGATGTCGCACATCTTCGACCCGTTCGTGCGGGGGCAGGAGGGCTCGCGCTCGGGCTCGCGTTCAGGGCTGGGGCTGGGGCTCTACATCACGCATGAAATCGTGAAGGCCCACGGGGGCACGTTGCAGGTGCGCTCCACGGATGCGGAGGGCACGTGCTTCTGGCTGAAGCTGCCACGCCACCCGCCCACCGCGAAGAGCTGATCAAATTCCCCAGCGCGCGGCTCCCCCTTTTCCTCTCGAAGAGGAGCAGGGGGAGGGTCTACCTTTCGCCTTCCCGCCCGTTGTTCCATGACTTCACGGCCAGTCACCCATGCCCACCCTGGGTGGCAAGGGGGCACGTCGAGGAGGAACGGACGGAGAGGGTCGAATGACGCGGGATGGTTCGGGGGAGGAGCCGTGGGCACACAGACTCGGGACCCGGTGGGGGCCACTGGACGTGCTGCTGTACGAGGCCCCCGGGGCCAGGGCGGGAGTGCTGCTGGCCGGGGGCGTGGGTGGTGGATTCGACACGCCGGCGCGTGGGCTCTTCCCCCGCCTGGGTGAGGAGCTGCTGCGCCACGGGCTGTCGACGCTCCGGGTGAAGTACCGCAACCCGACGGACCTGTCCGAGGCGGTACGGGACGTGCTCGCGGGGGTGGACTTCCTGGTGGCGCGCGGCCTGGAGCGGGTGGCCCTGGTGGGGCACTCGTTCGGCGGGGCGGTGATGATCGACGCCGCGGCGCGGTCGCCGTGGGTGGCGTCGGTGGTGGGGCTGGCGCCGCAGAGCCACGGGACGGAGGCGGTGGCGAAGCTGCCGCCGCGCTCGCTGCTGCTCATCCACGGCCTGGCGGACACGGTGCTGTCGCCGAGCTGCTCGCTCTCCATCTACGATCGGGCGCGGGGGCGCAAGGGCCTGGAGCTCCTCCCGGGCGCGGGACACGTGCTGGACGAGGACGCCGAGCGCGTCTTCCTGCGCGTGCGCGACTGGGTCCTGCAGGAGCTGCGGGGCTGAAGCCGGGCGGGAGTGGATGCTCCGAGAGCACCCGCCTCCCCGCTCATCCGCTCATCCGCTCAGCTGTGCTTGTCGCTGCCCGAGCTGTCCTTGCTGCCGCTCTGGGAGGGCCCGCTGAACTCGCGCTGCTTGCCCTCGGCGTCGTCGGGCGCGGACTCCTTCTCCGACTTGCCGAAGAGCTCCTTGCGGGTCTCTTCGCTCATCTTGGCGTCCCCGTGCATCGTGGGGTTCTCTTCCTGGGGCTTGCGAGGCATGTCGTACGACCTCCGGTGCGAATGGTGTGTTGGACCCGAGACTCAAGGTCTGGAGAGTCGGGGGAGACGGCAAGCCCGGGATGGAGGGGGAGCGAGGGAGCGAGCGGTGGAGGTGCGGCTCCGCGAGCGACCCTAGCTTGAGGGGAAAGGAGATCACCTCATGCCTGAATATGCGGCCCTGGCCATCTTCGGCTTCGCCTTCCTCGTGTTCTTCGTCACCATCGCGCTCACCCTCATCCTCGGGGGCGTCAGCCGCGCGGCCGACAAGCGCGTGATGCTGGAGGGGCGCGTCTCCGAGGGCCAGCGTCTGCCCACGGAGACGGACGGGCGGGCCTACCACTACTAGCGAAGGGGGGCGCCCGGGGGCTTCGGGTTGTAGTAGCGCCGGAGCCACCGGGTGAGCCCGTCCAGGCCGGGGAAGAGCACGCGCTCGGTGATGTTGGCCTGGTCCAGCTTGTCGCGCACCTCCTGCTTGAGGCGCGCGGGGACGATGAGCCGGCGCACGCCCCGCTTCTGGTTCTCGAGGAACGAGTCCAGCCGCGCCGAGGCGTCGTTCATCACCGAGAAGAGGGCGAACTGGTTGATGATGCGCTCGTCGAGCGAAGGCGGCTCGAAGAAGAGCACGAAGGTGTGGCGGGTGAGCTGGTCGAAGGTGGAGAGGTTGTCGGCCACCTGGGCGAGCATCTCCGCGCTGAAGACGTCGGCGCCCTCCTCGCGCAGTTGCGCCTTGAGGGGGCGGGGCAGCAGCCGGTTCGTCTCGCGGTAGTCCACGCACCACACGGCGCCGTCCACATCGTACAGGTCCGGGTCCTCGGAGAGGAAGTGCAGCGCCACGTAGGGGCTGAAGGTCCAGTCCAGCAGGCGCGTGGGCAGCCCGTGGTGCTGGGCGAGCGACAGCCAGTCCCAGAGGGACACGCAGGAGGTGGTGGTGCCGCGCGCGTACTTGCGGAAGGCGCGCAGCATGACGTTCTCCTGCCGGGAATAGTTGCCGCCGCGGCGGTTGAGGCTGGTGGCCAGGTCATGGCCCGCGTCGGGCACGCCCCGGAAGGCGAGCGTGGGCCGGAAGCGCTGGAGTTCCGGGTTCCACGAGCCCGAGAAGAGCGCGTCCTGTAGCTCCAGCCAGTTCTCCACCCGGTGTTCCAGCACTCAGCCGCTCCGCGTCACATCGAGTCCCCGGGCGCGAGCCACAGGCTGCGTCGGTAGTACGTGCCCTCCCGCGCCTCGGCACGCTCGCCCCAGCCCGGGGGCAGGGGGGTGCGCAGCAGGGGCGAGTTCTCGCGCAACTGCTCGAAGACGCACGTGTCCCAGCGCGCGGCGTTCCGGCCGAGCCAGTCGAAGAGCGTCCGCAAGCCGTGTGGGGCCAGCTCCGGATCCATCAGCACGTCCAGGTAGTCGGAGAGGCCCTCGCCGAGCAGCCGCACCACGCGTGCCCCCGCTTCCTCGCGGACGAGGAGCGGTGCGAGCCCCACCAGTCGTCCCTCGCTGCGCAGCGCCAACCCCCAGGGCGACCGCGACGAGAGGGAGGCGTCGGTGCTCCGGTACCAGGGCAGCAGCACCTCCGGCCGTTGCGTGGCGCGGGCACCGGGGCAGCGGGCCCACAACCAGCGCCACTCGCCCTGGAGTGCCTCCAGGTCCCGGAGCGAGCCCACCTCCTGCTCCTCGAGGGCAGTGGAGGTTCGGGCGGGCTGGAGCCCGGGTACGCCGGTGTCGATATTCAGTGCCATGGTGTCTCCGGAAGCTTCAGGGTTTCCAGGGCCAGACGGGCCAGCTCCCGCCAGCGCGCGCCCGTCATCCGCCAGCCGCGGGACTCGTACGGGAGCGTCCCCTCGCGCGGTGGCCGGGTGAAGTCATAGCGGGGGGCGACCCGGTAGCACTCCTGCCCCACGGTGACATCCTCCAGCCCCCGGGCCTGCGTGGCGTAGCACGCGAGCATCCGCCGCTTGGCTTCGCGCTCCGCCTCGGAGAGGGACACGGTGGCCACCTGGCGCTCCTCGCGCGCGGGGAGGAACTCGCCGGTGACGAGCCTCCCCTGG